>NZ_LR594040.1:1564318-1928637 GCF_901543175.1 Streptococcus australis | reverse complement strand
CGATTATCCCCTCCTTTGCTATATTTGATATAAAAAGGTTTACTGTTAGACTTATTTTACCATAGATGCTAGCATTTTTCCACAATCTGTGGAAAAGAATCCACAATGTTTATATTTTTTATCCACAGGTTGGGGGAAAGTGAAGGATTCCCTTGAATTCTTTGGTTTTTTGCTATAAGAAATAGTGGATAAATTTGTGGGTTGAAAAAATAAAAGAACAGCCTTATTCTAGGCTGTTGATAATTCTGTCATATTCTTCTTGGCTTGAAAAAGAAATAATAACCTTTCCAGTATCTTTTTTAGAAAGTTTAATTTCTACATTTAAGCCAAGTAGTTTTTTTAACTTATCTTCCTCATCTTTGATGAAAGAATTACTTTTTTTTTGCTTCTTTTGTTTTTTCTCTGTCAGCAGTGTTTCTAGTTTTCTCACAGAGATGTCTTCATTTTTGATTAGTTGAAAGAAATATTCCTGTTGCTCTTTATCCAAACCAACTAGTGAACGTGCATGAGCTTGAGAAATTTTTCCATTTTCTACTTCAGATAAGATATAATCTGGTAGGGAAAGCAAACGAATAAAATTAGTGATATAAGGACGAGATTTCCCCATTTTATCCGCTATCTCAGTGTGAGTAAATCCTTTTTCTACCAAAGATTCGTAGGCGCGTGCCTCTTCAACTGGATTCAAGTTTTCTCTCTGTAAATTCTCAATGATAGACTGAATCATCATCTCCTGATCTGAGAGGTTCTTCACAACAGCTGGAATAGAAGTGAGACCAGCTAAGAGAGAAGCCCGATATCGTCTCTCTCCTGAAAGGATTTCATAACCAATTACAGGAGATTGACGAACGATGATGGGTTGGATGAGCCCATTTTCTTTGATTGATTGAGCCAATTCCTTTAGTTTATCTGTATCAAATTCTTTTCGAGGTTGATAGGGATTTTTTTGTATTTCTGAGATAGAAATCATTTCAAATTTTTCCATGATTCTACACTAACATATCTTTTACTATCTGTAAAGTTTTCTTTACACTGATGTCAATTAAGACTCTAAATCACCCGAACTCTTATCTAGTTTAATAGTTGTAGTTTCCTCTTTCCCATTTCGATAGTAGGTGATTTTAATGTTGTCTCCGATAGAATGGTTGTAAAGAGCACTCTGTAAATCTGTTGACGAAGAAATCTCCTTGTCGTCAACTTTGGTAATAACGTCGTATTTTTCAAGGTGACCAGATGCAGGCATATTGCTTTGAACAGATCGAACAACTACACCAGAAGTTACGCTACTTGGAATATTGAGTTTTCTAAGATCATTAGCTCCAATATTAGCTAAATTAACCATTTGAATTCCAAGAGCAGGTCGAGTCACTTTACCGTTACTTTCAAGCTGTTTAATAATATTTTGTGCATCATTTGATGGAATAGCAAATCCAAGACCCTCTACAGAAGTTCCCCCATTGCTTGCAATTTTACTTGATGTAATCCCGATAACTTGACCTTGAATGTTTATAAGTGGACCACCAGAGTTACCAGGGTTAATGGCAGTATCTGTCTGAATGGCTTTTGTAGAAATTGCTTGACCATCTTGAGATTTTAGAGAGACATTTCGATTGAGACTTGAAATGATTCCTTGGGTAACTGTATTGGCATATTCGGATCCTAGAGGACTACCAATTGCGATTGCAGTCTCACCAACATTTAGTTTGCTAGAATCTCCAAATTCTGCTAAGGTTGTAACTTTTTCTGAAGAAATTTTTACGACAGCAATATCAGAGAAGGTGTCAGATCCTACAATTTCACCAGGAACTTTAGTACCATCTGCTAAACGGATGTCGACTTTTGAAGCTCCACTGATAACGTGAGTATTTGTTACAAGATAGGCATCTTTGTCGTTCTTTTTGTAAATAACACCGGAACCTTCACTTGCTACCTGTTGAGAGTCGGTATCCGTATCTGTTTCGTCATTTCCAAAAACACTATTTTGCCGATTGGCTGAATAAGTGATGACCGACACAACGGCATCTTTTACCTTATTGACAGCCTGAGTTGTTGCATTTTCATTCTTGTAGGAGGTTTGAGTAACAGTATTTGTAGTGTTATTTGTAGTTTGGCTTCCTTGTTTTTGAGAAAGTTGCAATGTCACGAAACTTCCTAAAGCACCACTTAAAAATCCAATAAGAATGATTACAAGAAATTTGCCTCCTTTTTTGTAAAATGTTTGTAAGTGTTTCATAAACGCCTCCAATTATTTGTTATTTAATTAAAGTATAAACCTATTAACTTAATTCAAACTTAAAAGTTTAAAGTTTTACACAAGTTGTGGATAACTCCTTTTATTCTGTGAATTTGCTCGTTATTTTAGACGATTTTGATGTGTATAAGATGTGAAATAAAGTGTGGATATGATAAAATAAAAGAATGAAAATAAAAATTGTAACAGTTGGAAAACTGAAAGAAAAATATCTTAAAGATGGTATTGCTGAATATAGCAAACGAATTTCACGTTTCGCAAAATTAGAAATGATTGAGCTTGCTGATGAGAAAACGCCTGATAAAGCTAGTGAAATAGAAAATCAAAAAATCTTAGAAACAGAAGGTGCTAGAATTCTTTCTAAAATTGGAGAAAGAGATTTTGTCGTTGTGTTAGCAATTGAAGGAAAAACTCTCTCTTCAGTAGAATTCAGTAAACAGTTAGAACAAGCTTCCATAAAGGGATTTTCTACCCTTACATTTATTATTGGTGGAAGTCTGGGACTATCCCCTACTGTGAAGCATCGAGCGAATCTTTCTGTTAGTTTTGGGCGTTTGACCTTGCCACACCAGTTAATGAGATTAGTCCTTGTTGAACAAATTTATCGTGCTTTTACCATTCAGCAGGGATCTCCTTATCATAAATAGAAGATTGACTTACTTCTTGTTTTTTGATAGAATTGTTATGTTAGGTCTCATAGCTCAGCTGGATAGAGCATTCGCCTTCTAAGCGAACGGTCGCAGGTTCGAATCCTGCTGGGATCAGTACATTAGAGAAGAAGCTGGGAAAACTCCCAGCTTTTTTCTTAAAAAAGTGCATTTCAGGTGCAAAAAAGTACAGTTGAGAAGAAATTTTTCTTACATGGTCTTCATTTTGTATAATAGGGTTGTAAGTTAATTTACAAGAAAAACAATACAGGAGACTTTATTATGAAAAACACAGTTAAATTGGAACAATTCACAAAGCTTACAGAGAAAGAATTGCAGGAGATTCAAGGTGGGGAATTGAGAATTCCAGACGTAATACGCAGTTTTCTTTTTCAAAAAAGAAAATAATTAAAATTAGGGTAGGAAATAATGAATTTATTCGGATTGGCAATGGTTATTCTAGGTCTTTTTATTCTTAGCAGAAATTATGAATGGATTTGTAAAACAACTATAAAAGAATTATATGTGTTCAGTATTTGGCTATTTATATTACAGTTAGTAGTTGAATTTTTCTTTTATTTTGTATCTTTACATGGATTAGGGGTAGAGAAATTTTTATTCCCTTTAGTTATATATGGTTATTTAAGAGGATTAAAGAAATATGATAGGTATAAAGGAATCTTTATTAGTTTATTAATTTCTCTTTTATATCACACTACCCATACATTCATATCAGTAACCCTATCCTCTATAACAGGTGATGGTTTTGTCATAGAACATGAAGGGATGTTTTATTTAGGAGTACTATTACTAACATATTTTGTTATTAAAAAAATTATTACCTATTTCCATTTAGAACTTACCTATTTTGACAAAGACTATCTCTATCCTTTTTTGAAAAAAGTGCTATATGCATTTATCTTCCTACATATCGTCTCTTTTATTTCAGATATCGTGAGTACTATTTCTCATTTAAATAGTTTTGGAAGTATTTTATCATCCGTAGTTTTTGTTGGGCTCCTTTTGACCTTCTTTGCAATGAACTCTTACAAGGTTCAAGTTGAAAAAGAGATTGCTTTGAAGCAGAAGAAATTTGAACAAAAGCATTTACAGAATTATACAGATGAAATTGTAGGTTTGTATAATGAAATTCGAGGTTTTCGTCATGACTATGCAGGTATGCTTGTCAGCATGCAGATGGCAATTGACAGTGAAGATTTACAAGAAATTGACAGAATTTACAATGAAGTATTAGTAAAAGCGAATCAAAAACTGCGTTCAGAGAAATATACTTACTTTGATTTGAATAACATAGAAGATTCAGCTTTACGTAGTTTGATTGCTCAATCCATTGTCTATGCACGAAATAATGATGTAGAGTTTACATTGGAAGTAAAGGATATTATTACTAGATTGTCAATGGATTTACTTGATCTTGTTCGCATCATGAGTATTCTCTTAAATAATGCAGTTGAAGGTGCTGCAGACAGTTACTTGAAACAAATGGAAGTTGCAGTCATTAAAATGGATTTTGAAACAGTTATAGTCATCCAAAATTCATGTAAAATCACTATGACGCCTTCAGAAAACTTATTTGCCTTAGGTTTCTCTACTAAGGGAAGGAATAGAGGCCTAGGACTTAATAATGTCAATGAGATTTTAGATAAGTATGACAACATTATTTTAGAAACAGAGATGGAAGACAACACATTTAGACAAATTATTAGATTTAAGAGGGATTTTGAATGAAAGTACTAATTTTAGAAGATGTTATTGAGCATCAAGTGAGACTTGAGAGAATATTGAATGAAATTTCAGAGGAATCAAATATTCCTATTTCATATAAGACAACAGGAAAAGTTCGTGAGTTTAAGGAATATATCGAAAATGATGAAGTTAACCAGCTTTATTTCCTAGATATCGATATTCATGGAATTGAGAAAAAGGGCTTTGAAGTGGCACAGTTTATTCGCCATCACAATCCCTATGCTATTATTGTTTTTATTACTAGTCGATCTGAATTTGCTACTTTGACTTACAAATACCAGGTATCAGCCCTAGATTTTGTTGATAAAGACATCAATGATGAATTGTTTAAAAAACGTATCGAGCAGAGTATTTTTTACACTAAGAGCATGTTGCTTGAAAACGAAGATGTTGTAGACTATTTTGATTATAACTATAAGGGAAATGATTTGAAAATCCCTTACCATGATATTTTGTATATCGAAACCACAGGTGTTTCTCATAAACTGCGAATTATTGGTAAGAATTTTGCTAAAGAGTTCTATGGAACCATGACAGATATTCAGGAAAAGGACAAACATACCCAGAGATTTTATTGCTCCCATAAATCTTTTCTTGTTAATGTGGGAAATGTTAGAGAAATTGATCGAAAAAATTTAGAAGTTGTTTTCTATGAAGATCATCGTTGCCCGATTACTCGTTTGAAAGTTCGCAAACTGAAAGATATTCTGGAGAAAAAAACTAAAAAGTGATTGACAATTAGTAAGAAATTGATATAATGGTTATATCTGCTACAGATAGATGGTCCGTTGGTCAAGGGGTTAAGACACCGCCTTTTCACGGCGGTAACACGGGTTCGAATCCCGTACGGACTATACTATCCGCCATAGCTCAGTTGGTAGTAGCGCATGACTGTTAATCATGATGTCGTAGGTTCGAGTCCTACTGGCGGAGTCAGATAAAAAAGAACATCAGACGATGTTCTTTTTTATTCTTAGTTTGTATCACCTAACATTTTTATAAGGAAGTCTGTCATTTCTTGCGGGCTTTCTTTTTTTCCGTGAGCAATCCAGGTCTGGCAAACTCCAAATAGGGCATTTGTTAGATAAATGCTACTGTATTCTAATTCAATTGGATTTAGTTGTAGTTTCATAAAGCGTTTCTGAAGGTCAGTGCTAAGTATAATATGAAACTTATTTCTCAAGAAATTTTGGATTTCTTTTGTACCATTTTCAGATAAGAGTGCAGCCAAGAGTGGTTCAGATTCTAGATATTCAAACACTTCTAAAATAGCATCTCTTTTGTGATCAGCATGTTTTTGAAAAATATATTCAAAAGTATGAAAGAGTTTACTTTGGTAGTGTTCAATCATATCATACTTGTCTTTATAGTGAGTATAGAAGCTGGAACGACTAATTCCGGCTTTTTCAGCTAACTTGACCGTAGAAATTTGATCAAAGGGTTGTTCCATCAGTAATTGTACCATAGCATTTTCAATAGTACGTTTTGTTTTTAAGCGTTTGTTACTTTCTTTCATAATTCCTCCTTGTAGACAAATTAGACAATATGTCTAAAAAGTAATTTTTTATCTTGTAATTTTGATTTTTTTATGTATAATCTATTATATCAAAATTTTAGACAATATGTTTAAAAAAAGGAGGAAATATGTTTAAAGAATGGAAAGCAATATTTAAAAAACCAATCTTTATCATTGTAATGATAGGGATTTCTCTCATTCCAGCTTTATACAACATTATATTTTTATCATCCATGTGGGATCCTTATGGGAAATTATCAGAGCTACCTGTTGCAGTTGTCAATAAAGATAAGGAAGCTTCTTATAATGGACAGACGATGACAATAGGTGAAGACATGGTGTCTAATTTAAAAGAAAATAAGACTCTAGATTTTCATTTTGTTAATGAAGAGGAAGGGAAAAAAGGTCTAGAAGATGGTGACTACTACATGGTAGTAACTTTACCAAGTGACTTATCTGAAAAGGCTACTTCTATCCTAACTAATCATCCTGAACAGATGCAGATTGATTATCAGACGTCAAGTGGGCATAGTTTTATTGCAAGTAAGATGAGTGATTCTGCTATGACACAATTAAAACAAACCGTTTCTACTCATGTTACTGAAACGTATACCAAGGCTTTATTTCAAAAATTGAATGACTTGAAGTCTGGGATAAACAAGGCAGCTGATGGAAGTGAACAATTGGCTAATGGAGCAAATCAGTTGGTGACGGGAAGTCAAACATTGACGGCAAATCTTAATACTCTAGCTAACTCAAGTGTAACTTTTTCAAATGGAGCTGATCAATTTACAAAAGGCTTGTCTGCCTATGTATCTGCCATAGAGCAATTACATCTTGGTTTAGGGGCTTTTAATAGTGGTTTACAAAGTTATACAAATGCCGTTTCACAAGTTGACACTGGACTTGGTAAATTATCTTCAAAAACTCCTGAGTTGGTGACAGGTATAAATCAGCTAAATACAGGCATAAAGTCTTACACAGGTGGCGTTTCACAACTGGATGCAGGTCTCAGTCAATTTTCAGTTGGTGTAAATGCTTATACAAGTAGTGTAGAAAAACTTTCCAGCGGAACGAGTCAATTATCCAACCAATCAGATACACTAAGAGATGGAATAGAGCAATTAAATACTGGTATTAAAGAAATTTCAAGTCAATTGGGATCTTCATCTCAACAAAATGAACAAATAACTCAATTGGCGACTAGTCTAGGGGAACTGAATAAAATACTACAAGCTCTTACGATATCGGATAATACTCAACTGAAAAGTACATTATCAGAAGCTTTGCCAAATCTAACAACTCTTGCTCAGGATATTGTAACCAAAAGTCAGACAGAACAAAAGAAAACTATAGCTAACCTTCAATCAACAGCTACTTATCAATCTCTCACAGAGGAACAGAAGAAAGAACTGACAGAAGCTATTTCTAAAAATTCTAATTCTACTATTGAGTCAGCAAGAACAATTTTAACGACAGTAGGGGGATTAAAAGAAAGTATAGAGAATTCAGAACAACAAGTAACTAATCTATCTGATGTGCAGGCGAAAGCAAATCAACTCTTACCTGTAGCATCTAGCTCCTTGACAACATTGTCAAATGGATTTACAAAATTGCAAACTGCTTTAGATAATCAGTTGGTTCCAGGAAGTCAGTCAATTGAAAAAGGGGTTGTAAACTATACTAAGGGACTGAACACAATTTCTATAGGTGCCAATAAACTAAGTGAAAAGAATGCAAACTTAACAACTAGTCTAGATCAATTAGTTTCTAGATCAAGTAAGTTGACAGAAAATACATCAACCTTGACAGCTGGAGCAGATGCGTTAGCTGGAAAAACTCCAGAATTAGTATCAGGTATAGAAAGTTTGTCATCTGGTTCTGCTCAATTGAATAATAAGAGTCCAGAGCTAATAGCAGGTCTTACTAAATTACAATTTGGCTCTGATCAATTAACAGATAAATCAACACAGTTACTTTCTGCAGCATCTCAACTAGGAAGTGGTGCTATGAAGATTGCAGATGGTACTGGAAAACTAGCAGAAGGTGGAACAAGCTTAACCTCTGGTCTTGAAGATTTACAGACAGGAGTTGATTCATTAGGACAAGGATTAGGAAATGCTAATAATCAGCTCAAATCAGCTTCAACAGAATCTGAAAATGCAGAAACATTATCTGAGCCTCTAGTTCTTTCAAAAAGAGATAATGATCAAGTTCCTGTAAATGGGATTGCCATGGCTCCTTATATGATATCAGTTGCTCTTTTTGTTGCTGCTATATCTACCAATATGATTTTTGCGAAGTTACCTTCTGGACGTCATCCAGAGAGTCGTTGGGCTTGGTTGAAGTCTCGTTCTGAAATAAATGGGATTATAGCTATCTTAGCAGGTGTCCTAGTTTATGGAGGTGTCCATCTTATTGGATTGACTGCTAATCATGAGATGAGAACCTTGATTCTGATTATAATCACAAGTTTAGCTTTCATGTCTATGGTGACAGCTTTAACAACTTGGAATAGCCGTATAGGAGCTTTCTTCTCTCTTATTTTACTTTTATTACAGTTAGCATCAAGTGCAGGGACCTATCCCCTTGCTTTAACAAATGATTTCTTCAAAGGTATCAATCCTTGGTTACCAATGAGTTACTCTGTATCAGGCTTACGACAAACAATCTCTATGACAGGAAATATTCATCATCAAGTGATTTTCCTTATTATAACTCTAGCTTTATTTACTGCTTTAGGTATGCTAGCTTATCAACCTAAGAAAATGGAAGAAGATTAAAAAGATTGACCAAGGAATTGGTCAATCTTTTTCTGTCTTAGATAAATTTCGTCTGTGATTATAGATCCCAAAAAGAAGAAGGGCAGTTAGTGAGCAGGCTGCTCCAATAACAAAACCATTGGGGATAAAGGAAAGTGTAATGGTGCCTTTTCCCTTTGGAACATCAACTTTCATAAAACCAGTCTGAGCCTGCTTGATTTCAAGTTTTTTCCCATCTTGATAAGCAGACCAACCTTTGTCATAAGGAATGGTGAAGAAAATAGAGGTATCCTGTTTGACTTCATATATAGCAAAGACTTTATTTTTAGAAGTGGATACTTCTACAGGCTGTTCTTTAATCCTCTGGATTGCCTCAGTCAAAGCTTGGGTATCTAAACGATAGAAGGTTGGAGATTCAAATGACACTTGAGAATTTCCGGGAAAGCTAACACTGATATTGAAAGTTTTTTGTTCCTCAGTATAGCCTAAATTAAAGAAATTGAAAGCATTGTCAGTTGTAAAAGTCTTCTTTTCTCCATTGACAAAGATGTCAACCTTCTTTTGTTTATCATTAGTAAAATGAAGGTTTGAAAAAGAGAGATAGACTTGACTATTTTGAGGAACTTCAATCTGATAATCAATCTTTGCATCCTCATTCGTAGAACTTGTGATGCTTGTTAAACCATCAGAATTATCTGTTTTATCATAAGCTATTGGATAGAAGTAATCTAAGTTGAGATTAGCAAGCTGGTTTATAAACAAAGCCTGATTATCCAGAGTATGATTATTAAAGTTTACATCTGTGTAAATAGATTGAGTAGCAAAAGCAATGGGGAGGGAAAGTTGATTTTTATATAAGGTTAAATGATCCTTTTGATAAATCTCTTGAAATCCATATTTATCAAGGGGAGTTTCTGAAATATTATACTGGATTCCAAATAAACTGTCCGCCAAAATGCTGTTATTTGCATAACGGAGATTGAGATTGGTTCCAGAGGATTTGAATCCAAGTTTATCTAAACTAGTGCTAGCTGAACGATTTCGTACAGACGAGAATTGAGAGATTCCATTGTAGTTAAATTTCATACTGTCATTTCCTGTTTGAATTTGCAGTTTCTCAGTACGTGTAAATGGATTGTCAATTTGTTTTATAATGGATTCCATAGCAGTGACATCTCTATTATAGGCGCTACGAGAAGCAAAGGCCCATTCTTTGGCTATTCCTTCCATTTGAACTGAAGCATTTAGGCTTATCTCAGCTGTTATAAATAAAGACAAAAGAATTGCAAATAGATTTACAGAGATAAATTTTCTGATGATTGCAAGGAGTAAAAGAGCATAAACTAGGAGAAATTCAAGAGTGAGTAGGATATTCAAATCTGTTAAAAAAGAATAGTGTGATTTAAAGTATACAGTAGCCAAAAATCCTGCTAGTACAAGAAACAGTGACAGAAATAGATTCCATAGCTTCAGTTCTTTCAGACGATTTAAGACTTCTGCTGCAGTATAAATTAACAGAGTAGAAAAAATCCAAGCATAGCGATGCAAAAACATATTTGGAGTATGCATCCCCTGCCAAAATAAATCAAGTGCCTCAATGTAAAAGCTTGTTATTAAAAAAGTGAAGAAGACTGCATAGGTAAGTTTCACGTGAAACCTTATGGATTTTATTGTGAAAAATAGAATGGTTAAAATAAAAGGAAGCAATCCAACAAAAATCATTGGGATAGATCCATACTTAGTTGTATCAAAAGATCCAATGAATTGTTTTGCGAAAATATCCAAATACCAGCTACTGTCTGTCTTTAATTTTGTGATAGCAGTTAACTTCTCTCCATGAGTTTGTAAATCAAACAATGTAGGAAGAGTCATAATCAAACTAGCCATTCCTGCTAAAAAGGAGGTAACAACAAAATCAAGAAAAGATGATTTTCGATTTTTAAAGTCCCAAGAAATTTGGCAGAGATACCAGAAAATTAGAAACAATGCTGTCATATAGCCAAAATAGTAGTTTTGAATAAACAAGATTGACAGACTTGTAAAGTATAGCAGGCGCTTCTTTTCTGTTATAAGCATGTGTAAGCCAGTTATAATTAAAGGAATCAAGATAAAAACATCTAGCCAGGTTTTTATCTCTAACTGACTAACGGTAAAGCTCATTAGAGCATAGGAAGTAGATAAGGATAGTTTTAAAGATTTCGGAATATCTTTAAATAATCTATTTAGACTAAAGAAGGTTGACAATCCAATCAAGCCAAACTTTAAGAGTGTTGTCAGATATACAGCATCTGGCATATTTGAGAGATTAAAAAAGTAAACTAGAGGTGAGAGAAAACTACCCAAGTAATAACTAGATAGAGCATAGAAATTCAGTCCGAGGCCACTTGTAAAGGTGTAAAATAAACTACCATTCCCATGTAGAATATTCCGTAAAGCCACATCAAAAATAACGTATTGATGAAAACCGTCTCCTAATAGTGGGGATGTATCACTATTCCAGTAGATACCTTGAGATAGATATACTCCAGACATAATCACTACAGGAATGATGAAAGAAATAAAATAGGTCCAATATGTTTTAAAAAATGATTTCATGTTACCTCGTAGAATGATAGAAAACTCAGTTGGTTAACCCAACTGAGTTTTGAAGTCTTATTTAGTCTTTCCAAAGGTCTTTGACTTTTGCTTGTACTTCTGCATTTTCTAGGAATTCATCATAGGTTTCATCGATGCGATCGATGACGCCATTCTTAGACAAAACAATAATATGGTTTGCCAAAGTTTGAATGAACTCGTGGTCATGACTGGCAAAGATGATCGATTCTTTGAAGTTTTTCAATCCATCGTTCAAACTTGAGATAGATTCTAAGTCTAAGTGATTTGTTGGATCATCAAGTACAAGGACATTTGATTTCAAAAGCATAAGTTTTGAAAGCATGACACGAACTTTTTCTCCCCCTGACAAGACATTTACAGGTTTGTTAACCTCATCACCAGAGAAGAGCATACGACCAAGGAAACCACGTAAGAAGGTATTATCGTCTTCTTCTTTACTTGCAAATTGACGCAACCAGTCAAGAATTGATTCTCCTCCTGCAAAATCAGCAGAGTTATCTTTTGGTAAGTAAGAGCGACTAGTAGTAACTCCCCACTTAACAGTTCCTTCATAGTCAATGTCACCCATGATTGCACGAATTAATGCAGTTGTTTGGATGTCATTTTGTCCAATAAGAGCTGTCTTATCACCTGGACGCAAGATGAAGCTGATATTATCTAAAATAGTCTCACCATCAATCTTTACAGTTAGATTTTCTACTGTCAAGAGATCGTTACCAATCTCACGCTCTGCTTTAAAGTTGATAAATGGATATTTACGACTGGATGGAACAATTTCTTCTAATTCAATCTTATCAAGCATTTTTTTACGAGACGTTGCCTGTCTTGACTTAGAAGCGTTGGCGGAGAATCGAGCAACGAATTCTTGTAATTGCTTAATTTTTTCTTCCGCTTTGGCATTACGGTCTGCTAGCAATTTCGCAGCAAGCTCAGAAGATTCCTTCCAGAAGTCATAGTTTCCGACATAGAGTTTGATTTTTCCAAAGTCAAGGTCGGCCATGTGAGTACATACTTTGTTTAAGAAGTGGCGGTCGTGGGATACAACGATAACTGTGTTATCAAAGTCAATCAAGAAGTCTTCTAGCCATGTAATTGATTGGATATCCAAACCGTTGGTTGGCTCGTCCAAGAGCAGAACATCTGGTTTACCGAAAAGTGCTTTGGCAAGGAGAACTTTTACTTTTTCACCATTTGCCAATTCGCTCATGTTTTGGTAGTGCAATTCTTCTGGAATATTTAGGTTTTGAAGTAGTTGAGATGCTTCACTCTCTGCTTCCCAACCACCTAGTTCGGCAAATTCACCTTCAAGTTCAGCTGCACGAACACCATCTTCATCAGAAAAATCTTCCTTCATGTAAATAGCATCTTTCTCTTTCATAATGCTATAGAGTTTTTCATTTCCCATGATAACGACATCAATTGCACGTTCATCTTCATAGTCAAAGTGATTTTGACGAAGAACAGAGAGACGTTCATCTGGACCAAGAGAGATGTGACCCGTTGTAGGTTCGATATCACCAGCTAAAATTTTTAAGAATGTAGACTTCCCAGCACCATTAGCACCAATTAATCCGTACGTATTTCCTTCTGTAAATTTGATGTTGACATCATCAAAAAGTTTGCGATCACTAAAACGTAGTGAAACATCAGATACTGTAAGCAATGTTTTTCTCCTATAATATGTAATACATTTATTCTACTAGAAAAGAGAGAAATATTCAAATTTTTATTTGTCAATTTTATGTCAACTAAGTTTACAGTTATATTTACAGCGAATCAGCTCTTTGATTTAAATAAATTTCTGTTATTTTAACAAAAAAATGCTATAATTGAAGAGACCATTTCGAAGGAGAAAAAAATGACGAAACCCATTATTTTAACAGGAGACCGTCCAACAGGTAAACTACATATTGGACATTATGTTGGTAGTCTAAAAAATAGAGTGTTACTACAGGAAGAAGATAAGTATGAGATGTTTGTTTTTTTGGCGGACCAACAAGCGCTGACAGATCACGCCAAAGATCCTCAAACGATTGTAGAGTCTATTGGGAATGTTGCCTTGGATTACCTAGCAGTTGGATTGGATCCAAGTAAATCAACTATCTTTATTCAAAGTCAGATTCCAGAGTTGGCTGAGCTATCTATGTACTATATGAATTTGGTGTCACTAGCTCGTTTGGAGCGTAATCCGACAGTAAAAACAGAGATTGCTCAAAAAGGATTTGGGGAAAGTATCCCGACAGGTTTTTTGGTTTATCCAATTGCTCAGGCAGCGGATATTACAGCCTTTAAGGCTAATTATGTTCCTGTAGGAACAGACCAAAAACCAATGATTGAACAAACTCGTGAAATTGTTCGTTCCTTTAATAATGCTTATCATTGTGATGTATTGGTGGAGCCAGAAGGTATTTATCCAGAGAATGAGAGAGCAGGACGTTTGCCAGGCCTAGATGGAAATGCTAAAATGTCTAAATCCCTCAATAATGGTATTTATCTAGCCGATGATGCCCATACTTTGCGTAAAAAAGTCATGAGTATGTATACAGACCCGGATCATATTCGGGTTGAGGATCCAGGTAAGATTGAAGGAAACATGGTTTTCCATTATCTAGATGTTTTTGGTCGTCCTGAAGATGCTCAAGAAATTGCAGAGATGAAAGAACACTATCAACGTGGTGGTCTTGGTGATGTGAAGACGAAACGCTATCTACTCGAAATACTTGAACGCGAACTTGGCCCTATTCGTGAGCGCCGTATCGAATTTGCTAAGGATATGGGAGAAGTGTATAATATGCTTCAAAAAGGGAGTGAGAAAGCTCGCGAGGTTGCAGGGCAAACTCTATCTGAGGTTAAGGAAGCAATGGGACTTCATTATTTTAAATAAGCTTACATACTATAAGAAATTATCTTTTTTCGCACAGGAAAAGATAGTTTTTTATTTATCCTCGTATCATTTGACAAATTTTCATAGAATGGTATGATAGATACAATACAAAAAGAGTCAAGCTCAAAAAGAAAGAAAAGAGGAAACTTCGAATGTCTAATTGGGACACTAAATTTTTGAAAAAAGGTTTTACCTTTGATGATGTATTGCTTATTCCAGCTGAGAGTCATGTGTTGCCGAATGATGCAGATTTAACAACAAAATTGGCAGATAATCTGACTTTAAGTATCCCAATTATTACAGCCGCCATGGACACAGTCACAGAAAGCCAAATGGCCATTGCCATTGCTCGTGCGGGTGGTCTCGGAGTAATCCATAAAAACATGTCAATTGCGCAACAAGCAGACGAAGTTCGCAAGGTAAAACGTTCTGAAAATGGTGTTATCATTGATCCCTTCTTCTTGACTCCAGAACATACCATTGCTGAAGCAGACGAACTGATGGGACGTTACCGTATCAGTGGTGTTCCAGTTGTAGAAACACTTGAAAACCGTAAATTGGTTGGTATTCTAACAAACCGAGATCTTCGCTTTATTTCAGATTACAATCAACCAATTTCAAATCACATGACCAGTGAAAATCTTGTCACTGCTCCAGTTGGCACAGATCTTACAACAGCTGAACATATTCTTCAAGAACACCGTATTGAAAAACTTCCTTTGGTTGACGAGGAAGGCCGTCTTTCTGGCTTGATTACTATTAAGGATATTGAAAAAGTTATTGAGTTTCCAAATGCTGCCAAGGATGAATTTGGCCGTCTTCTAGTTGCTGGTGCGGTGGGGGTCACTTCAGATACATTTGAACGTGCAGAAGCCCTTTTTGAAGCAGGAGCTGACGCAATTGTAATTGATACTGCACATGGTCACTCTGCTGGGGTTCTACGTAAAATTGCTGAAATTCGTGCTCACTTCCCAGATCGCACTTTGATTGCAGGTAATATTGCGACTGCAGAAGGTGCGCGTGCTCTTTATGATGCGGGTGTGGACGTTGTCAAAGTCGGGATTGGACCAGGTTCTATCTGTACTACTCGTGTGATTGCAGGTGTGGGTGTCCCACAAGTGACAGCAATTTATGATGCAGCTGCAGTAGCGCGCGAATATGGAAAAACGATTATTGCTGATGGTGGAATCAAGTATTCTGGAGATATTGTAAAAGCCCTTGCTGCAGGTGGAAACGCAGTTATGCTTGGTTCAATGTTTGCTGGAACAGATGAAGCACCGGGTGAAACTGAAATTTTCCAAGGGCGTAAGTTTAAGACTTATCGTGGTATGGGATCAATCGCTGCAATGAAGAAAGGTTCAAGTGACCGTTACTTCCAAGGTTCTGTCAATGAAGCAAACAAACTCGTTCCAGAAGGAATTGAAGGTCGTGTTGCCTATAAAGGCGCAGCAGCTGATATTGTCTTCCAAATGATTGGTGGTATTCGCTCTGGTATGGGTTACTGTGGTGCAGCTAACCTTAAAGAATTGCACGACAATGCTCAATTTATTGAAATGTCTGGGGCTGGTTTAAAAGAGAGCCATCCTCATGATGTACAAATCACCAATGAGGCGCCAAACTACTCTATGTAAGAAACAAAAAAGAACTCCTGAATTTCAGGAGTTCTTTTTTGTTTACAAAAGTGTCAACTTTAATTTACAGATATTTTACCGTTTTGGATGTTGAAAATACTAAGATTTTCTGGCAAGTTTTGCAAGTGGTCTAAACTTGTTGTTGTGATGAAGGTTTGGATAGATTGTGAAATAGTTTCTAGTAATTTTAATTGTCGTGTGTTGTCAAGTTCGCTCATAACATCGTCAAGCAAGAGTATTGGAGACTCGTTAGTAATGCTTTCCATTAGCTCAATTTCTGCTAGTTTGATAGAAAGTACAAGACTACGATGTTGCCCTTGACTTCCAAAACTAGCATCCATACCATTGATATAAAAAGCAATGTCATCTCGATGAGGGCCAACACCAGTATTCTTTTTAAATAAATCTCTTGATCTACTTTTCTCTAAAGCCATTTTAAAAGAATCCATTAAGACTTCTTCATTAGTAAAGTTGACAGTTGATTGATAAGAAATTGACAGCTCTTCTGACTGATTTGAAATTTCTAAGTGTTTTTTTTGACCAAATTTCTCTAAGTTTTTAATGAATTTTATCCGATGTTTTATGACGCGACAACCATACTCTACTAACTGATCATCTAAGACCGACAGAAATGTTTCGTCAATCTTTTGACTGGATTTTAGATAAGTATTTCTTTGCTTGAGTATATGGTTATAGTTTGACAAGTCTGACAAGTAGATTGGTTTAATTTGTCCCAGTTCTATATCAATAAACTTTCGACGAACAGAGGGCGCTCCTTTAATTAACTGGAGATCCTCAGGTGCGAAGAGAACCACATTCATATGTCCGATGTAGTCTGAGAGGCGAGCTTGTTTTAAGTGATTGACTTTAGTCACACGCCCTTTTGGTGTTAAATCAATTTCTAGAGGAATAGAGCCTGTTTTTTTCTGTAGCAAGCCAGAAAGATGGAGTTGTTCTTCATCAAAATGAATGAGATTTTTATCTGTCCGAGTACGATGACTACGTGTCAAGGCCAAGAAATAGATTGCTTCTAGAATGTTGGTCTTTCCTTGTGCATTTTGACCTAGAAAGACGTTTAATTTTGGATTAAAATCAATTTTTGTCTCTTTGTAGTTTCGAAAGGTTTTTATTGTTAAATGTTGGAGCCACATGATTATCTTCCTGGAAAACGTGGAGCTTGTTTGGTTTTAGGTGATAAAGTAGTTTTTTGTTTTTCTTTCTTTACACCCTTATTCATCTCTTTGACAAGTTTAGTAATCCGCTCTTTTTCAATCTTATCTGCTTGGTATTCTTCTTGCTCTTTTAAACTTGGTTGTGTCAAGGTGATGTCAATCTTTAAATCAGGGATGTCAATTGCATCTCCAATACGGATCTTTTTTCCACGTCTAGTTTCTAATTCACCATTAAAGTAAACTTGATGTTCCATCAAAAAGGATTTAATAGCACCACCGCTTTGTATAATTCCAAGCTCTTTTAGGAGGGCTTGGAGCGTAATAAATTCTTCAAATAATTTGTATTCCATAATTCACCTCAATTTAAGGTATTATACCATATTTCTTAGAATTAAGTGAGCGAAATCACTGAAAATGAAAACGATTTTTATTTTAAAAGCGGTAAAGAGAATAAGAAATATTTTCCTTTTCGTGATATAATAGAACTCTATATGTAAGGAGGTAAGGTATGGAGTTAGTGCCTGAAATTTCAGCACATTTTGTTCAATCTAAAAAGTTTAAAACAAATAAAATCACTGTTCGTTTTACTGCTCCCTTATCTCTTAAGACAGTAGCAGGACGCATGTTAAGTGCGAGTATGTTGGAGACTGCCAATAAAGCTTACCCAACTTCTCAAGCTTTTCGTAGATATTTAGCAAGTTTGTATGGGACAGATATTTCTACGAGTGCTTATCGTAGGGGACAGGCACATGTTCTTGACTTAACCTTTACCTATGTGCGGGATGAGTTTTTGAGTAAAAAAAATGTCTTGACTTCTCGAATTTTGGAATTGGTGAAACAGACTTTATTTGCCCCCTTAGTTCTAGATGGAGCCTTTGAGTCAACCTTGTTTGAAATTGAAAAAAAGCAGTTATTGGCTAGCTTAGCTACTGATATGGATGATTCATTTTATTTTGCTCATAAGGAGTTGGATAGCTTGTTCTTCCATGATGAACGTCTTAAATTGAGATACAGTGATTTACGAAATAGCATTTCAAATGAGTCTCCAGAAAGTAGCTACACTTACTTTCAAGATGCTCTGAAAAATGATCGAATTGATTTCTTTTTCTTGGGTGATTTTAATGAAGTGGAAGTAAAGGAGTGGTTGAGGTCATTCTCCTTTACTGGGCGTCAAATTGATGTCAAGCCTCAGTATCAACAACCATATTCAAATGTCCTTCGGGAAGGAATGGTTCGTAAGAATGTGGGCCAATCCGTTTTGGAATTGGCTTACCATTGTTCTACGAGCTATGGAGACAAGCATCATTTGGCCATGGTAGTAATGAATGGTCTATTAGGTGGTTTTGCTCATTCTAAGCTTTTTACAAATGTTCGGGAAAATGCTGGTCTAGCCTACACTATCTCCAGTCAGTTAGATTTGTTTAGTGGTCAATTGAGGATGTATGCTGGCATCGATCGGGGAAATCGCAATCAAGCCAGAAAATTGATGAATCATCAATTACTTGAACTAAAAAAAGGTAATTTTACAGATTTGGAGATTGAACAGACCAAGGAGATGATTCGCAGAACCTTGTTGCTTGCGCAAGATAGTCAGACCTCACTAATCGAGCGAGTTTATTTGAATAGTCTGTTAGGGAAATCTACATCAGATTTTGACAGTTGGGTTGAAAAATTAAACCAAGTTGACAAAGAAGCTATCTGCAAAGCAGCAAATAGTGTTCGGTTACAAGCGATATACTTTATGGAAGGAATAGAATGACACCAGTTACCTTTGAAGAAAAATACTATCCTGCTGTAAAGGAGACGGTTTATCAGACTCGTCTATCAAATGGATTGACAGTGTCTCTCCTTCCTAAGAAACAATTTAATGAAGTTTACGGAGTTGTAACAGTTCGATTTGGATCAGTAGACACAAGCTTTACACTATCTGAAAAAGGTTTACAGTCTTATCCAGCTGGAATTGCACATTTTCTTGAACATAAACTGTTTGAGAGAGAAAATGCTGAAGATATTATGGAGTCTTTTACACGCTTGGGAGCTGATAGCAATGCTTTTACAAGTTTTACAAAGACGAGTTATTTGTTTTCAACAATAGATCATTTATCAGAAAATTTGGATTTGCTTGAAGAATTGGTAACAGTCGCTCATTTTACAGAAGAGTCAGTTGAGAGAGAGCGGGAAATTATCCAACAGGAACGTGAGATGTACCAAGACGATCCAGATTCGCGTCTGTTTTTTGCAACCTTAGCAAATCTTTATCCAAATACTCCTTTGGCAGCTGATATTGTTGGAGGTGAAAAATCAATTAACAATATTCAGCTGAATGACTTAAAAAATAACTTTACAGCCTTTTACAAACCTGTCAACATGTCTTTGTTTTTAGTTGGGAATTTTGATGTAGATACGGTTGAGAAGTATTTTTCGCAAAAGAAACATAGAAACTTGGAAGAAATGGTAGTAAGGAAGGAGAAACTTACTTTACAAGCTGTCAAAGAAACAGATAGCCTTCGGATGGAAGTTTCTTCACCAAAACTTGCTGTTGGAATTAGGGGAGCAGATGAGGTAGCAGAAGAAGATTGCTACCGTTATAATGTTTTGCTAAGATTATTGTTTACGATGATGTTTGGTTGGACTTCTGAGCGATTTCAAAAATTATATGAGGCTGGGAAGTTGGATGCCTCGCTATCCTTAGAGGTGGAAGTGAATAGTCGCTTTCATTTTGTGATGTTGACAATGGATACGAAAGAACCAGTTTCGTTGTCGCATCAATTTCGAAAGGCTATTCTCAACTTTACGAAAGATTCAGATCTTACAGAGGAACATCTGGATCTTGTTAAGAGTGAGATATTTGGGGAATTTTTCAGTAGCATGAACTCCTTGGAGTTTATTGCGACACAGTATGAACCAGTCGACAGAGGGGAAACTATTTTTGATTTACCAAAAATTTTACAAGAAATTACTTTAGACGATGTTCTTGAAGTTGGGCATCGTTTGATAGATGATGGTGATTTGATTGATTTTACAATTTTTCCAGCCTAAATAAGGCAAGAACGCTATAAAGAAGGAATGGTAAGTATGAGAAAAAAAACAATTGGTGAGGTTCTACGTTTAGCCAGAATTAATCAGGGATTGAGTATAGAAGAACTGCAGGCAAAAACGGATATTCAGATGAATTTATTAGAGGCTATGGAAGCTGATGATTTTGATCAACTTCCTAGTCCATTTTATGCTCGTTCTTTTTTAAGAAAATATGCCTGGGCGGTTGAATTGGACGAGAGAATCATTTTGGACGCCTATGATTCGGGAAGCATGATTACCTACGAAGAGGTAGATGTTGATGAAGAGGACTTGTCTGGTCGCAGACGGTCAAATAAGAAAAAAACGTCTTATCTCCCCCTGTTTTACTTCGTTTTGTTTGCTTTGTCGATTTTAATTTTTGTGACCTATTATGTTTGGAATTATATCCAGACTCAACCAACTCGTCCTTCTTCAGCTAATTATAGTGTTGTGAACTCAACTAGTTCAACAACCTCGTCTAGTTCATCTTCTAGCAGTCAGGCATCAAGCTCATCTTCTACTACGGAATCAAAAATTACGGTTTCGGGTGAGGACAATCATATTGAGGCACACTATCAATCAAGTAAGGAAACAGCTACCATTCAACTGACTGTTTCGGATGCAACTAGCTGGGTAAGTATTTCAGGAAGTGACCTTGAAGGTGGTGTGACCTTGTCATCAGACAATAAAAACGCAAAAACAACAGTTTCGACGAAAGAACCTGTGACTATTACTTTGGGTGTAGTGAAGGGAGTTACTTTAACTGTGGACAATCAAACGATTGATACTTCCAAGCTGACAACTCAGACTGGAACTGTGACACTTACATTCACTACAGATTAAGGAAGAACCAATGAAAAAAGAACAAATCCCTAATGTATTAACAATTGGTAGAATTCTCTTTATACCTCTCTTTATTCTTATTTTGACTTTGGACCATTCACAAGGCAGTCATTTGCTGGCAGCGATTATCTTTGCAGTTGCTAGTGTAACGGATTACCTTGATGGTTACCTTGCTCGTAAATGGAATGTGGTTAGCAACTTTGGAAAGTTTGCAGATCCAATGGCGGATAAGTTGCTAGTTATGTCAGCTTTTATCATGTTGATTGAGTTAGGTATGGCTCCAGCTTGGGTTGTTGCTATTATCATCTGTCGTGAACTTGCGGTGACAGGCTTGCGTTTGTTGCTTGTTGAGACGGGAGGGACAGTTCTAGCAGCAGCGATGCCAGGGAAAATCAAGACCTTTAGTCAGATGTTTGCCATTATCTTTTTGCTCTTACATTGGAATTTAATTGGTCAGCTGTTGCTTTATATCGCTTTGTTTTTCACTATCTACTCTGGTTATGATTATTTTAAGGGTAGCGCTCATGTATTCAGAGGGACATTTGGTTCGAAATGAAATCAATTATTGAAGTAAAAGATCTGTCTTTTCGTTATAAGGAAGACCAAGATCATTATGATGTTAATAATGTCTCGTTTCACGTGAAACGTGGAGAATGGCTTTCGATTGTAGGTCATAATGGGAGCGGAAAATCGACAACTATTCGTTTGATTGATGGCTTGCTTGAAGCAGAGTCTGGAGAAATCTGGATAGATGGTCAATTGCTATCCTCTGAGAATGTTTGGGACTTGCGCCGTCAAATTGGCATGGTTTTTCAAAATCCAGATAACCAATTTGTAGGGGCAACTGTTGAAGATGATGTTGCCTTTGGTCTAGAAAATCAGGGTCTTCCTCGTGAAGAAATGCAGAAGAGAGTGGCTGAATCTTTGGAGTTAGTGGGTATGCTGGACTTTAAGAAGAGAGAACCAGCTCGCTTATCTGGTGGACAAAAACAACGGGTGGCCATTGCAGGAGTTGTTGCTCTGAGACCAGCTATTTTGATTCTGGACGAGGCTACAAGTATGTTGGATCCCGAGGGACGTAGAGAATTGATTCAGACAGTTCAAGAGATTCGAAAAGACTATCAGATGACAGTTGTCTCCATTACGCATGACTTGGAAGAAGTTGCGATGAGTGACCGTGTATTGGTCATGAAAAAAGGCCAAGTGGAGTCAACCAGTAGCCCCAGAGAACTTTTTTCTCGGGATGACCTTGACCAGATAGGCTTAGATAATCCTTTTACTAATCAATTAAGAGAATCTTTGAGAGAGACTGGCTATCAGTTGCCAGATGGCTATTTGACAGAAGGAGAGCTAGAGGACAAGCTATGGGAATTACTCTAGAAAATGTGAGCTTTACCTATCAAGAGGGGACCCCCCTATCTTCATCAGCCTTGACTGATGTTTCTTTGACAATTGAGGACGGCTCCTATACAGCTTTGATAGGACATACAGGTAGTGGAAAATCGACGATCTTACAGCTTTTAAATGGCCTATTGCTTCCAAGTAAGGGTTCTGTTCGAGTTTTTAATACCGTCATTACCCCTACATCAACAAATAAAGAAATTCGACAGATTCGAAAGCAAGTTGGACTAGTTTTTCAATTTGCTGAAAATCAGGTTTTCGAAGAAACTGTTTTGAAAGATGTTGCGTTTGGACCACAAAATTTTGGAGTTTCTGAGGAAGAAGCACAGAAAATTGCGCGTGAAAAGTTAGCCTTGGTGGGCATTGATGAGTCACTCTTTGAGAGGAGCCCATTTGAACTTTCGGGTGGTCAGATGAGACGTGTTGCCATTGCAGGGATACTAGCGATGGAGCCAACTGTCTTAGTTTTGGATGAGCCAACAGCTGGTCTAGATCCTTTGGGCAGAAAAGAATTGATGACTCTGTTTAAAAAACTTCACCTTGCTGGAATGACAATCGTTCTAGTAACGCATTTGATGGATGACGTAGCTGAGTATGCTAATCAGGTTTACGTTATGGAAAGGGGGAGTTTGGTCAAAAGTGGCAAACCAAGTGATGTCTTCCAAGATGTTGCCTCTATGGAAAATGTACAGTTAGGTGTGCCTAAAATCACAGCCTTTTGTAAACGTTTGGCAGATAGAGGTGTAGCTTTTAAAAAGCTACCAATCAAGATAGAGGAGTTTAAGGAGTCGCTAAATGGATAGTATGATTTTAGGGCGTTATATACCAGGAGATTCCATCATTCATCGCTTGGATCCCCGTAGTAAATTGCTCGCTATGATCCTGTTGATTTTGATTGTATTTTGGGCTAATAATCCTCTCGCCAATCTCATTCTTTTTGTAGCGACAGGTATATTTATCGCTTTGTCGGGCGTTTCCCTCTCATTTTTTGTTCAGGGATTAAAATCCATGTTTTTCTTGATTGCTTTTACGACTCTATTTCAACTCTTTTTCATTTCAAGTGGAAATGTCTTATTTGAGTTTTCTTTTATAAAAATAACGGATTATGCTTTGCAACAAGCTGGAATTATTTTCTGTCGTTTTGTGTTGATTGTTTTCTTTTCAACTTTGCTAACGTTAACGACCATGCCTTTGAGTTTGGCAGCTGCAGTTGAATCTCTCTTAGCGCCTCTGAAACGCGTGAAAGTTCCCGTTCATGAAATTGGTCTCATGTTATCAATGAGTTTGCGTTTTGTTCCAACCTTGATGGATGACACGACGCGAATTATGAATGCTCAAAAAGCTCGTGGAGTTGACTTTGGCGAAGGTAGCATCGTTCAAAAAGTAAAGGCTATGATTCCGATTTTAATTCCTCTTTTTGCGACGAGCTTAAAGCGTGCAGATTCATTGGCAATAGCCATGGAGGCGCGTGGTTATCAGGGAGGAAAGGGTAGAAGTCAGTATAGACAATTGAGATGGAGTCAAAAGGATACACTGGCGATTCTTGTGATTCTGGTGCTGGGATGTCTCTTATTTTTCTTAAAATCTTAGTGGATTTGTAAGATTGATAAAAAATCACAGTAGTAGTTCTTTAGTAAAAAGGTAGGAATATGAACCGTTTTAAAAAATCAAAATATCTAATCATCGTTTTTGTCACAGTTCTGGCAGTTTCCGTACTATTAGTGACAACTTATTCAAGTGCTATTGTGACAAAACTAGGAGATGGGATCTCTTTAGTGGATAGAATTGTCCAAAAACCCTTTCAGTGGTTTGATGCTTTCAAATCGGATTTGGACCATTTGACGCAGACCTATAATGAAAATGAAAGCTTAAAAAAGCAACTCTACAAACTAGAAGTGGAGTCTAATCAATCAGAACGTTTAAAAACAGAGAATGAACAACTACGTCAACTTCTAGAGATGAAGTCAAAATTACAGGCTACAAAAACCTTAGCAGCAGATGTGATTATGCGAGCTCCAGTGTCTTGGAAGCAAGAGTTGACAATTGATGCGGGAAGTTCAAAAGGAGTTTCTGAAAATATGTTGGCCATTGCAAACGGTGGTTTGATTGGTAGTGTTTCAAAAATAGAGGAGCATTCAACAACGGTCAACTTGCTGACAAACACTGAAAATTCCGACAAAATTTCCGTTAAAATCCTGCATGGTTCTACTGAAATTTACGGGATCATCGTTGGTTATGACAAGGAAACTGAACTGCTTAAAATTAGTCAATTAAATAGTAACAGCGACATTAGCACCGGAGACAAGGTGACTACAGGAGGACTCGGAAACTTCAATGTTAAGGATATTCCTGTTGGCGAGGTTGTTGCCACAACGCACAGCAGTGATTATCTAACGCGAGAGGTAACAGTAAAGTTGAGTGCTGACACCAAAGATCTTCATGTGGTAGAGTTAGTGGGGAATTAGTAATGAGACTGTTTAAACAAGTTGGTATTTTCTTTTTACTCCCTGTTGTTGTTCTAATTGATGCTCATATTGGTCAACTGGTGGGATCCTTCTTTCCCCACTTTCATTTAGCCAGTCATTTTCTATTCTTGTTTCTCTTATTTGAAACAATCGAAGTGTCAGAGTATCTCTATCTAGCCTATTGTTGTATAGTGGGTTTGGTTTATGATATTTATTTTTTCCACTTGATTGGAATTGCCACGCTTTTGTTTATCGTGATTGGTGCTTCGCTCCACAAGTTTAACAGCGTGATATTGACGAATCGTTGGACAAGGATGTTGACCATTATTGTAATCACTTTTCTGTTTGATATGGGGAGTTATCTTCTGGCTTTGGCTGTAGGATTGACTGTAGACTCTATGCCGGTTTTCATTGTCTATAGCCTCGTCCCATCAATGATTCTGAACTTTTTATGGATTGTCATTTTTCAATTTATTTTTGAAAAAATTTATCTATAAGAAAGAAATATAAATGTAACAAAGGCGTAATATTTATTATGTCTTTTTTTGGTATACTAGTAATGTCTCAAATAGAAGGAGTATCGACAGAATATGAAGAAAAAAATCTTAGCGTCACTTTTGTTAAGTACAGTATTGGTCTCACAAACAGCAGTATTGACAACTGTTCGTGCAGAAACAACTGATGAAAAAATTGCTGCTCAAGATAATAAAATTAGCAGTTTAACAGCACAACAACAAGAAGCTCAAAATCAAGTGGATCAAATCCAAGGTCAAGTTTCAACAATTCAAGCAGAGCAAGCAAGCTTGCAAGCCGAAAACGAAAAATTACAAGCTGAATCTAAAAAACTTGAAGGAGAAATTACAGAGCTTTCTAAGAATATTGTTGCTCGTAATGACTCATTGGAAAAACAAGCTCGTAGTGCACAGACAAATGGAGCTGCGACTAGCTACATTAATACAATTGTAAACTCAAAATCAATTACTGAAGCGATTTCACGTGTAGCTGCCATGAGCGAAATCGTATCAGCTAACAACAAAATGTTGGAACAACAAAAGGCTGATAAAAAAGCAATTTCTGATAAACAAGTCGCCAATAATGAAGCAATCAATACAGTTATTGCTAACCAACAAAAACTGGCTGATGATGCGCAAGTATTGACAACTAAGCAAGCTGAGTTGAAAGTTGCTGAGTTGAACCTTGCTGCTGAGAAAGCTACTGCAGAAGGTGAAAAAGCTAGTTTGCTAGAGAAGAAAGCAGCTGCAGAAGCAGAAGCGAAAGCAGCTGCAGAAGCAGAAGCGGCTTACAAAGCTCGTCAAGCAAGCCAACAACAATCAGTAGTTGCTTCAGGAAATACAAGCTTCTCAGCTCAAGTGCAAGCGACATCAACATCTGATGATGAGGATTCAAGCTACACTCCAGCACCTGCTCCAACTCCTGCTAGACAACGTCCAACATACAGCTCAAATGCATCAAGTTACCCAACTGGTGAATGTACTTGGGGAGCTAAAACATTGGCACCTTGGGCTGGAGACTATTGGGGTAACGGAGCTCAGTGGGCAACAAGTGCAGCTGCAGCAGGATTCCGTACAGGATCAACTCCACAAGTTGGCGCGATTGCATGTTGGAATGATGGTGGTTATGGACACGTAGCGGTTGTTACAGCAGTTTCATCATCATCTCGTATCCAAGTATCAGAATCAAACTACGGTGGAGATCGTACAATTGGAAACAAACGTGGATGGTTCAACCCAACTACAACTTCTGAAGGTTACGTAACATACATCTATCCAAACTAATGAACCAAATAAAGAGGCTCGATTTGAGTCTCTTTTCTTTTTTACTTTTTAGTTAGACCAAAAACTAGCAAAAACACTTGAAAATATTGATAAAATGTGGTAGAATGAAACTTGTCGTGTAAACGATAATACTCATTCTTGATGAATTGTGAAACTGTTGCCCTTGGGTCGTTTTGCAAGTTGAAATCAAGAAGAGGAAAAAACAAAAAGGAGAAATACTCATGGCAGTAATTTCAATGAAACAACTTCTTGAGGCTGGTGTACACTTTGGTCACCAAACTCGTCGCTGGAACCCTAAGATGGCTAAGTACATCTTCACTGAGCGTAACGGAATCCACGTTATCGACTTGCAACAAACTGTAAAATACGCTGACCAAGCTTACGACTTTATGCGTGATGCAGCAGCTAACGATGCAGTTGTATTGTTTGTTGGTACTAAGAAACAAGCAGCTGATGCAGTTGCTGAAGAAGCAGTACGTTCAGGTCAATACTTTATCAACCACCGTTGGTTGGGTGGAACTCTTACAAACTGGGGAACAATCCAAAAACGTATCGCTCGTTTGAAAGAAATCAAACGCATGGAAGAAGATGGAACTTTCGAAGTTCTTCCTAAGAAAGAAGTTGCACTTCTTAACAAACAACGTGCACGTCTTGAAAAATTCTTGGGTGGTATCGAAGACATGCCTCGTATCCCAGATGTAATGTACGTAGTTGACCCACATAAAGAGCAAATCGCTGTTAAAGAAGCTAAAAAATTGGGTATCCCAGTTGTAGCGATGGTTGACACAAACACTGATCCAGACGATATCGATGTAATCATCCCAGCTAACGATGATGCTATCCGCGCGGTTAAATTGATCACAGCTAAATTGGCTGACGCTATCATCGAAGGACGTCAAGGAGAAGACGCATCAGGAGTTGAAGCAGAATTTGCAGCTTCAGAAGCTCAAGCAGACTCAATCGAAGAAATCGTTGAAGTAGTAGAAGGCGACAACGCTTAATTCGTATAAATAGTAATTACCTAGGAGGGCGGGGCGTAGCCCAGCTCTCCTATTTTTTAAAAAATATAGGAGAATCAAAATGGCAGAAATTACAGCTAAACTTGTAAAAGAGTTGCGTGAAAAATCTGGTGCCGGTGTTATGGACGCTAAAAAAGCGCTTGTAGAAACAGACGGTGACATCGAAAAAGCGATTGAATTGCTTCGTGAAAAAGGTATGGCGAAAGCAGCTAAGAAAGCTGACCGCGTTGCTGCAGAAGGTTTGACTGGTGTTTATGTTAACGGTAATGTTGCAGCAGTAATTGAAGTAAACGCTGAAACTGACTTCGTTGCGAAAAACGCTCAATTCGTTGACTTGGTAAACGCTACAGCTAAAGTAATTGCTGAAGGAAAACCAGCTAACAATGAAGAAGCTCTTGCTTTGACAATGCCTTCAGGTGAAACTCTTGAAGCAGCGTATGTATCTGCAACAGCAACTATCGGAGAAAAAATCTCATTCCGTCGTTTTGCTTTGATTGAAAAAACAGATGCGCAACACTTTGGAGCTTATCAACACAACGGAGGCCGTATCGGTGTTATCTCAGTTATCGAAGGTGGAGACGAAGCTCTTGCTAAACAATTGTCAATGCACATTGCAGCGATGAAACCAACAGTTCTTTCTTACAAAGAATTGGATGAGCAATTTGTTAAAGATGAATTGGCACAATTGAACCACGTCATCGACCAAGACAATGAAAGCCGCGCTATGGTTAACAAACCAGCTCTTCCACACTTGGCTTACGGATCAAAAGCTCAATTGACTGACGAAGTAATCGCCCAAGCAGAAGCTGACATCAAAGCTGAGTTGGCTGCAGAAGGTAAACCAGAAAAAATCTGGGACAAAATCATCCCAGGTAAAATGGATCGCTTCATGCTTGACAACACTAAAGTTGACCAAGCATACACACTTCTTGCACAAGTCTACATCATGGACGACAGCAAGACAGTTGAAGCATACCTTGAATCAGTTAACGCTTCAGTAGTTGAGTTCGCTCGCTTTGAAGTTGGTGAAGGTATCGAGAAAGCTGCGAACGACTTCGAAGCAGAAGTTGCAGCTACAATGGCAGCAGCCTTGAATAACTAATTGAAAAGGAAGCAATTTGCTTCCTTTTTTGTTTTAGAGTGAGTAAACAAAAAAGCCCTTTGATAAGGGCTAAGTGCATTTAGGAGACTACACTTCAAATTCATAGAGTGCTGTAGATAAATAACGTTCGCCGTTATCTGGTGCTAAAGCAAGGACTTTCTTACCTGTACCTAATTTCTTAGCAATTTCAATTGCTCCGTAGATCGCTGCGGCAGAAGAAATACCAACAAGGAAGCCTTCTTTTCCGCCAATCTCACGGCCAAGTGCAAGAGCATCATCTGATGTTACACGGACGATACCGTCATAGGCTTTTGTATCAAGTGTATCAGGAATAAATCCAGCGGAGATACCTTGAATTTTGTGAGGTCCTGGTTTTTCACCAGACAGAATAGCAGATTCATCAGCTTCAACTGCAAAAACTTGAATATTAGAATTTGCTGCTTTAAGTGCATGAGAAACACCTGAGATTGTTCCACCAGTTCCGACACCACCCACAAAGGCATCTAGTCCATCAGAACCGAAAGCAGCTAGTATTTCAGCTCCTGTTGTTCTTTCGTGTACTTCAGGATTAGCTGGATTATTAAACTGGAGCGGAAGAAAGCCATCGCGTTCAGCTGCGATTTCTTGGGCTTTGGCGATAGCCCCTTTCATTCCCTCGCTACCAGGAGTGAGGACGAGTTCAGCACCATAGGCTTGGATAATCTTACGTCGTTCCACACTCATCGTTTCTGGCATGACGATAACGACTTTATATCCTTTAGCAGCACCAACCCAAGAAAGTCCGATTCCAGTATTCCCACTTGTTGCTTCAACAATAGTAGCACCGGGTTTTAGAATGCCATCCTGCTCAGCCTTTTCAATCATGCTAAGGGCAATACGGTCTTTTACTGATGATCCAGGGTTAAAAGCTTCAAGTTTTACATAAACATCTGCGGCACCATCTGGAACGATATTGTTGAGTTTAACAATTGGTGTTTGTCCGATTAGTTCAGTGATATTGTTATAAATAGTCATAGATATACCTCTTTGTATAAGATGATACTAGTATAACGTGCTCTAGGTTATTTGTAAAATATAGAAATCCTATCGAAGCGATAGGATTTTTTTATATCAAAGCTCTAAGCCGTTAATTTTTAATCGATTATGATAAGCCAATTCTAGTAAATAGGTGTAAAGTGGGAGGATATCCGTTTTCTTAGGAAATTCAAATTTGTGGAAACTAAAATGCTCATTATGTGCTTTTAGAAAGACATTCTCTAAATAAGTGATCGTAATCTCACTATCGTCTATACCTGCTCCAGCAGTTTCCATTTCAACGTTGACAATGTTCATCAAAAAGAGTGACTTAACAGACATCTTGCGACCCGTAGCGCCTTGTTTATCTGTAAAGATAATACGAATATTTGTAAAGATGATTGCGTCACGAATGAGTTTATATCCACTTTGGATTTCTTCATTCTCTAGTAGGTATTGACCATATTCTTTGATAAGAGCTTCTTTGTTTTGCTCGCTAAAATTACCAGCAAGTCCTTGAATAAATTTTCCAAACGCCATATATTTCTCCTTTATTTACACTAAGTTTACAGGAACTTCAACTTCTCGTAAACCTTGTTCTATTAAAGTCACTTTCCCATTGAAAAATTCTATGAGAGCAGCCTTGATATTTTCTTTCTCTTCCTTATCGACATAAATCAAGGTATCAATTTGATCTGTGAAGGTTGTTTCAAGTTCCATGAGATTATGTTCCTTAAGGAAATTTCCATATTCTTGATACTGAGCGTAAGACATTTGAATAGTTATACCAGCTTGCTCTTTGATTTCTATAATGCCAATTTCTTTGACCGCTAAGGCAACACTACCTGCGTATGCACGGATGAGTCCGCCAGCGCCTAACTTAATGCCCCCAAAGTAGCGAGTAACCACTACGCAAACATTAGTAAGATTATGATTTTCTAAGACGCCAAGCATAGGGACTCCAGCAGTACCACTAGGTTCGCCATCATCACTCGTACGCTTTATCTCACTGCGCTCCCCAATAATAAAGGCAGAGCAGTTATGGGTGGCTTTGTAGTGTTCTTTTTTGATGGCAGTGATAAAGTCACGAGCCTCTTCTTCACTATAGACACGCTTTGCGTGACAGATAAAGCGCGATTTTTTGATTTCTTCTTGGACCTGTCCATCCTCTTTAATAGTTCTAAATTCCATGATTTAATTGTACTAAAAAAATATCTAAAGCGCTAGATTTTTACGAATAAAGAAGTATGAAAGTAAATCCAAACTACCTCGGTCGCTTGTTTGCTGAGAAAGAATTAACGAAAGAAGAACGTCAGATGGCTGAGAAACTTCCAGCAATGAGAAAAGAGAAAGGGAAACTGTTTTGTCAACGTTGCAACAGTTCTATTCTAGAAGACTGGTATTTGCCCATTGGGGCTTACTATTGTCGGGAATGCTTGTTGATGAAGCGCGTTAGAAGCGATCAAGCTTTATACTATTTTCCGCAGGAAGATTTTCCTAAGCAAGATGTTCTCAAATGGCGTGGTCAATTAACCCCTTTTCAGGAGAAGGTATCAGAGGGGTTGATTCGAGCAGTCGAAAAGAAAGAACCGACTTTAGTTCATGCTGTGACAGGAGCTGGGAAGACAGAGATGATTTACCAAGTTGTGGCCAAAGTGATTGATGAAGGTGGTGCAGTTTGTTTGGCCAGCCCTCGAATCGATGTGTGTTTGGAGCTGTATAAGCGACTGCAGAATGACTTTGCTTGCGATATAGCACTACTTCATGGTGAGTCAGAACCTTATTTTCGAACACCACTAGTTGTTGCAACGACTCATCAGTTGTTAAAATTTCATCATGCTTTTGACTTGCTGATAGTGGATGAAGTAGATGCCTTTCCTTATGTTGACAACCCTATTCTTTACTATGCTGTAAACCAATGTGTAAAGGAGGAGGGGTTAAAGATATTCCTTACAGCGACTTCTACAGATGAGTTAGACAAGAAGGTCCGCACAGGAGAATTAAAACGATTGAGCTTGCCAAGACGGTTTCATGGAAATCCATTGGTTATTCCAAAGCCAGTTTGGTTATCAGATTTTAATCGTTATTTAGATAAGAGTCAGTTGTCGCCAAAGTTAAAGACCTTTATTCAGAAGCAGAGAAAAACAGGTTACCCACTTCTAATTTTTGCATCAGAGATTAAGAAAGGCGAGAAACTAAAAGAACTCTTGCAGGAACAGTTTCCAAATGAAACCATCGGCTTTGTGTCCTCTGTCACAGTAGATCGATTAGAGCAGGTGCAAGCTTTTCGGGACGGGGAATTGACGATATTAATTAGTACAACTATATTGGAACGCGGAGTCACTTTTCCCTGTGTAGATGTTTTTGTGGTGGAAGCCAATCATCGTCTTTTTACCAAGTCTAGCTTGATTCAGATTGGAGGTCGTGTTGGGCGTAGTATGGATAGACCGACTGGTGAATTGCTCTTCTTTCATGATGGATTAAATGTTTCCATCAAAAAAGCAATCAAGGAAATAAAGCAGATGAACAAGGAGGCAGGATTATGAACTGTTTATTATGTGGACGGACAATAAAGAGTGACTTGACTTTTAGTCATCTCTTGCTGCTTAAGAATGAGAACAACTATCTTTGTTCAGCTTGCGAGTCTACTTTTGAGAAGATAGGTGAGGATCATTGTCCAAATTGTATGAAAAGGAGTCTGTCAACAAAGTGTCAAGATTGTAAACTTTGGTGTAAAAAAGGTATTCAAGTTAGCCATAAAGCGATATTTACCTATAATCAAGCTATGAAAGACTTCTTTAGTCGATATAAGTTTGATGGGGATTTTCTGCTTAGAAAAATTTTTGCTCCTGTGCTTGCGGATGAGTTGAAAAAGTGTGGAGACTATCAATTTGTGGTAATTCCCCTAAGTCCTGAAAGATTGCTTGAGAGGGGATTTAACCAGGTTGAAGGATTGGTTGAGGCAGCAGGATTCTCCTTTCAAGACTTATTGGGGAAAAGAGAAGAGAAAGCTAGTTCTTCTAAGAATCGCTCAGAAAGATTAGCTACTGAAATTCCCTTTTATATCAAAACGGAAATCCCTCTTCCTAAGAAGATTTTGCTCATTGATGACATCTATACGACAGGAGCGACTATCAATCGTGTGAAGCGACTTTTTGAAGAGGCAGGTGTTTTGGAAGTCAAAACTTTTTCTCTTGTAAGATGAGGAAAAAATTTGCAAAATGAAAATGAAAGCGTTATAATATAGTTAGAAAAATAAAAATGTTTAGAAAGAAGGTACTTATATGATTAAATATAGTATCCGTGGTGAAAACCTAGAAGTAACAGAAGCAATTCGCAATTATGTAGTTTCTAAACTCGAAAAGATCGAAAAATATTTTCAACCTGAACAAGAGTTGGATGCACGTGTCAACTTGAAAGTTTACCGTGAAAAAACAGCAAAAGTTGAAGTAACAATTCCACTTGGCTCAATTACTCTTCGTGCAGAAGATATTTCTCAAGATATGTATGGTTCTATTGATCTTGTAACAGATAAAATTGAACGCCAGATTCGAAAAAATAAAACAAAAATCGAACGCAAGAATAAAAATAAGGTTGCAACAAGCCAACTCTTTACAGATGCTCTAGTTGAAGATGCAAATGTTGTGCAGCCAAAAGTGGTTCGTTCAAAACAAATTGACTTAAAACCAATGGATTTGGAAGAAGCGCTTCTTCAAATGGATTTGTTGGGACATGATTTCTTTATCTATGTAGACGTAGAAGATCAAACAACTAATGTTTTGTATCGTCGTGAAGATGGTGAAGTTGGTTTGCTAGAAGTTAAGGAATCATAAAATCTTGGCAGCTGTGTAAAAGTGGTTTACAATTGTGTAAACCACTTTTTATTTTTGGTTGAGCTCTTCTAGTGTTAGATCTTGGATTTTATAGTTTCAAATGGAGGTAGTCATGAAAGACGTAGTTATTGTTTCGGCAGTGCGAACACCTTTAGGTTCCTTTGGTGGGAGTTTAAAGGATATTTCTGCTGTTGATTTGGGATCTTTGGTCATTAAGAGTGCTTTGGAAAAAGCAAATATTAAACCAGAGCAGGTAGACGAAGTGATTATGGGAAATGTCCTAGGCGCAGGTTTAGGCCAAAACGTGGCGCGCCAAATGAGTATTCATGCTGGGCTTCCTGAATTTACACCAGCCTTTACCATTAATAAGGTTTGTGGTTCCGGTTTGAAGGCAGTGCAGTTAGCTGCTCAAGCGATTCAGTGCGGAGATGCAGATATTGTCGTGGCTGGTGGTGCAGAAAACATGAGCCAGGCTCCATATGTTTTGCCAAGCTTCCGTTGGGGTGGCCGTATGGGAGATTCGAAAGTGGTAGATACCATGATTAAGGACGGTTTGTCTGATGCCTTTAACGAATACCATATGGGGATTACAGCTGAGAATGTGGCCGAAAAATATGGTATTAGCCGGGATGATCAAGATGCGCTTGCTTTGGAATCACAGAAACGAGCAGTGGCGGCTATAGAATCTGGACGCTTTAAGGAAGAGATAGTTCCGGTGGTCATTCCTCAACGTAAAGGCGATCCTATCGTCTTTGATACAGATGAATTTCCTAGAAAAGATGCTAGCTTGGAGAGTTTGTCTAAGCTAGGTCCTGTTTTCAAAAAAGACGGTTCTGTTACAGCGGGGAATGCCTCGGGTATCAATGACGGAGCGGCGGCTGTCTTGGTCATGAGTGCTGAAAAAGCTGAAGAATTGGGACTTCCAGTCATTGCTCGCATTCGTTCGTATGCAAGTGCAGGTTTGGATCCTAAGGTTATGGGATGTGGACCGATTTATGCGACTCGCAAAGCTCTTGAAAAAGGCAATTTGACAGTTGATGATCTCGACTTGATTGAGTCAAATGAAGCCTTTGCTGCTCAGGCTTGTGCGGTTGGGAAAACACTTGGCTTTAACACCGATATTGTCAATGTCAATGGTGGCGCGATAGCTCTTGGTCACCCAATTGGGGCTTCAGGTTGCCGTATCCTAGTGACTCTGGTACATGAGATGATGAAACGTGATGCTAAGACTGGTTTAGCAACTCTCTGTATCGGAGGAGGGATGGGAACAGCCCTCATCGTTGAACGTTAAGTGACAGTAACCAGAGTATATAGATGTGCAGGAGGATAATGGGCTTATTCTCCTTTTGCAGTCAAACCATAAAAAATCAATAAGGGAAAGGAGTCTTACCTCTTTTTAAAGGTCGCTTTTTAAGGGCTTTTGTGATATAATAGTGCGCAAGAGGTTTAGAATGAAAAAAAATAATTTAACTCCGATTTCTGCGGTTCTACTAGGGATTGCAACTTTCGGAACCTTAACAATGCTGATTATTTTTTCACAAAATAATATTGTAACAATCAGTGCCTTGTTTTTATTTGTACTTCTTTATCTGCTTTTATTTATCTGGCAAAAAAAACAGTATGAAAAGAGCGAAATTGAACAAATCCAATATGTAAACCATCAAGCGGAAGATAGCTTAAACACGCTACTCGATCAAATGCCGGTTGGTGTTCTGAAATTAGATTTATCTACTGGCGAAGTCGAATGGTTTAATCCTTATGCTGAGCTGATTTTGACGACTGAAGAAGGCGAAATTGATGTTGAATTGATTCAAACCATCATCAAGGCTTCTGTGGGGGCCCCTGGTTCTTATGCTAACTTGGGCGAAACACGCTATGCCGTTCATATGGACAAGGCTTCAGGTGTCCTGTATTTCTTTGACGTTTCAGGGGAATACGAAGCAACTGTTGAATTGGTAACGAGTCGACCAGTGATTGGGGTCATCTCGGTAGACAACTACGATGATCTGGAGGATGCGACATCCGACTCGGATATCAGTCATATCAATAGTTTTGTGGCAAATTTTGTTTCAGAATTTGCTAGTAAATACGCCATGTTTTCTCGGCGTGTGGGGATGGATCGATTTTATCTATTTACTGATTACACAGTTCTTGAGGGCTTGATGAATGATAAGTTCTCTGTCATTGATGCCTTTCGTGAAGAGGCAAAACAGAGACAGTTGCCATTGACCTTGAGCATGGGCTTTTCTTATGGTGATGGAAATCATGATGAGATAGGGAAAGTTGCTTTAAGGAACTTGAATTTGGCTGAGGTTCGTGGTGGGGACCAGGTGGTCGTCAAGGAAAATGATGAAACCAAGAACCCTGTCTATTTTGGTGGTGGCTCTGCAGCCTCTGTTAAGAGAACAAGAACACGTACCAGAGCCATGATGACAGCCATTTCAGATAAAATTCGAAGTGTAGACCAAGTCTTTGTAGTCGGGCACAAGAATCTGGATATGGATGCCTTGGGGTCTGCGGTTGGCATGCAGTTGTTTGCTAACAATATCACTGAAAATAGCTATGCTGTTTATGATGCAGAACAAATGTCGCCAGACATTGAGCGCGCCGTCAAATTCTTGGGGAAAGAAGGAGTCACTAAACTCTTGCCTCTTACAGATGCGATGAAGTTAGTCACAAATCGTTCGTTGTTGATTTTGGTGGATCATTCGAAGACAGCTTTGACTTTATCGAAAGATTTTTACGAACTGTTCACTCAAACCATTGTCATTGACCATCATAGACGTGATCAGGACTTCCCTGATAATGCCGTTATAACGTATATTGAAAGTGGAGCAAGTAGTGCGAGCGAGTTGGTCACAGAATTGATTCAGTTCCAAAATTCTAAGAAGAATCGTTTAAGTCGGATGCAGGCCAGTGTTTTGATGGCTGGTATGATGCTGGATACCAAGAATTTTACATCTCGAGTAACGAGTCGAACTTTTGATGTGGCCAGCTATCTCCGAACACGAGGAAGTGACAGTATTGCGATCCAGGAGATTGCTGCGACAGATTTTGAAGAGTACCGCGAGGTAAATGAACTCATTTTACAAGGTCGTAAGTTGGGTTCAGATGTCTTAATTGCTCAGGCCAAGGACTCAACCACTTATGATACGGTTGTCATCAGTAAGGCTGCCGATGCTATGTTGGCCATGTCCGGTATTGAAGCCAGCTTCGTTCTAGCCAAAAATACGCAAGGATTTATCTCAATCTCAGCTCGAAGCCGCAGTAAAATCAATGTCCAACGCATTATGGAAGAGTTGGGCGGCGGTGGCCACTTTAATCTAGCTGCTGCGCAAATCGAGAATATGAGTCTGTCAGAAGTAGGAGAAAAATTGACTCAACTTGTCTTGGATGAACTAAAGGAAAAGGAGAAAGAAGAATGAAAGTAATCTTTTTAGCAGATGTCAAAGGAAAAGGGAAAAAAGGCGAAATCAAGGAAGTACCAACTGGCTATGCTCAAAACTTCCTGATTAAAAAGAATTTGGCCAAGGAAGCGACTGCTCAAGCAGTGGGTGAGTTGCGTGGAAAACAAAAATCTGAAGAAAAAGCTCATGCAGAGATGATTGCTGAAGCAAAGGCCATCAAGGCCAAGCTTGAAGCAGAAGAAACTGTTGTAGAGTTTGTTGAAAAGGTTGGACCAGATGGTCGTACCTTTGGCTCTATCACCAACAAGAAAATTGCGGAAGAATTGCAAAAGCAATTTGGTATCAAGATTGACAAACGTCACATTCAAGTAAAAGCACCAATTCGAGCAGTAGGTTTGATTGATGTTCCAGTGAAGATCTACCAAGATGTTACAAGTGTCATCAATCTTCGTGTAAAGGAAGGGTAAGTTTACAACTTCTTGACAAGATTGTAAAAGGAAGGAAAGTCGGATGGCAGAAGTAGAAGAACTACGAGTTCAACCTCAGGATATTTTGGCAGAACAATCTGTTCTGGGGGCTATTTTTATAGATGAGAGTAAGCTCGTTTTTGTACGGGAATACATTGATTCTCGAGACTTCTTTAAGTATGCTCATCGGTTGATTTTCCAAGCGATGGTGGACTTGTCAGATCGTGGTGAAGCAATTGATGCGACAACAGTTCGGACGATTTTGGATAGCCAAGGAGAACTGCAAAATATTGGTGGCTTGTCCTATCTTGTTGAAATTGTCAACTCTGTACCAACTTCAGCTAATGCAGAGTATTATGCTAAAATTGTAGCCGAAAAGTCTATGCTACGTCGCTTGATTTCTAAGTTGACAGAGTCTGTCAACCTAGCCTATGAAGCTTCTAAGCCTGCGGATGAAATCATCGCTCAAGCTGAAAAGGGACTCATTGATGTTAGCGAAAACGCCAATCGTAGTGGTTTCAAGAATATCCGAGATATTCTGAATATCAACTTTGGGAATCTAGAAGTTCGGTCACAACAAACAACTGATATTACAGGTATTGCGACAGGTTACCGTGATTTGGACCATATGACGACCGGATTGCATGAGGAGGAACTGATTATTATAGCAGCTCGTCCTGCGGTTGGTAAAACAGCCTTTGCTTTGAACATTGCTCAGAATATCGGAACCAAGTTGGACAAGACGGTAGCTATCTTTTCACTGGAAATGGGTGCAGAAAGCCTAGTAGACCGTATGTTGGCGGCAGAAGGCTTGGTGGAATCCCATTCTATCCGTACGGGTCAATTGACCGACGAGGAATGGCAAAAGTATACCATTGCTCAAGGAAATCTAGCCAACGCGAGTATCTATATCGATGATACTCCAGGAATTCGGATCACGGAAATTCGTTCGCGCTCACGTAAACTAGCTCAAGAAACAGGCAATCTAGGCTTGATTTTGATAGACTACCTACAGCTTATCACAGGGACTGGTCGTGAGAACCGGCAACAAGAAGTCTCTGAAATTTCTCGTCAGTTAAAAATCCTAGCTAAGGAGCTAAAGGTTCCAGTTATTGCTCTCAGTCAGTTATCTCGTGGTGTGGAACAGCGTCAGGATAAGAGACCAGTCTTGTCTGATATTCGTGAATCGGGTTCCATTGAGCAGGATGCGGATATCGTAGCCTTTCTATACCGTGACGACTACTATGATCGTGCGGGTGAAGAAGAGGAAGGAATTCCAAATAACAAGGTAGAGGTTATCATCGAGAAAAACCGTAGTGGAGCTCGTGGAACGGTGGAATTGATTTTCCAAAAAGAATACAATAAATTTTCAAGTATCTCAAAGAGGGAGGCATAAGATGTCAGATGCATTTACAGATGTAGCCAAGATGAAAAAAATCAAAGAAGAGATCAAGGCGCATGAGGGACAAGTCGTAGAAATGACTTTGGAGAATGGCCGTAAGCGCCAAAAAAATAGATTGGGTAAGCTAATTGAGGTTTATCCATCCCTATTTATCGTTGAATTTGGGGATGTCGAGGGCGACAAACAAGCCAATGTCTATGTTGAATCCTTCACCTACTCAGATATCTTAACAGAGAAGAATTTGATTCATTATCTAGACCAAGAATAAAACGAAGTGAGCTGAGCTCACTTTTTTCTTTTTCTCCCGAATAGTATAAACGAGGGTAACCTCGGAAATTTATATTATTAAGGAGAATGAATGACGTTTTTAAAATCAGGAGTTAAGAAGAGTGGATATATTCAGTTGGGTGTAGGGCTGGCTACTTTGTTCGTTACGAGTACTTTTTTGTTTGGTGGGGAATCGGTTCAGGCTGACAGTGTAGCGCGTGGAGATGATTATCCACTTCACTACAAAAATGGTAGTGTTGAAATCGATCAGTGGCGGATGTATTCTCGTCAGTGTACTTCTTTTGCGGCCTTTCGTTTGAGTAGTGTAAATGGCTTTGAAATTCCGCCTGCCTACGGTAATGCAAATGAATGGGGGCATCGGGCAAGGCGAGAAGGATATCGTGTTGATAGTAAGCCAGAAGTTGGATCTATTGCTTGGTCTACAGAAGGTTATTATGGGCATGTGGCTTGGGTGTCAAATGTATCAGGGGATACGATTGAGATTGAAGAGTATAACTATGGTGTTAGGGAGAAATACAATCGTCGAAGCGTAAAAGCTAGCTCCATGACAGGCTTTATCCATTTTAAGGACTTGGTAGGGAATGGTGGTAGAACTGGAAGTCCTATAGGATCAGAGTTGGCGTCTAGTGGGACTCATACGTTTACTCAAAAGTCTGCCATTCGAAACCAGCCGTCAAGTACAGCACAAGTTATTGACTACTACTATCCTGGTGAAAATGTTAGCTACGACCAAATCGTAGAAAAAGACGGTTATAAATGGCTCAGCTACCTATCCTATAGTGGAACGAGAAGATACGTCCAGCATACGGAAACAGAATCGCTGGAGAATGGTTGGAAGAAGCAAAACGGTATTTGGAATTACCGTGAGAACGGGAAACTCGCAACTGGTTGGAAGAAAATAAATGGCAGTTGGTATCACTTCAAAGAAAACGGGACTATGTCAACAGGTTGGGTAAAGGATAATTCGCATTGGTACTACCTAAAGGCATCGGGGGAGATGCAGACAGGTTGGCTCAAGGAAAACGGGACATGGTATTATTTGGAGAGTTCAGGGGCTATGAAGTCTAGTCAGTGGTTCCAAGTAGGAGGAAAGTATTACTACGTCAATGCTTCAGGGGCTTTAGCAGTGAATACCACTGTGGATGGCTATCGAGTAGATAGTAACGGAGCTAGAATCTAGAAAGAATATAAAAAAGAGGACTTCACGACCATTTGCCTATTCTTTCCGATGGTATTTTTCCACGCTTTCCTTTATAATGGGTGTATGGACAAGAAAAAATTATTATTAATTGATGGCTCTTCTGTTGCCTTTCGAGCTTTTTTTGCGCTCTATCAGCAGTTGGATCGTTTTAAAAATGCTAATGGCCTTCATACCAATGCAATCTACGGCTTTCAACTCATGTTGAATCACGTCTTGGAGCGTGTTGAGCCCAGTCATGTTTTGGTAGCTTTTGATGCAGGTAAGACGACTTTTCGAACAGAGATGTATGCAGACTACAAGGGTGGTCGTGCTAAAACTCCAGATGAGTTTCGTGAGCAATTTCCCTTCATTCGTGAGTTGCTAGATCATCTTGGGATTCGCCACTATGAGCTACCCCAGTATGAAGCCGATGATATCATCGGGACCCTAGGTCGCTTGGCTGAGAAGGATTCTTTTGATGTGACAATCGTCAGTGGAGACAAGGATTTGATCCAGTTGACGGATGAGCATACGGTGGTTGAGATTTCCAAGAAAGGTGTGGCTGAGTTTGAGGCCTTTACGCCAGACTATCTCATGGAAAAGATGGGTCTCACACCAGCTCAGTTCATTGATCTTAAGGCCCTTATGGGGGATAAGTCTGATAATATCCCTGGTGTCACGAAAATCGGTGAAAAGACGGGTATCAAGCTCTTACTAGAACACGGCTCACTAGAGGGGATTTATGAAAATATTGATGGGATGAAGGCTTCCAAGATGAAGGAAAATCTCATCAATGACAAGGAACAAGCCTTCCTGTCTAAAACCTTGGCGACTATTGAGACTCAGGCACCGATTGAGATTGGCCTGGAGGATTTGGTTTATAATGGACCAGATGTGGAAAATCTCGGGAAATTCTACGATGAGATGGGCTTCAAACAGCTCAAACAAGCTTTAAATGTGTCATCAACAGATGTGCCTGAAAGTTTGGATTTCACTATCGTTGACCAAGTCAGTCATGACATGCTTAGTGCTGACTCTATCTTCCACTTTGAGCTTTTTGGTGAGAATTACCATACAGATGACTTGGTTGGTTTTGCTTGGTCTTGTGGGGATAAACTTTACGCTACAGATAAACTTGAGCTCTTGCAGGAGCCGATTCTCAAGGAATTTCTAGAAAAAACGCCTCTGAAAGTGTATGACTTTAAGAAAGCTAAGGTTCTTTTAAATCGCTTGGGCTTGAATCTCCAGGCACCTGCTTTTGACAGCCGTTTGGCAAAATACTTACTCTCAACAGTCGAGAACAATGAAATTTCAACCATTGCGAATCTCTATGGACAGACTTATTTGGTCGATGATGAGACCTTCTACGGTAAGGGTGCCAAGAAAGCTATCCCTGAGAGAGAGAAATTCTTGGAGCACTTGGCTCGCAAGGTTGCTGTATTGGTTGAGACTGAGCCTGTTTTACTTGAAAAACTCGGTGAACATGGACAGTTAGATCTCCTCTATGACATGGAGCAACCTCTGGCTTTTGTCCTTGCCAAGATGGAAATCGCTGGAATTACAGTCAAAAAAGAAACTCTGTTTGAGATGCAGGCTGAAAATGAGGTCGTCATTGAGCAACTCACTCAAGAGATTTACGAACTAGCTGGTGAGGAGTTTAATATCAACTCTCCTAAGCAGTTGGGAGTACTGCTCTTTGAAAAGCTTGGTCTTCCTCTAGAATACACTAAGAAAACCAAGACAGGTTACTCGACAGCCGTGGATGTGCTAGAGCGTCTGGCTCCTATTGCGCCAATTGTTAAGAAAATTCTCGATTACCGTCAGATTGCGAAGATTCAATCTACCTATGTGATTGGTTTGCAGGACTGGATTTTGGCTGATGGCAAGATTCACACGCGCTATGTGCAGGATTTGACTCAGACTGGGCGTCTGTCTAGTGTGGATCCAAACTTACAAAATATCCCTGTTCGTTTGGAACAAGGTCGCCTCATTCGAAAGGCCTTTGTGCCTGAGTGGGAGGATAGCGTGCTACTCAGCTCGGACTATTCACAGATTGAATTGAGAGTCTTGGCTCATATTTCTAAAGACGAGCATCTGATTAAGGCTTTCCAAGAGGGAGCAGATATCCATACCTCGACGGCCATGCGGGTCTTTGGAATTGAACGTCCTGAGGATGTGACTCCAAACGATCGTCGTAATGCTAAGGCTGTGAACTTTGGAGTAGTTTACGGGATTTCAGACTTTGGTTTGTCTAATAATCTGGGCATCAGCCGTAAGGAAGCAAAAGCCTACATTGACACTTACTTTGAACGCTTCCCAGGTATTAAAAACTACATGGATGAGGTGGTGCGTGAAGCACGTGATAAGGGCTATGTAGAGACTCTCTTCAAGCGTCGTCGTGAGTTGCCAGATATCAATTCGCGAAATTTCAATATTCGTGGTTTTGCAGAGCGGACAGCGATCAACTCTCCTATTCAGGGTTCGGCAGCAGATATTCTTAAGATTGCGATGATTCAGCTAGATAAGGCTTTGGTAGAAGGCGGTTATCAGACCAAGATGCTCTTGCAAGTGCACGATGAAATCGTCCTTGAAGTTCCGAAATCAGAACTAGCAGCCGTCAAAGCTCTAGTGAAACAAACCATGGAAGAAGCCATCCAGCTCAGTGTACCACTCATTGCTGATGAGAATGAAGGAGCAACCTGGTACGAGGCTAAATAAGAAAGTTATGAAAGAGTTTGAAGCATTTGCCTTCAAGCTCTTTTTCATGGTTTTCTGTAAGCAGTTTCCTTGACTTATCCATTTATTTACGTTATCATATGTCCATATAATATACGGGAGTCTGTGTACAGTCTGAGAGGAAGTGTTAAACTTCGACCGCACCTGATCTGGGTAATGCCAGCGTAGGGAAGGATACTTAGTCGAATTCTGCACCTTTTCCGTATATATGGTAGAGGTTTTTCTTTTTGTCAAAAGGAAACCTGAGAAGAGGAGGTTTTTATGAAAGCAAGCATTGCCTTGCAAGTCTTGCCCCTATCACAGGGGATTGATCGAATTGCTATTATCGATCAGGTGATTGCTTATCTGCAAGCTCAATCTGTGACTATGGTGGTGACACCCTTTGAAACGGTCTTGGAAGGAGAGTTTGATGAGCTCATGCGCATTCTCAAAGAAGCGCTAGAAGTGGCAGGGCAGGAGGCAGATAATGTCTTTGCCAATGTCAAAATAAATGTAGGAGAGATTTTAAGTATTGATGAGAAACTTGAAAAGTATACTGAGACGACACATTAGTCTTTTGGGCTTTATAGGAGTCTTGTCGGTCTGGCAGTTAGCAGGAATATTCAAACTTTTACCCAAGTTTATCCTGCCGACCCCTCTTGAAATTCTCCAGGCCTTTGTTCGTGACAGAGAATTTCTTTGGTACCATAGCTGGGCGACCTTGAGAGTGGCTTTACTGGGTCTAGTCTTGGGAGTCTTGATTGCCTGTCTCATGGCTGTGCTTATGGACAGTTTGACTTGGCTCAATGACCTGATTTATCCTATGATGGTGGTTATCCAGACCATTCCAACCATTGCTATAGCCCCAATTTTGGTCTTGTGGCTGGGTTATGGGATTTTACCCAAGATTGTCTTGATTATTCTGACGACAACCTTCCCTATCATTGTTAGTATCTTGGACGGTTTTAGACATTGTGACAAGGATATGCTGACCTTGTTTAGTCTGATGCGAGCAGACCCTTGGCAAATCCTGTGGCATTTTAAAATCCCGGTTAGCCTGCCTTACTTTTATGCAGGTCTGAGGGTCAGTGTCTCCTACGCCTTTATCACAACCGTGGTATCTGAGTGGTTGGGAGGGTTTGAAGGTCTTGGTGTTTATATGATTCAGTCTAAAAAACTGTTTCAGTATGATACCATGTTTGCTATTATTATTCTGGTATCGATTATCAGCCTTTTGGGTATGAAATTGGTCGATGTTAGTGAAAAATATGTTATTAAATGGAAACGTCCCTAAGATAAGGATGTTTTAGAAAAAGAAAAGAGGAAATGAAAATGAAGAAAACATGGAAAGTGTTTTTAACGCTTGTAACAGCTTTTGTAGCTGTCGTGCTTGTGGCCTGTGGGCAAGGAACTGCTTCTAAGGACAACAAAGAAGCAGAACTTAAGAAAATTGACTTTATCCTAGACTGGACCCCAAATACCAACCACACAGGGCTTTATGTTGCCAAGGAAAAAGGTTATTTCAAAGAAGCTGGAGTGGATGTTGACTTGAAATTGCCACCAGAAGAAAGCTCATCTGACTTGGTAATCAATGGCAAGGCACCATTTGCAGTGTATTTCCAAGACTACATGGCTAAGAAATTGGAAAAAGGGGCAGGAATTACTGCTGTTGCCGCTATCGTAGAACACAATACATCAGGAATCATCTCTCGTAAATCTGACAATGTAAGCAGTCCAAAGGACTTGGTTGGGAAGAAATACGGAACTTGGAATGACCCGACTGAGCTTGCTATGTTGAAAACCTTAGTAGAATCTCAAGGTGGAGACTTTGAAAAGGTCGAAAAAGTACCAAACAACGACTCAAACTCAATCACACCGATTGCCAATGGCGTCTTTGACACTGCTTGGATATACTACGGTTGGGATGGTATTCTTGCCAAATCTCAAGGCGTAGACGCTAACTTCATGTACTTGAAAGACTATGTCAAGGAGTTTGACTACTACTCACCAGTCATCATCGCAAACAACGACTATCTCAAAGACAACAAAGAAGAAGCTCGCAAAGTCATCCAAGCCATCAAAAAAGGCTACCAATATGCCATGGAACATCCAGAAGAAGCTGCGGATATTCTTATCAAGAATGCACCTGAACTTAAGGAAAAACGTGACTTTGTCATCGAATCTCAAAAATACTTGTCAAAAGAATATGCAAGTGACAAGGAAAAATGGGGACAGTTTGACGCCACTCGCTGGAATGCCTTCTACAAATGGGATAAAGAAAATGGTATCCTCAAAGAAGACTTGACTGACAAAGGCTTCACTAACGAATTTGTAAAATAATGACAGAAATTAGACTAGAACACGTAAGCTATGCCTACGACGATGATAAGATTTTAGAGGATATTAACCTGCAGGTGACTTCGGGTGAAGTGGTTTCTATCCTAGGTCCTAGTGGTGTAGGCAAAACCACCCTCTTTAATCTAATCGCAGGGATTTTAGAGGTCCAGTCGGGAAGAATTGTCCTTGACGGCGAGGAAAATCCCAAAGGTCGCGTGAGTTATATGTTACAAAAGGATCTCCTCTTGGAGCATAAGACAGTCCTTGGCAATATTATCCTGCCCCTCTTGATTCAAAAGGTTGATAAGGCAGAAGCCATTGCCCGAGCGGATGAAATTCTTGCGACCTTCCAGTTGACAGCTGTAAGGGACAAGTATCCTCACGAACTCAGTGGAGGGATGCGTCAGCGTGTGGCCTTACTCCGCACCTACCTTTTCGGGCACAAACTCTTTCTCTTAGACGAGGCCTTTAGTGCCTTGGATGAGATGACCAAGATGGAACTTCACGCTTGGTATCTGGAGATTCACAAGCAACTAGAGCTGACGACACTCATCATCACACACAGTATCGAGGAGGCCCTCAACCTCAGTGACCGCATCTATATTCTAAAAAATCGGCCTGGACAGATTGTTTCTGAAGTTAAACTAGATTGGTCCCAGAGCGAAGACAAGGAAGTCCAAAAAATTGCCTATAAGCGTCAAATCTTGGCGGAATTGGGATTAAATACTTAGAAAAATAGGGAGTTGGTGAAGATTATTCTTTACTTGCTCCCTTTTCCTTTAAAAAAATCAAAAATTTCGGTATAATAGTCAAAGATAGTCAAGGTTCAAAGAAGGAGTTTGATTTACTATGAGATTTAAAAATACATCAGATCATATCGAAGCCTATATCAAGGCAATTTTAGACCAATCTGGTATCGTGGAATTGCAGCGGAGCCAGTTGGCAGATACCTTTCAGGTTGTGCCGAGTCAGATCAACTATGTAATCAAGACACGTTTTACTGAAAGCAGAGGTTACTTGGTTGAGAGCAAGCGGGGTGGCGGAGGCTACATTCGCATAGGCCGGATTGAGTTTTCCAATCATCATGAGATGCTCCGCGATTTGCTTTACTCGATTGGTGAGCGAGTTAGTCAGGAGATTTATGAAGATATTCTCCAGCTTTTGGTTGAGCAGGACTTGATGACCAAGCAGGAGATGACCTTGCTGACTTCAGTAGCAACGGATCGTGTCCTAGGGGAAGAATCCTCAGTTGTCCGTGCCAATATGCTCCGACAGCTATTACAAGAGGTAGATAGAAAAGAGAAGTAAGATGAACTATTCAAAAGCATTGAATGAATGTATCGAAAGTGCCTACATGGTTGCAAGCCATTTTGGAGCTCGATATCTAGAGTCTTGGCATTTATTGATTGCCATGTCCAATCACAGTTACAGTGTGGCAGGTGCGACTCTAAATGATTACCCATACGAGATGGACCGTTTAGAAGAGGTTGCTTTAGAACTGACTGAAACGGACTATAGCCAAGACGAAACCTTTACGGAATTGCCCTTTTCCCATCGTTTGGAGGTTCTCTTTGCAGAAGCAGAGTATGTGGCCTCAGTGGTCCACGCAAAGGTGCTAGGGACAGAGCATGTCCTCTATGCGATTTTGCATGACGGCAATGCCTTGGCAACTCGCATCTTGGAGAGAGCAGGCTTTTCTTATGAAGACCAGAAAGATCAGGTCAGAATTGCTGCTCTTCGTCGCAATTTAGAGGAACGTGCTGGTTGGACTCGTGAAGACCTCAAGGCTTTGCGTCAACGTCATCGCACGGTTTCTGATAAGCAAAATTCCATGGCCAATATGATGGGCATGCCACAGAATCCAAGTGGTGGTCTAGAGGACTACACGCATGACCTGACGGAGCAAGCGCGCTCTGGCAAGTTAGAGCCAGTTATCGGTCGTGACAAGGAAATCTCACGTATGATTCAGATTTTGAGTCGAAAGACCAAAAACAATCCGGTCTTGGTTGGAGATGCTGGTGTCGGGAAAACAGCTCTGGCCCTTGGCCTTGCCCAGCGTATTGCTAGTGGGGATGTACCTACGGAAATGGCAAAGATGCGTGTTCTAGAACTTGATTTGATGAATGTCGTTGCGGGAACACGATTTCGTGGTGACTTTGAAGAGCGCATGAACAATATCATCAAGGATATTGAGGAAGATGGCAAAGTAATCCTCTTTATCGATGAACTCCACACCATCATGGGTTCTGGTAGCGGTATTGACTCGACTCTGGATGCAGCCAATATCTTGAAGCCAGCCTTGGCTCGTGGAACTTTGAGAACTGTTGGTGCAACCACTCAGGAAGAATACCAAAAGCACATCGAAAAAGATGCGGCCCTTTCTCGTCGTTTTGCCAAAGTGACGATTGAAGAGCCAAGCGTGACCGACAGTATGATTATTTTACAGGGTTTGAAGGCGACTTATGAGAAACATCACCGTGTGCAAATCACAGATGAAGCGGTTGAAACAGCTGTCAAGATGGCTCATCGTTACTTGACTAGTCGTCACTTGCCAGACTCTGCTATCGATCTCTTGGACGAAGCAGCGGCAACAGTGCAAAATAAGGCAAAGCATGTGAAAGCAGACGAATCCGACTTGAGTCCAGCTGACAAGGCCTTGATGGATGGTAAGTGGAAACAAGCAGGTCAGCTAATCGCAAAAGAACAAGAATTGCCTGTCTATAAAGACTTGGTGACAGAATCTGATATTTTGACCACCTTGAGCCGCTTGTCAGGTATCCCAGTCCAAAAACTGACGCAAACAGATGCTAAGAAATATCTGAACTTGGAAGCAGAACTCCACAAACGTGTCATCGGTCAAGATCAAGCTGTTTCAAGTATTAGCCGTGCGATTCGTCGTAACCAGTCAGGTATTCGCAGTCACAAACGTCCGATTGGTTCCTTTATGTTCCTGGGACCAACGGGTGTCGGTAAGACCGAATTGGCCAAGGCTTTGGCAGAAGTTCTCTTTGATGACGAATCAGCCCTTATCCGCTTTGATATGAGTGAGTATATGGAGAAATTTGCAGCCAGCCGTCTCAACGGAGCGCCTCCGGGTTATGTGGGCTACGAAGAAGGTGGGGAGTTGACTGAGAAGGTTCGCAACAAACCATACTCCGTTCTTCTCTTTGATGAGGTCGAGAAGGCCCACCCAGACATCTTTAATGTCCTCTTGCAAGTCTTGGACGACGGTGTCTTGACAGATAGCAAGGGGCGCAAGGTTGACTTTTCAAATACTATTATCATCATGACATCAAACCTTGGTGCGACGGCTCTTCGCGATGATAAGACAGTTGGTTTTGGGGCCAAGGACATTCGTTTTGACCAGGAAAATATGGAAAAACGAATCTTCGAAGAGTTGAAAAAAGCTTATCGACCAGAGTTTATCAACCGTATTGATGAAAAGGTGGTCTTCCACAGTTTGGATAGCGACCACATGCAGGAAATTGTCAAGATCATGGTTAAACCATTAATTTCTAGCTTAGCAGAGAAAGGCATCGACTTGAAACTGCAGACTTCGGCACTGAAGTTGCTAGCTAGTCACGGTTACAATCCAGAAATGGGAGCCCGCCCACTTCGCAGAACACTGCAAACAGAGGTGGAAGACAAGTTAGCAGAACTCCTTCTCAAGGGAGAACTGGTAGCAGGTAAGACTCTCAAGATTGGTGTCAAAGCTGGTCAATTAAAATTTGATATTTCTTAAAAATGGAGAGTCAGGAGCAATCCTGATTCTTTTTTTGGAACCTTTTTATAAAAAATAATAAAAACTATTGACAACACAAAAATATAGTATATAATAAAAACATAGAAAAACAAAAATATAGAAAATTATAAAAAAGAAAGCGTGTATGAAAAAGAAAATAGCAGTAGTATTTGGGACCTTTGCCCCTCTCCATCAGGGGCATATCGATTTAATCCAGCGAGCAAAGCGTCAGTGTGATCAGGTCTGGGTAGTCGTTTCAGGCTACGAGGGAGACCGAGGTGAGCAGGTAGGTTTAAGTCTTCAAAAACGATTTCGCTATATCCGAGAGGCTTTTCGTGATGACGATTTGACCTCTGTCTGCAAGCTGGATGAGACCAACCTTCCCCGTTACCCTATGGGCTGGCAGGAGTGGTTGGACCAGATGTTAGCGGAGATTTCCTATGATGAAAACCAGCAAGAACTAATCTTCTTTGTAGGAGAAGCAGGCTATCAGCAAGAATTAGCTAAACGTGGCTTTGAGACTGTCTTGCAAGAAAGAAAGTTTGGTATCTCAGCGACTATGATTCGAGAAAATCCAAGCAAATATTGGAAATACATCGCTCAACCCTTCCGTCGTCAGTTTACAAAGAAAGTGTTGATTATGGGAAGTGCCAGCAATGGGAAGACCACTTTAGCAAAGGATTTGGCAAGGTATTACGATGTGCCCGTTAGTCTGGAATACGCGCGTGAGTACCAGATCAAAAACAATGTCCGCGACGATGAATTGACTCCAAAGGATTACTATTATCTCCTGTTGGGACAGTATGACCAGACCTCAAAATTAATTGATAGCAATGCCAATCGAGGCCTAGTGATAGCTGATACCAACTCCTTGGTAACCAAGGGTTATTATGACTACTACATGGAGGCTGAGGATCAAGAGGACTTATCAGGAGAAACCTTTGACAATCTCTTTGTTTCGATCTTGGCTAAGGAAAAATGGGACTTGATTCTCTTTGTGCAACCTGTAGGCTCCTATGTCAATGACGGGTTTAGAGATATGACCATGGCAGAAGACCATATTCGTCACAGTTTTTCCCAGCATTTGGACCAGATGAGAGAGCGATATTTAACCACCATTCCACTAGTTTATCTTGCTGAGGATTACCTAGGAAATTATGAAGCAGCCAAAGTGGCTATTGATGCCATTTACCAAGCAGATTAGGAGAAAATGATGAAAACAGTAACTAAAAAAATCACACAATTTATCGAAAACTTTAAAAATGTCCATGCAGAAGCCCGTAAGATCGGTTTTGCAGGAACCATGCGTTTGCTCTGGAAAGATCTCTTTGTCGGTCGTAGCCTTTTGCAGTGGTTGTATCTCATCGCCTTGTCAAGTGTTCCTTTGATCTTAGAGTTTACACAAAATACAGAAAGCCATGACTTGCTGAGCTTGTTTGCATCTTGGACTGGGATTGTCTGTGTCATCTTGGTAGCAGAAGGGCGTGCAAGCAATTATCTCTTTGGGGCTATTAACTCAGCTATCTATTTGATTTTGGCCATGAATGCGACTTTTTACGGAGAAGTTTTGACGACTGTTTACTTCTTTGTCATGCAGCCGATTGGTCTCTATGCTTGGCTGTCCAATCGTATCAATGACCAAGGAAAACCAGAAGAATTCCACTTTGAAGCTAAGAAATTATCTGTACTTGATTGGCTCAAGTACTTGACTTTGACTGCTATCATTTGGATTGGTATGGGCTTGGCTTACCAAAGTATCCATAGTGCTCGCCCTTTCCGTGATAGTGTTACCGATGCGACCAATGGTGTTGGTCAGCTCTTGATGACGCGTCTTTACCGTGAGCAATGGATTTTCTGGATTGCAACAAATCTCTTTAGTATCTACCTCTGGTGGGGTGAAAATATCCATATCCAAGGGATGTACTGGGTTTACACACTCAATAGTCTAGTGGGATGGTACCAATGGACCAAAGCAGTTCGAAAGGAGGCTTAAAATGGTAGACACGAAGATTCCAGCAGGGATGACGGAAAAAGAATATTATGAAATTCATGCAAGTCAGGAGGAGTTTTTAGACTGGTACTACAAGCAGGAACTCCCTCAATATGAAAAACCAAGTGTGACGGTGGATATGGTGGCCTACTGCTTTGTCGAAGGAAAAATCAAGCTCTTGTTAATCCGTCGCAAGGCTCACCCTTATCAAAACTGTTTGGCTCTGGTTGGAGGCTTTATGGATAAGGGAGAAGATGCTGCACATGCCTGTCAGCGCGAAGTGAGAGAAGAAGTCAATCTCGATCTACCTTTGGAAAAAATCGAGCAATTGATGACCGTATCGACCCCTGGGCGTGATCCACGGGGCTGGACAGTGACCATTGCTCACTTAGTGTACCTGCCTAGTCGTGCCTTAGACCTCGTTCAGGCGGGTGACGATGCCAAGGATGTCGTTTTTGTAGATGTCGACTTTCAGACAGGCAAATGTTTCCTAGAGGGAGTGGAGCTGGACGAGCAAGCCTTCGCCTTTGACCATTATGCCATTATCCAAGAATCTATCAAACGAATCCAAGGGCGACTTGACTGGAATCCTACCTTCCTTTATCTGCTGGAGGAGGAGTTCACCGTCTATGAAGGGACTGAACTGGTCAATCTCATCAACCCCGGTCGCCCAATTGTCAGCAATAACTTTCTCGTAAAATACGGCGAATATGTAGAAGAAGTCGGACTCAAACGAGTTCCTAAAAAGAAACCAAGAAAAACCTATCGATTGAAATAAAAAGCGAGGTCGGGACAAAGTTCCCGACCTCTTTATTTTCCAATTATTAGATGTTTTTATCTTATTTCAATAGTACTGTAGCCCTTTATCCAAGACGATGCAAGCGATTACGCAAGGATGATGTAAAAAATAGGACTTAATCTAAGAAATTTTCTATTTTTTCGTTTCGATTACGAATAGAGATAGTAGAGAGAAATTTTTTAAAATAGTTTCTCTAAATAGTTGACAGATTCAAGGTCTAATGTTACAATTATGTTACAAAAAGATTTCTTAACATTTCAAAAATGTTACAAAGGAGTAGAAAAATGAAAAAGAAAACCTATATTAAATTGATGGCAGCGACTGTATTGGCTTCTACCTTGCTACTGGGAGCTTGTGGAAATAAAAACGAAACCACTCAAACCAGCAGCTCTGCAAAGACAAGCCAATCATCAAGTTCCAAAGCAGCTTCTTCTAACAAAGAAAGCAAGACTCAAAAATCTTCAAGCTCAGCTTCATCTGAAAAATCTCAAGCATCTTCAGGTCAGTCTTCTACAACGCCAGATCAGTCACAAGCGAAACCAGCACCTGAATCAAGACAAGAACAAGCAACTCCTAGTCAACCAGCCCCTTCTCAGGCTCCATCAACTCAGCAAGGTTCTCAAGCCCAGTCTAACCAGTCAAACTATGATCCAACAACTGACCGCAAACTTCAAGACAAGCAAGCAGAACACAACAAACGCTACAAGGGAGTTTTAACCATGGTGGATGGTGACTTCTCAGCTGCAGCAGGCAACTGGAAGGGAGCGAATGGCGAAACCATTACGGTTTCATCAGGGGGCCAATTTATAGTAGAAACTGCAGATGGAAAGAAAGAAAACTATTCTATCAGAGGCTACTCTTACACTCTTGATGATGGCAAGTATAATGCCAAAATCGGTGGAGGAAAAATCATCCAAATTACAGCAGGTGCGGATGGTAAAGTTTCAAGCGTTGCCTTGATTCAATAATAAAATTTGGTGTTTTAACTCTTACTAGAAATCGTTCTGTAAAAGAGTGAGTCAACTGTTTTTCACTTAGTTTCTCCAAGAGAAAGTGGTATAATAAAAAAATCAAAGGAAAACGAGTGATAATACATGGCGGATAAATTAATCTTACCTCAAAACACACGATTGATGGGAGTATTTCTTGGATTTGTAGGTGGTTCTTTGGATGTGTTTTGCCATATTCAATACCATAGTTTGGTAGCGACACAGACAGGGAATATTCTCCTATTGATATCTGATTGGCACGACTCAAATGTTATCAATACGATGCTACGATTCTGCTCCATTATTTTCTTTTCTCTAGGATTTCTGTTTGCATTGCACATGAAAGAATACCGCAAAACGGCCTACTGGCGGGTTAAGATGCTGCTCCCTTTATTTATTGGAACTCTTATTCTACCTTTCTTTTCACGATTTCCCCTATTAGAAGTTCCTTTCATCGCTTTTGGAACAGGAATGATGATGCTAACATTTACGGGCAGTTTGATTGAAGATCATCCCTATGTCATTTTTATGACGTCTGGAAATTACCGAAAGATGCTGACCGCTTTGTATCGCATTGCTAGAAGAGAAGGAAATATCCAAGAATACCGTCGTCAGGCCTTAAATTATGGGATTGTTGTGGGAAGTTTCGTAGTGGGCGCAATCAGCTTGGCTGTATTGATGCATTTTCTTCATGAATGGTCTATATGGATTGTCAGCCTTAATTTGTTTTTGATTATGTCCTATTATATAGCTAGAGTGAAGCAATTAGATTTACAAGATGAAAATATATAAAAACGGCAAGACTCATTTTTGAGCTTTGCCGTTTTTGTGAGTTGTAGATGTGAGACTATGCTTTGCCTAATTGCAAGAGGGCTTCAATCTCTGCTAGGGTGCTAGCTTGTGAAATGGCTCCACGGAGTTTGGCTGCGCCAGATGTTCCACGGAGGTAGTGAGGAGCGAGTCCACGGAATTCACGAACGGCAACGTTTTCTCCTTTGAGGTTAATCAAGCGTTTCAAGTGTTCGTAGGCAATTTTCATCTTGTCTTCAAAAGTCAAGTCAGGGAGAATTTCTCCTGTTTCAAAGTAGTGATTGATCTGGTTGAAGAGGTAGGGATTTCCCATGGCTGCGCGACCGATCATGACAGCGTCAGCACCGACTTCTTCGATACGCTGTTTGGCTTCTTGTACCGTACGGATATCACCATTGGCGATAAATGGAATCTTGGTCAGAGCTTGAGCGACCTTGTGAAGAGTCTCAAGGTCTGCGTGGCCTGTGTACATTTGTTCGCGAGTACGGCCATGCATAGCGAGGGCAGAGACACCTGCAGCCTCAGCTGCGAGGGCATTCTCCACGGCTAGGGATGGATCAGACCATCCTGTACGCATTTTGACAGTGAGGGGGATCTCAAGGACAGATTGGACCTTGTTGATGATAGAGTAGATCTTGTCTGGATCCTTGAGCCACATAGCACCAGCTTCGTTCTTCACGATTTTGTTAACTGGGCAGCCCATGTTGATATCAACGATATCGGTCTTGGTGTTTTCTTGGATGAATTCTGCTGCGCGTGCGAGGCTATCTTCGTCGCTACCAAAGAGTTGGATAGAAACTGGGTTTTCTCCTTCATCAATATGAAGCATGTGAAGGGTTTTTTCATTGTTGTATTGGATTCCCTTGTCAGAGACCATTTCCATCACAACGAGTCCAGCTCCGAGTTCTTTTGCGATGGTACGAAAGGCTGAGTTGGTCACACCAGCCATGGGTGCTAAAACAGTACGATTGGGAATCTCAACATTGCCAATCATAAAAGGTGTATTAAGATTTGTCACGAATGAGTTCCTCCAAGTCGTTTTCATCAAAGTTATAAGTTGTTTGGCAGAATTGACAAGTGATTTCTGCCCCGTGGTCTTCCTCTTTCATTTCTTCAAGGTCTGAATTTGGAAGGCTGGCAAGAGCGTTCATAAAACGGTCTTTGCTGCAGTCACATTGGAAACGAATTTCTTCTTCAGAAAGACGTTTGTAGGATTCGTCACCATAGATGGCCTTGAGAAGGGCTTCGATATGGTCATCGCTTTCCAGAAGAGTTGAGATGGCGGGCATTTCTTGGATGCGTTTTTCAAAGCGGGCAATCTCTTCTTCCTTGGCCCCTGGCAAGACTTGGAGAAGGAAGCCACCGGCAACTTTGACCTTGTCGTCTTTACCCAAAAGAACATTGAGGCCGACTGCTGAAGGGGTTTGTTGGCTTTCTGTCAGGTAATAGGCCAAGTCTTCACCGATTTCTCCAGAGATGAGAGGAGTCATGGAGTTATAAGGACTTCCAGTGCCGTAGTCTGTGATAACGAGAAATTGGCCATTGCCGACAAAAGGACCGACTAGGACTTCACCCGTTGCAGTCTTTTTGATGTCAACGCCAGGATTTTGAACGTAGCCTTTGACGTTGCCCTTGGTATCTGCGACTGTGATGATGGCACCGAGAGAGCTCGTTCCAAGAACTTTTACAGTAATTTTGGTATTTCCTTTTTCATTGGCTGCGAGAATTTGGCTGGCGATAAGGGTACGGCCAAGTGCAACAGTTGAACTGGCTTGAGTTTGATGTTTTTCTTGAGCAGTGCAGACGGTTTCAGTGCTATCAAGGACAAAAGCACGAAAGGCTCCGCTTTCTGATATAGTTTTAATAATTTTATCCATAGCTACTATTTTAGCATAAAAATGCCCAAAGGGGGAGCCGTGTGTTTGTTGTCATTTTTTAAACTGTTTAATTTCTGATGACTGGTATAGGAGATTTATAGAAATGGAAATTTTTGTTTACGTTTACTGTTAACATTTTAATTTATCTTAAAATAAGCTAAAACAAACTTTTGAATTATGGTAAACAGTTGAAAAAAAGGTTGATAAAATGGTAAAATGTTAGGAAGATAAGATAGTAAATGCATAGTTGCATAGCTTTTTTGAAAAATCATAGAAAATTGAACACACTAACTATGGGAAAACACAGAAAATTGTATATGTTTTTGGGACAGACCGTCCTATATTTTGTAATCTTACTTGGTTTGCTTTATTTTTTTAGTTACCTTGGTCAGAGTCAAGGAACCTTTATTTATAATGAGTTCTAGTTTAAAGGAGAAGAAGAACTGTGTCTAATAAACCGATAAAAGATATGATTGAAACGATTGAGCACTTTGCTCAAATACAACCAACATATCCTGTCTACAACGTTTTAGGTCAGGAGCATACTTATGGTGATCTAAAGGCTGATTCGGATAGTTTGGCTACAGCTATCGATCGACTTGCCTTGCCTGAGAAATCTCCAGTCGTCGTTTTTGGTGGTCAGGAATATGAGATGTTGGCTACCTTTGTAGCGTTAACTAAGTCGGGTCATGCCTACATTCCAATTGACAGCCATTCGGCCTTGGAACGAGTTTCTGCTATCGTAGAAGTTGCAGAGCCAAGTTTGATTATTGCTATCTCAGATTTTCCATTAGAGCAAACAAGCACACCGATGCTGAATTTAGAGCAAGTTCATGAAGCATTTGCTCAAGCTTCTAGCTACGAGATGACGCATCCAGTCAAGGGAGATGACAACTACTACATCATCTTTACTTCTGGTACGACTGGTAAGCCAAAAGGAGTGCAGATTTCCCACGACAATCTCCTCAGTTTTACCAACTGGATGATTACAGATAAAGAGTTTGCGACGCCAAGTCGTCCGCAAATGTTAGCCCAGCCCCCTTATTCTTTTGACCTATCTGTCATGTACTGGGCACCGACCTTGGCACTTGGTGGCACGCTTTTCGCTCTTCCTTCAGCCATTACTCAGGACTTCAAAAAACTCTTTGCGACCATCTTTTCCTTGCCAATCGCTATCTGGACATCAACACCGTCCTTTGCAGATATGGCCATGTTGTCAGAAGACTTTAACAGCGAGAAAATGCCAGGAATCACGCATTTCTACTTTGATGGTGAAGAATTGACGGTCAAAACAGCTCAAAAACTACGCGAGCGATTCCCCAATGCCCGTATTATCAATGCCTACGGTCCAACAGAAGCAACAGTAGCTCTATCAGCTGTTGCCGTAACAGACGAGATGTTGACGACTCTCAAACGCCTACCAATTGGCTATACCAAGGCGGATTCTCCAACCTTTATCATTGATGAGGAAGGTAAGAAACTGCCAAATGGTGAACAGGGAGAAATCATTGTTTCTGGGCCAGCTGTTTCAAAAGGCTATATGAATAACCCTGAAAAAACGGCAGAAGCTTTCTTTGAGTTCGAAGGTCTTCCGGCCTACCACACAGGGGATGTAGGAACTATGACAGATGAGGGCTTGCTTCTCTATGGTGGACGAATGGATTTCCAGATTAAGTTTAACGGTTATCGTATTGAGCTTGAAGATGTTTCTCAAAACCTCAACAAATCTCGCTATATCGAGTCGGCTGTTGCTGTTCCACGCTATAACAAGGATCACAAGGTACAAAATCTACTGGCCTACGTTATTTTGAAGGACGGTGTTAGTGAGCAGTTTGAGCGTGATATCGATATTACCAAGGCTATCAAGGAAGACCTAGCAGATATCATGATGTCTTATATGATGCCATCCAAGTTTCTCTATCGAGACAGTTTGCCACTAACGCCTAATGGTAAAATTGATATCAAGGGCTTGATTAACGAGGTAAACAGTAGATGATGGAGCTTTATAAACAGCTACCTCATTTGGAACCTTATGGTGATCTTTATTATTTTTTGTATGTGATTGCTGCAACCCTACCGATATTTATCGGGCTCTTTTTCAAGAAACGTTTTGCCTGGTACGAGGTGCTTGTTAGTCTCTTCTTTATCGTCACCATGTTGGTCGGTGGAAAGACGAATCAAATAAGCGCTCTGATCCTTTATGTTATCTGGCAAGTACTTCTTGTATTTTTCTACAAAAGGTATAGGAAACGACGGGATAGCAAATGGATATTTTACCTGGTTAGTTTTCTATCCCTATTGCCAATCGTCTTTGTGAAAGTATCTCCTGCTATTCATGGCCCTCAATCTTTGTTTGGATTTTTAGGGATTTCTTACTTGACCTTTCGTGCAGTTGGGGTTATCGTTGAGTTGAGAGACGGTGTTATCAAGGATTTAACGATCTGGCAATTCTTGCGTTTTCTTCTTTTTATGCCGACTTTCTCAAGTGGCCCCATTGATCGTTTTAAACGTTTCAATGAAAATTATGAGACCATTCCTGAGCGGGATGAGCTGATGGATATGCTAGAAGAGGCTGTCAAGTATATCATGCTTGGCTTTCTCTACAAGTTTATCTTGGCCCATATTCTGGGAGAGATTTTGTTGCCTCCTTTAAAGAACTTAGCCTTGCAGACAGGTGGTTTCTTTAACCATTATGCTCTTGCAGTTATGTATACCTTCGGTTTAGAATTGTTCTTTGACTTTGCGGGCTATTCTATGTTTGCTTTAGCAATTTCAAACTTGATGGGGATTCATAGTCCCATTAACTTTAACAAGCCCTTTTTATCAAGGGATTTAAAGGAGTTTTGGAATCGCTGGCACATGAGTCTGTCTTTCTGGTTTCGTGACTTTGTCTTTATGCGGATGGTCATGGTTCTGACTAGAAAGAAGGTCTTTAAGAATCGCAACGTCACTTCAAGTGTAGCCTATATTCTCAATATGCTGATTATGGGATTTTGGCATGGTGTGACCTGGTACTACATCGCCTATGGCCTTTTTCATGGGATTGGGCTGGTCATCAATGATGCTTGGGTTCGTAAGAAAAAAGCGCTCAATAAAGAACGGAAAAAAGCTGGGAAGGGTTCCTTACCTGAAAATCGCTGGATTCAGTTGCTTGGCATGGTTATCACCTTCCATGTCGTTATGTTCTCATTCTTAATCTTTTCTGGATTCTTGAATGATTTGTGGTTTAAAAAATAGAAAGATATAAAAAATGGATATCAAATCAGAAGTTATTGAAATTATTGATGAGTTGTTTATGGAAGATGTTTCTGACATGATGGATGAAGATCTTTTTGATGCCGGTGTCTTGGATAGTATGGGGACGGTTGAATTGATTGTTGAGATTGAAAACCGTTTTGACATTCGTGTTCCAGTGACGGAGTTTGGTCGTGATGACTGGAATACAGCTAATAAAATCGTAGAAGGTATTGCGGAGTTAAAGAATGCTTAAACGCTTGTGGCTGATCTTTGGCCCCATATTTGCTGCAGCTTTTTTGGTTCTTTTGCTCATCTATTTCTTTCCTAGTAAACAAAGCCACAATCTGATGGAGGAGAAGTACTCTGCAGCTTCCATCAGTAGGGAAAGTTTTAAAGAGAGAAGTCAAAAAGTGAGAGCGCTAACGGATCCCAATATGCGTTTTGTCCCTTTTTTAGGGTCAAGTGAATGGATTCGATTTGATAGTGTCCATCCAGCTGTTTTAGCAGAAAAATACAATCGTCCCTATCGTCCTTACTTTATGGGTCAGGCAGGAGCGGCCTCGCTTAACCAATATTTCGGTTTGCAGCAGATTCTGCCAGAAATCGAGGAAAAGCAGGCGGTATTTGTGATTTCGCCTCAGTGGTTTACAGAGACGGATTACGAGCCAGCGGCGTTTCAGAGATTCTTTAATAGCGACCAGTTGACAGCTTTTTTGGAAAATCAATCTGGGGACATCTCGGCTAAGCATGCTGCGACGCGTTTGTTGAAGCAGAACCCGAGTGTGGCATTGAAAGGCATCCTTCAAAAGCTTTCAAAAGGAGAGGACTTGTCAGATGCTGATCGACTTATCATCAACCTCTTTGCACGATTCAATGAAAAGCAGTCCTCTCTTTTTGGTCAATTTTCCATTCGGGGGAAACTCAAGTACAAAGAACATGTAGAAAACTATTTAAAAGATCTTCCTGATCAGTTTTCCTATGACGCTTTAGAAGAAATTGCCCGTAAGGATGCAGAGGCAAATACGACCAATAACGATATGGGGATGGAGAATCATTTCTACACGTACGAGGTCAAAAAAGACTTAAAAAAATGGGAAGGGTATCAAAAAAATTATAACTTCCTAAAGTCGTCTGAATACAATGATTTGCAGCTGGTTCTCAATCAATTTGCCAAATCAAAAGTCAATGTGCTCTTTGTTATCCAGCCTGTCAACAAAAAATGGATGGAATACACAGAACTCAGTGAAGAAATGTATCAACATGCAGTGGAGAAAATTCGTTACCAGTTAGAAAGTCAAGGCTTTACCAATATTGCTGACTTTTCTAAAAAAGGAGGAGAACCTTATTTTATCAAGGATACCATCCATTTAGGCTGGTTGGGTTGGCTGGCTTTTGATAAGGTTGTCAATCCCTTCTTGACGGATCCGAAACCAGCTCCAGACTACAAGATGAATGACCGCTTCTTTAGCAAGGACTGGGCGACCTATGATGGAAATATCAAAGATTTCCAATAAATCAAGAAAAAACTTGAACTTTTTGGTTCAGGTTTTTTGGTTAAATGGCGAATATTTTAGATGAAAACAAGTCAAAAGTTTCATTTTTTTCAGAAATATAGTATAATATAAAGGGAAAAAGAAAAGAAAAGGATTTCAAAATGAATAAACGTTTCTTATTACCTGTCTTGTCGACAGCCCTACTGGCCCCAGCTTTTTTAGCTGGACAGGTCTATGCTGAAGAAGCAGCTGCCCCTGCAGAAAGCCCAGCAGTAGTAACAAATCCTGCAACTTCAGAAACTCCTGTAGCTCCAAGAACAGAGGCGGCAAGTCCCGCAAGTGCTGAATCGGCGGAAGCAAAGGAAGCTCCTGTTGAATCTCTTAAAAAAGAAAAAGACACGGTTATCTTGCACACCAATGATGTCCATGGTCGTATTGTAGAGGAAAAGGGAGTAATTGGTGATGCTAAGTTAGCGACTGTCATTGAGCAGGAACGCGCGAAATCAAATCAAAATACTCTCGTCGTAGATGCGGGAGACGCTTTCCAAGGTTTACCGATTTCCAACTATACTAAGGGTGAAGCACGCGCCGAAATTCTCAATCAGATGCAGTATGATGCCATGGCAGTGGGAAACCATGAGTTTGACTTTGGTTTAGACGAAGCTAAAAAATACAAGGAAATCTTGAAATTCCCATTACTTAGTTCAAATACCTATGTCAATGGCGCCCGTCTCTTTGAAGCTTCTACAATCGTTGATAAAGATAAGACTGTGGAAGGTGATGAGTTTGTTGTAATCGGTGTAACAACACCTGAAACAGCTACCAAAACTCACCCTAAAAATGTCAAAGGGGTAACCTTTACAGATCCAATCTCTGAAGTCAATAAGGTTATCGAAGAAGTTCAAGCCAAGGCGCGTGCAGAAGGTAAGGACTACAAACACTATGTTGTGCTGGCTCACTTGGGTGTAGATACCACAACTCCAGTCGAGTGGCGTGGTTCAACCTTGGCAGAAGCTCTATCTAAAAATCCTCGTTTGAAAGGGAAACGTGTAACAGTAATCGATGGTCACTCTCATACAGTAGAATCAACGACCTATGGGGATAATGTTACCTATAACCAGACAGGAAGCTACCTTCATAATGTAGGGAAAATCACCTACAAATCACGTCAGCTTTTGGGCAATCCAACTCAGATTGCGGCTGCTGATGCTAAAAAATTACCAGCCAATCCAACAGTTGAAAAACTAGTCAAAGACATTAAACAAAAATACGATGCTGAAAATGCTGTTGAAGTCGTTTCAAACAGCCCTGTAGAACTCAACGGAGATCGTGAAAATGTTCGGGTTCGTGAAACCAACCTTGGGAACGTCGTAGCGGACTCCCTCTATCAGTATGGTCAGACAGGATTTAGCCATCCTACTGACATCGCTGTGACAAATGGCGGTGGCTTGCGTGAAACCATTGCAAAAGGCAAACCGATTACGAAAGGAAATGTCATTGCTGTTCTTCCATTTGGAAATACCATTTCACAAATCCAAGTGACTGGGCAACAAGTCTTGGATATGTTTGAAAAGTCACTCGGATCTATCTTGCAGGTCGATAAGGATGGTAATAAGGTCTTGGATGAGAACGGACAACCATTGCTAGAACCAAGTGGTGGCTTCTTGCAAGTTTCGGGTGTGAAGGTCTACTATGATACCAATCTACCATCAGGTAAACGTGTCTTGGCCATCCAGGTCAAAAACCGCACGACTGGTCGTTATGACCTCCTAGACCTCGCAAAAATCTACTATCTTGCAACCAATGATTTCCTAGCTGCGGGTGGCGATGGCTACACGATGTTAGGTGGTGCGCGAGAAGAAGGACCTTCTATGGATGCAGCCTTTGAAGAGTATCTGAAAACAGCTGATTTGACCCAGTATGAAAAGATCAATCCGAACTCACGGACAATTTCTGTGGATTCTAAAAACTTTAGTCTACCAGTAGAAACGCCTCAAACGAATGCAGCTGCTAGCGATGCGACTACGAATGTTCCACTTACTTATGAGGTGGCAGGTCAATTTAGCAAGAAGGCAGTTGTCTCAGAAAAAGCTCTTCCAAATACAGGAAGTGAACAATCCATCTTCTTGCTCTTGATGGGAATGGTAGCTGGTCTAGCAGGTATCTTATCGAGCAGAAAACCAAAGCTAAAATAGGTTAAATTTCACATCTAGAAGAGTCAAGGGAAACGTTTTTACGCCTTTTTCCCTTGACTCTTTTTTGGTTTATGATATAATTAACCAGTAAAGAATCGGTGGCTATCTAAGTTTTTTAACGAAAAAGATAGCTAGGAAAGGAGTAACACATGAGACAGCTTGCACAGGAAATCGATAACTTTTTAAACGAGGTGATCTTGAGATCTGAGAACCAGCATGAAATTCTGATTGGGCATTGCACAAGTGATGTAGCCTTGACCAATACTCAGGAACATATCCTCATGCTCCTGTCAGAAGAATCCTTAACCAACTCGGAGTTGGCTCGTCGTCTCAATGTCAGTCAGGCGGCAGTGACCAAGGCTATCAAGTCTTTGGTCAAAGAGGGCATGTTAGAGACATCCAGAGATCCCAAGGATGCGCGTGTGATTTTTTATCAACTGACAGAGCTAGCTCGACCAGTAGCGGCAGAACACCACTACCACCATGAGCACACACTCTCAGCCTATGAACAAGTAGCAAATCAGTTTACTCCAAATGAACAAGAAGTCATCCAGCGGTTTTTAACTGCTTTAGTAGGAGAAATCAAATAATGCGGTATATTACAGTAGAGGACTTGTCTTTCTATTATGACAAAGAACCTGTCCTCGAGCACATCAACTACAGTGTTGATAGTGGGGAGTTTGTCACCCTGACTGGTGAAAATGGAGCTGCCAAGACAACGCTTATCAAGGCGAGCCTAGGCATCTTGCAACCAAGATTTGGCAAGGTAACCATCTCAAAGACAAATACTCATGGGAAAAAGCTTAGGATAGCTTATCTTCCCCAACAGATAGCCAGTTTTAATGCTGGCTTTCCAAGTACGGTTTATGAATTTGTCAAGTCGGGTCGCTATCCGCGAAAGGGCTGGTTCCGTCGTTTGAATGCTCACGATGAGGAGCATATCAAGGCCAGTCTAGACTCAGTTGGTATGTGGGAACACCGTGATAAACGGATTGGCTCCCTCTCTGGTGGGCAAAAGCAACGGGCGGTTATTGCACGGATGTTTGCTTCTGACCCAGATATCTTTGTCTTGGATGAGCCGACGACAGGGATGGATGCGGGGAGCAAAAATGAATTTTACGAACTCATGCACCATAGTGCTCATCATCATGGCAAGGCCGTTTTGATGATTACGCATGACCCTGAGGAGGTCAAGGCCTACGCAGACCGCAATATCCATCTAGTGCGTAACCAAGACTCGCCATGGCGTTGTTTCAATGTTCACGAGAGTGACCAGGAGGTGGATCATGCTTAGTTTGTTATCATATGACTTCATGCAACGGGCCTTCTTGGCTGTCATTGCTATGAGTCTCTTTTCACCAGTCCTTGGGACATTTCTTATCTTACGTCGTCAGAGTCTCATGAGTGATACTCTTAGTCACGTTTCCTTGTCAGGGGTTGCCTTTGGTCTGGTTTTGGGGATTTCTCCAACCATTTCAACTATCGTTATTGTCTTGATAGCTGCGGTCTTTCTGGAGTATCTCCGTACGGTTTATAAGAACTTTATGGAAATCGGGACTGCCATCCTCATGTCGACAGGGCTTGCAGTCTCCCTTATCGTGATGAGTAAGGGGAAAAGTTCGAGTTCCATGAGTCTGGATCAATACCTCTTTGGTTCGATTGTGACCATTAGTGAGGAGCAGGTCATTGCTCTCTTTATCATTGCTGCAGTTGTTTTGCTCTTGACATTCTTGTTCTTACGTCCCATGTACATCCTGACCTTTGATGAGGACACGGCTTTTGTAGATGGACTTCCAGTGCGGACCATGTCCATCCTCTTTAACATGGTGACAGGGGTGGCGATTGCCCTCATGATACCAGCAGCAGGAGCCCTTTTGGTGTCAACCATTATGGTCTTGCCAGCTAGTATTGCCCTTCGTCTGGGGAAAAACTTCAAATCCGTTATGTTACTAGCCAGTGCGATTGGCTTTTTGGGAATGGTGGCAGGTCTCTATATTTCCTACTATGCGGAAACACCTGCCAGCGCTAGTATCACCATTATCTTTGTAGCTGTCTTTTTGTTAGTCAGTCTACTGAAACGTTTTATCAAATAGGAGAATGAAATGAAAAAAATTAGCTTATTACTAGCTAGTCTATGTGCCTTGTTTTTAGTGGCTTGTTCCAATCAAAAACAGGCAGATGGGAAGCTAAATATCGTGACAACCTTTTACCCTGTCTACGAATTTACCAAGCAAGTCGCAGGAGATACTGCTAATGTAGAACTTCTAATCGGTGCTGGTACAGAACCTCACGAATACGAACCGTCTGCCAAGGCAGTTGCTAAAATCCAAGATGCAGATACCTTTGTCTATGAAAATGAAAATATGGAAACTTGGGTTCCAAAATTGCTAGAATCCTTGGATAAGAAAAAAGTCAAGACCATCAAGGCGACAGGTGATATGCTCCTCTTACCAGGTGGTGAGGAAGGGCATGATCATGGCAGTGAAGGTCACCATCACGAATATGACCCTCATGTATGGCTCTCGCCAGCACGTGCTATTAAGCTGGTAGAGCATATCCGTGACAGTTTAGCAAGGGACTATCCTGATAAAAAAGAGACCTTTGAGAAGAATGCCGCTGCCTATATTGAAAAATTGCAAGCCTTGGACAAGGCTTACACAGATGGCTTGTCTCAAGCTAAACAAAAGAGCTTTGTGACCCAGCACGCTGCCTTTAACTACCTTGCCTTGGACTACGGTCTCAAGCAAGTATCCATCTCAGGTCTCTCACCAGATGCAGAGCCATCAGCAGCACGTTTGGCAGAATTGACAGAGTATATCAAGAAAAACAAGATTTCTTATATCTACTTTGAAGAAAATGCCTCACAAGCCCTCGCCAATACACTCTCAAAAGAAACAGGTGTCAAACTAGACGTGCTCAATCCGCTAGAAAGTCTGACAGAAGAAGCAACCAAGGCTGGTGAGGACTATATCTCCGTGATGGAGAAAAACCTCAAAGCTTTGAAACAGACAACAGACCAAGAAGGACCAGAAATCGAGCCAGAGAAGGAAGAAAACACCAAGACAGTTCACAATGGTTACTTTGAGGATGCAGATGTCAAAGACCGCACCTTGAGTGACTATGCTGGTAACTGGCAGTCGGTCTATCCTTTCCTTGAAGATGGGACCTTTGATCAAGTCTTTGACTACAAGGCTAAGTTGACTGGTAAGATGACCAAAGATGAGTACAAGGCCTACTATCAAAAAGGTTATCAGACAGATGTGACTAAGATCAACATCACGGATAATACCATGGAGTTTGTTCAAGGTGGACAAAGTAAGAAATTCACTTACAAGTATGTCGGCAAGAAAATCTTGACTTATAAGAAAGGCAATCGTGGCGTGCGTTTCCTCTTTGAAGCGACAGATGCAGATGCTGGACAATTCAAGTATGTTCAGTTTAGCGACCACAATATCGCCCCAGTCAAGGCAGAACATTTCCATATCTTCTTTGGAGGTACTAGCCAAGAAGCTCTCTTTGAAGAGATGGATAACTGGCCAACTTACTACCCAGATAAGCTATCTGGACAAGAAATCGCCCAAGAAATGTTGGCGCATTGATGCAAGAGAAAATCCCGCAAATCTGCGGGATTTTTGCTAGAAGCGATTATCCGGTTAGGTTGCGAGACGGTAAACCGCCTCTGCGTAGATGTCCATAGCGCGATAAAGATCGTCTAGGACAGCTGCTTCATTTGCCTGATGTTCAGTTTGTTGTGCTCCTGGGAAAAGAGCGCCAAAGGCTACACAGTTTGGCATGGTGCGGGCAAAGGTAGCACCACCTGATGAGAGAGGAGGAGTCTCATCTCCAGTTTTTTCTTGGTAAACTTGCATAAGAGTAGTAACGAGTTGGCTATCTCTTGCGACATAGAGGGGTGCTAGATAGTCAAATTCTTGGTAGTCAAGTTGGTAGTCTTTGGCGCACTGAGTGAGCTGTGCTACCAGTTTCTCCTTATCTGCTAGCACAGGTATGCGTATATCGATCCGAATCTCGGAGCGATCGGGATTGATGGTCAACCCTGCAACATTAAAGGATAGGGAACCAGATGGTTCATCAGCGATCTCTCCAAAGATTCCAAGCCCTCTACCATCTTGCCCTGCTTTGTCGGCTAGAAAATGAAGAGTGGGATGCGAGTGAAGGCTTGCGAGTATACTGGCTAGTCGAATGACGGCATTTATACCCTGACTAGCGTCTTTGGCATGCTTGGGCAAACCGATGACAGTCACTGTTTGGTCTGCAGTTTGGTAATCATAACCAGCTTCTGTTAAACCTCTACAAACCGCTTCGTAAAGAGGACCTTGGTAACTTGCCTTGTCTGGTACGACATTAAAGGCACCTCCGATATCGAGCTTGAGATGATCAGAGCCCGGGCCATGAAGCTTGACTTGAAGAAGCCCCTTTTCAGCGTATGTTAAAGGAAATGACGAATCAGGGGCGAATCCCATACTGGCTGTTTCTTCGAGGGCATTGTAGCGTGCCATACATCTCCAAAGGGTTTCTTCATCCGTACCAAAGATAAAACGCACGCGTTTCTTAAATTGGATGCCTTGGTCAAGCAAGCTTTTCACTGCGTAGAGAGCTGCCAGTGAAGGACCTTTATCGTCCTGTGCCCCTCTTCCGTAGAGGATTCCTTCTTTAATGCTTGCTTCAAATGGCGGTGTCTGCCAATCTGCTTCATCACCTGATGGAACAACATCCAAATGACAGAGAACGGCCAGGAGCTCTGCTCCCTGACCGATTTCTGCGTATCCGTAATAACCTTTAGGGTCGAGATAGGTAGTGAAACCTAAGCCGCGACAAATCTCTAAAGTTTTTTCTAGGACATCTTGGATTGCTTGTCCAAAAGGTGTTCCATTTTCTCCTTCATTGAGTACCGAAGGATAGGAAATCAAGGTTTTTAATGATGTAAGAAATTCATCTTTGACTTGATTTGTTATATCTATTTTCATGGAATCACCTCGCTCACTATTTATAGGAATGGAAGGAAGGTTCCAAGGAGAAGAAGGGCGATTGTCACTACAATAATAGCGACTACGAGTTTGCCCATGAATTTCCACCAAGTACCAATGTTGATACGTCCAAGTGCAAGAGCTCCCATCACAATACCAGATGTTGGTGCAATCAAGTTCAAGACACCTGAAGCAGATTGGTAAGCAGTGATAATCAAGCTAGGACGAACGTTTACAAATTCTCCAAGCGGAGCCATGATACCCATAGTTGCGCTGGCAAGACCAGATGAAGATGGGATCAAGAATGACATAGGTAGATAGAAGATATAAGTTAAAACGATAAAGACTTGTGAAGATAGACCGCTCAAGCCTTCTTTACCCCAGTTGAGAATGGTGTCGGTAATCATACCGTCGTTCATGATAACTTGAATACCACGGGCAATTGCTACGATCAAGGCAACACTGAGCAAGTCAGCAGCACCATTCATGAAGGCAGAGATAATCTTATCTTCCTTAAGACCATAAACAATACCAATCAGGATACCCATAAAGGCAAAGAGCATTGCACCTTCTGGGAAGTACCAAGTACCTAGTGCAGAAGTAGATGAACCGATAATATTACCAATAACTGGAAGACCAGTCAACCAAGCATTAAAGTCATTAAAAACAGTTACCTTCAAGCCTTCCCATGGAATGAAGCTCAATACCATCAAGATGAATGTCAACACAAATAAGAAGAGAACTGATTTTTGTTTGCTGCTAAGTGTAGATTCTACAGATGAAGATTCTTCTACGTTAAAGTGTTTCAAATCTTCTTCGCGAGTACTATAAACCAGTGACTTAGTCGGATCTTTTTGAATCTTATCCGCATAACGGTAAACAAACCAAGTGCTAAGAGCAGTCAAGACAACCCAGAAAATCAGACGAAGTACGAGACCTTCCGCTGTAGGAACTCCCGCAGTCGCTGAAGCAATACCTGTCGCAAATGGATTCAGAGTAGATGCCAAACAGCCGATTTGAGAACCGAGCAAAATAATTGCAACACCAGTCAAGCTATCAAAACCAACGGCCATCATAACTGGTACAAGGAGTGGATAGAAGGCCATTGTTTCTTCACCCATACCATAAGTTGTACCACCGAGGGCAAACAAAGGCATCAGTACCAAAATCAACATTTTTTCGCGGCCTTTATACTTCTTCACGATAGAGGCAATCCCTACGTCAAGAGCACCAGTTTCATTGACAACGCCAAGGAAAGCACCAACCATGAGGATGAAGAAGGCTACATCAATCGCTGCGCTGGTTTCTTTAATCAGTGAGCCTGCCTCTGGATGAGTACCTAACATAGCCCGAATCGGTGCCATGAGGACATCCCAAATTCCTTGTGGATTTTGAGGTTGAGCATTGTAAACACCCTCTATAAAGGCCCCCGCAGGGATAATCCAAGTTAGCACTGCCATAATAGCAATGATTATCAATAAGACGGTGTAAGATGAAGGCATCTTAAACCCTTTTTTAGCTTTTTCACTCATTTGTTTTTCCTCCTAATGTCTAACAAAGTGTAAAAAACCAACTACTTTCTTAAATAAATATTTAAGAAAAACGCTTTTTTATTTATAATTATTCTACCATATTAAAGTCTAAAAAACTAGTATTTTGTGAAAATATCCTACTTATTTTCACAAAATTATTCTTAACTTAATATAGAAACGCTAGAAATAAAATACATCTTATTAGTAAAACAACTTACCCTTTTTCAATAATTGTTCCGCTTTCAGACTCAATCAAAGCTCCAAGGTTTTCAAGGGAAGTAATAACGGCTTTTCCTTCTGGACGACCATTGACAAAAGCGATAGCTGCTTCTACTTTTGGAAGCATGCTGCCTGGTGCAAACTGATCTTGTTTGATATATTCTTCCAGCTGGGCAACATTCACATGTTCCAATTTTTCCTGGTTTGGTTTGTTGTAGTTAACAAATACATAATCTACACCTGTCAAAACGATGAAGAGGTCTGCATCAACCAATTCTGCCAAACGCTGGGAAGCGAAGTCTTTATCAATAACCGCTTCGACACCAGTCAAATGTCCATTGTTTTCTTTGACGACGGGAATACCGCCACCACCTGCAGCTACGACGACTTGACCATTATTTAAAAGAGTACGGATGGTTTCAATTTCTTTGATGTCAACGGGTTTTGGTGAAGCAACTACCTTACGCCAGCCACGACCAGCATCTTCCTTGAAAGTTGCTCCGCTCTTTTCGGCTTCTGCTTTTGCTTCTTCTTCTGAATAGAAAGGACCGATTGGTTTACTCAAGTCAACAAAAGCTGGATCATTTTTATCTACGACAACTTGCGTTACAACAGAGGCAACATTTTTTTCGATGCCTTCATCCAAGAGAGCATTTTGCAAAGCATTTTGCAACCAGAAACCGATGCTACCTTCTGTCATAGCGACAAGTGAGTCGAGTGGGAAGGCAGGGTTCTTTTCAGAGTCTGATGCCAAATGTTGGAGCAAGAGATTCCCAACTTGAGGTCCATTACCGTGAGTGATAATCAAATCATCTCCATTTTTAATCAATTTTACAAGATGCTTAGCTGTTTCAACTAAAGCTTCTTGTTGAGCCTTTGCTGATGGATCAGAAGAAAGAATCGCATTTCCTCCCAAAGCTACTACAATTTTACGATTTGCCATAAATTCTCCTTTATCACACTCAATAGAATGCGTTTAGATTTCAATTTAATGGATTTTCACATATTTTATAAGAAATAACAGATTACTATTATATAAAAGAGGGCCGGACTAAAGCTATTAGTCGCAGCCCTCATAGCTGTTAGTAGACGGTTTATTATCTAAAATTATACTTTAGGAATATAAAGGTTACCAAGAGTAGCAGCCATAACAGCTTTGATAGTGTGCATACGGTTTTCTGCTTGGTCAAAGTGGCGAGCATACTTGCTGCGGAAGACTTCGTCTGTTACTTCCATTTCTTCTACGCCAAATTTTTCAGCAACATCTTTACCATAAACAGTGTGAGTGTCGTGGAATGCTGGTAAACAGTGGAGGAAGATCAAGTTTTCGTTGTTTGCTTTTTTCACTAAGTCCATATTGACTTGGTAAGGTTTCAAAAGTGCAACGCGTTCTGCGAATTTGTCTTCTTCACCCATAGATACCCAAACGTCTGTATAAAGTACATCTGCACCTTTAACAGCTTCGTCTGCATCTTCGGTGATGAGGATGTGTGCACCACTTTCTTTAGCAAATCCTTCAGCCAATTCAACGATTTCTTTTTCTGGGAAGAGTTCTTTTGGTGAGAAGATGTGAACATTAACACCAAGGATAGCACCTGTTACGAGCAAGCTATTGGCAACGTTGTTACGTCCATCACCACAGTATACCAATGTCAAGCCTTCCAAGCGGCCGAAGTTTTCTTGAACAGTCAAGTAGTCAGCCAACATTTGAGTTGGGTGCCATTCGTCAGTTAGACCGTTCCATACTGGAACACCTGAGAATTCTGCTAATTCTTCAACCATACGTTGGCTGAAACCACGGAATTCAATCCCGTCAAACATACGACCCAAAACTTTTGCAGTATCTTCAGTAGATTCTTTTTTACCTAACTGAATGTCATTTGCTCCGAGGTATTCTGGATGAGCACCAAGGTCAATAGCTGCAGTTGTAAAGGCTGCACGTGTACGAGTAGAAGTTTTTTCAAACAAGAGGGCGATATTTTTACCAGCAAGGTAGTGGTGTTGGATATTGCGTTTTTTCAAATCCTTCAAGTGAGCTGAAAGACCGATAAGATATTCTAACTCTGCGCGAGTAAAGTCTTTTTCTGCTAAAAAGCTACGTCCTTGGAATACTGAATGTGTCATTCTATTATTTCCTCTTTCTATTTTTTTACATTTTTTATTGACAAATACTGAACAGCGATTATACTTCTTCACGTTCAAATGGCATAGACATACAACGAGGTCCACCACGGCCCCGAACCAATTCACTTCCGCGAATCTTAATCAAGCGAAGCCCGTATTCTTCTAGGATCTTATTGGTAATGGTATTGCGGGCATAAACGACGACTACACCAGGTGCGATGGTCAAAGTGTTGGAACCGTCATTCCATTGTTCACGCGCAGCTGCTACGATATTGCCACCACCGCAACGGATCAAATGAACTTTTTCTACGCCGAGGTTCTTCGCAAGAAGTTCAGCTAAGTCACCTTTTTCTTCAACAATCTTGAGTTTTTCATTTTCATAAGTGACAGAGTACACACGAAGATCGCCTTCGATTTCTGGGTGAATTGTGAACTTGTCATAGTCAACCATGGTGAAGACAGTATCCAAGTGCATGAATTTACGGTTGTTAGCAAATTCAAATGCCAATACTTTCTTGAAGCCAACATTTTTCTTGAAGATGTTCACCAAGAGTTTTTCAATCGAAGCTGCATCTGTACGTTGAGAGATACCTACTGCAAGAACGTCTTTAGAAAGAACGAGCTCATCTCCACCTTCAATACGTGTATCTTCTTCACGGTTGTAGACTAATTCTACTTTTCCACCATAGATTGGATGGTGTTTGAAAATGTATTTACCATAAAGAGTTTCACGGTTACGAGTATCTGCATACATGTGGTTAAGTGATACGGCATTACCAATGGTTGCAAATGGGTCGCGAGTGAAGTAGAGGTTTGGCATTGGGTCAATAGCAAATGGATAGTCTGACTCAACCAAGTCAGTTAAGCCTTTTGCTTCTTCAGGAATTTCTGGCAATTCAACTTTTTGAACCCCTGCCATAGTTTTTTCAACCAATTCTTGGTTGTCCTTGATACCGTGAAGCAATTCACGAATAGCCGCCTTGGTTTGACGACCACGGATGTTAGCTTCGTCTAAATATTCCTCGATAAATTGATCGCGGATTTCTGGGGAAGTCAATGATTCAGCAGTCAATTGCTCTAGGTAAAGGACCTCAATTCCTTCATCACGAAGAGCTTGAGCAAATGCGTCATGTTCTTTTTGAGCATCTTCCAAGAATGGAATGTCATCAAAAAGAAGCCTTTCGAGATAGTCCGGCAACAAGTTTTCCAACTCTTTGCCTGGACGGTGCAACATAACTTTTTTCAGTTTCCCAATTTCTGAGAATACCTGAATTGGATGTGAAGACATGTGTTTTCCTCCTTAAAAATTTTCACGGTGGCACCTTTTTGGTACCGCTTACATTTACGTTATATCATATTCTCAGAGGCGTGTCAATAGTAAAAAATGATTAAAAATTCGGACAAAACAAGGTTTTAGTAGTATTTTATGTTATTATACGATAGCAAAAGGAATTAGAGGAAATAAATGTATAAACTTCTACCATAAAGAATATAATATTTTTTGAAAAAATTATGCTAAATTTCACATTTTAAGAAGAAATGTCCAGATTTTAAGTCATTTCTGACGAGGAATTGAGAAGAGCAATGATTGAAAGCCACTTAGAAAATTATATGAAATCTATCAGAAAAATCTTTCTTCTAGGCCACTTTAAATGTATATTGTACAAATTATAGAATCTTTTCTGAGTATTTAGGGAGACAGCCTTGTCTTATTGACGGTACCTAGATTTTTTGTTATAGTCAACGAGGTAACAACTAGGAAGAAGGAGTTATTCACAAGTTGTGGATAAGTTTGGGGAGAGCAGGAGATTCAGCTAATATCCTAGAGGGTTCTTGATAATAGTACCGGAAACTAGTAACGAGCCAGCTTTCTAGTAGAAATCCTAGTGCAGTGGGGATTTGAGCAGGGTTTGCTGAAGGTGATAGGTTCAAAGTCAAAGAGCCGGAGTCTAGAAAAGCTAGTTTTTAGGCATGTTTTCTTATCCACAAGCTGTGGATAACTTTGTGAACAAGAGAAATAATCAGAGAAAGAGATACGAGATGATGATGAACATAAAACCTCATGGACCATTACCAAGTCAGGCCCAGCTAGTTTATTTAGAGGATGAACTAGCTGCCTTCATCCATTTTGGCCCCAATACCTTTTATGACCAGGAATGGGGAAGTGGGCAAGAGGATCCTATGCGTTTTAACCCGACCAAGTTGGATGCGCGTGAATGGGTTCGGGTACTCAAAGAAACGGGTTTTAAAAAGCTGATTTTGGTGGTTAAGCACCACGATGGTTTTGTCCTCTACCCGACAGATCACACAGATTATTCGATCAAGGCTAGTCCTTGGCGAGATGGAAAAGGGGACTTGCTCCTCGAAGTATCCCGAGCTGCAACTGAGTTTGACATGGATTTGGGAGTGTATTTGTCTCCTTGGGATGCCCACAGTTCCCTTTATCATGTGGACCGAGAAGGGGACTACAATGCCTATTATCTGGCTCAGTTGAAGGAAATATTATCAAATCCTGACTATGGGAATGCTGGTAAGTTCGCTGAGGTTTGGATGGATGGTGCTCGAGGCGAAGGGGCCCAGCAGGTCAACTATGAGTTTGAGACTTGGTTTGAAACCATTCGTGACTTGCAGGGCGATTGTTTGATTTTCTCAACTGAGGGAACTAGTATTCGCTGGATTGGCAATGAACGGGGCTATGCAAGGGATCCCTTGTGGCAAAAAGTCAAGCCCGACCAGTTGGGGACAGAGGCTGCATTGGATTACTTACAGCACGGAGACCCCTCTGGGACGCTATTTTCAATTGGTGAGGCAGATGTTTCTCTTCGCTCGGGCTGGTTTTACCATGAGGATCAGGATCCTAAATCTCTCGAGGAATTGGTCGAAATCTACTTTCACTCAGTAGGTCGGGGAACCCCTCTCTTGCTTAATATTCCGCCAAACCAAGATGGTCTCTTTGATGAAAGGGATATCCAGCGACTTTATGAATTTGCTGCCTATCGTGATGAGCTCTATAAAGAAGATCTGGCTCTGGGGAGCAAGGTGTCTGGACCGTCTCTCTCAGAAGACTTTACTTGTTGCCACCTGACAGATGGGAACGAGACCAGCTCTTGGGCAAGTGATGCAAAACTGCCAATTCAGTTAGAGATTGATTTAGGAATTCCTAAATCTTTTGATGTGATCGAGTTGAGGGAAGATTTGAAGCTAGGGCAACGTATCGCTGCTTTCCACGTTCAAGTAGAGTTGGATGGTGTCTGGCAGGAGTTTGGTTCGGGTCATACTGTTGGTTACAAACGCCTCTTACGAGGAGCAGTTGTTGAGGCACAGAAGATACGTGTAGTCATTACAGAATCACAGGCTTTACCTTTGTTGACCAAGATTTCACTCTATAAAACACCGACCTTGTCGAAAAAAGAAGTCGTTCAGCAACTAGAGTTTTCAGAAAAAAGCCTAGCTGTGACCAAGGGAGAAAAAGCCTATTTTACAGTCAAGCTCAGAGAATGTAGTGGTCCTTTAGAAGCTAAGATTTCGATTCAACCCGGGACGGGTGTGCATGGTGTCGCTTATCAGGACGAGATTCATGTCCTTCACTTTCAAGCTGGCGAGACTGAAAAAAGGCTGACGCTACCAACCTTGCATTTTGCAGGAGATAAAACCTTGGATTTCTATCTGAACCTAATGGTGGGTGGTCAGCTTGTGGATCAACTTCAAGTCCAAGTTTCATAAAAGAAGAACCTTTGCGCGGTGCAAAGGTTCTTTTGGTTATGAGTGATTTGGTAGCCAGCTGAGGGTGAAGGTCAGTTGCTCAGCTTTCAAGAGGTCTTGGTGTTGAATGCTAGATACAGGGGTCTTGTCCAATCGACACTCTTTGACAAAGTTAAAATGGCTGTGGTTTTGTTCAGCATGGATATCCAACCATTTATTTTCTTTGGCAAGGTAGACGCGGAGATGATTAAAGAGGGGAATTCCGAGGTCGTAGCTTGGTTTTCCTGGACAGGTCGGGTAGAATCCAAGAGCTGACCAGATGTACCAGGCAGAGAGACTGCCATTGTCCTCATCGCCAGGGTAGGCATCCCAGCTTGGTTTGAAGGCCTTCTGACGCAGCGTCTTGATGAGAAGGCTAGTATATTCAGGATAGTTACTGTAACGGAAGAGATAAGGGATGTGGAAGCTAGGTTGGTTGGAAATGGCGACTTGCCCAAAAGGAGCTGTAGCCATCTCGCTCATTTCATGAATCTCGTAACCATAGCCAGTCGTTTCAAAGAGAGGAGCATCCTGACAGGCTTTCAAAAGGTAGCGGCTAAAGTTTTCTTTTCCACCCATCAGTTGACGCAAACCTGGGATGTCATGTAAGACGCCTAAAGTCGCTTGAATAGCAGAACATTCGGCGTAGTCACGTCCCCAACTATAAGGAGAGAAGTCTGGTCGGAAGTTGCCTTGACTATCTCGCGTTCTCATGTAGCCGGTCTCGGCGTCAAAGAGATGGTGGTAATTCTGCGATGCGACCTTATAAGTCTGGGCGATGTCATTCTGACCAAGCTTTTCGGCACAGTTGGCGATACAAAAGTCGCTATAGGCATAGTCAAGGGTGTGACTGACACTTTCGTGGTGGTCGGTTGAAAGATAACCTAATTCTTGGTATTGAGCTAAACCGTGGCGACCGTTGATGCCAAGAGGATCGGACTTGGTGGCTGTTTTAAGCATGGCTTGGAGGAGTTCTTCTTCCAAGTCGGGGGCCATGTCCTTGCAGACGCTATCTGCGATAATGCCGTCTAAAAGAGTGCCGGGCATCATGCCACGTTCATCTGGAGCTAGCCATTTGGGAAGAAAACCAGTATCGCGGTAGCTATTGAGGAAACCTTCTAGAAAGCGGCGATAGTGTTCTGGTATGATAAGGGCAAAGAGGGGGAAGGTAGTGCGGAAGGTATCCCAGAAACCATTGTTGCTGAAGAGGACGCCGGGCTTGACAGTGCCAGTAGACAAATCCATGTGGATGGCCCGTCCTGACTCGTTCACCTCATAAAATGTCTGTGGGAAAAGGAAGAGTCTGTAGAGGCAGTGATCAAAAAAGGTCCGATCGGCTTTCCCTGTCTCCACGATATCAAAACGGTGGAGGAGATTTTCCCAGTCTGCTTGGGCACTTGCTTTACAGCTATCAAAGTCCGTTTGAGGTAGATTAAGCAACGCTTGAGAAGGAGAAATAAAAGAAGTTGCTAGCTGAATCTCAGCATGACTATCTGCCAGGTCAATTCGCCAGTCTCCACTTTCTTGGCTGATAGCAAGAATATCCGTATTCATTTGTAGGGCAGTGAAGAGTATCAACGGATTTTTATTTGTCTCTGTTTTGCCTTCTTGTCTTAGGGCCAGATTCCGCTTATCAACCTGCTCAACTGTTAGGTCATCTGCTGCGTGAAGGTAGAGGGAGAGAGCCTTGCCTTGCTTTTGCTCCAAACGAATAGAAGCACCATAGCAAGTCGGTGTGAGCTGTGTTTCAATCTGATAGCGCAGAGAAAAGAGCTTCAAATAGTGAGGCTGGAAGCGAGCTTTATCTATATCATAAGAAGACTGGCGGTGAAAGAGGCTGTCTCCACCTAGATGGCCTGCGACAGGTGTCAGAAGGAGCCAAGAGTAGTCGCCAATCCAAGGACTGGGCTGGTGGGTCAATCGAATCCCCTGAAAGACGGGCAGATGCGGATCGAAGAACCAAGCTCCCTCCTGGTCACTAGTCTGGGGCACAAAATAATTCATCCCAAAAGGCACGCCCGTGTATGGCAGGGTATTTCCCCGAGAGAAGGCATGCTTGCTGGCAGTGCCGAAGCGGGTATCGATGGTTTCAAGTAGTGGTTTCATAGTCTTTCCTTTAGCTGTTTTTCTACATTATATCAGAAAAATGAGACCTTTAGATACGGGGTTCGAAAGTAAGCAATTTTGTAGAAAAATGACTATCATTTGTGTATGTATTTTCTGTCTCAAAAACTATATACTGAACATGAAACTTGTTTGAAAGAGGTAAAATTTAAAATGGTTTATTCTAAAGAAATCGTCAGAGAGTGGCTAGATGAGGTAGCGGAGCGTGCTAAGGACCATCCGGAGTGGGTTGATGTGTTCGAACGTTGTTATACAGACACTTTGGATAATACAGTCGAAATCCTAGAAGACGGGTCAACCTTTGTACTGACAGGAGATATCCCAGCCATGTGGCTTCGGGACTCGACTGCTCAGCTTAGACCTTATCTTCATGTGGCAAAAAGAGACCCTCGTTTACGTCAGACCATTGCAGGTTTAGTCAAGCGTCAGATGACCTTGGTGCTCAAGGATCCCTATGCCAACTCCTTTAACATTGAGGAGAACTGGAAGGGTCACCATGAGACTGATCACACAGACCTTAACGGCTGGATTTGGGAACGCAAGTATGAGGTGGACTCGCTTTGCTATCCTTTGCAGTTGGCTTATCTCCTTTGGAAAGAAACTGGCGAAACCAGTCAGTTTGATGAAACTTTTGTCACAGCAACCAAGGAAATCCTTCATCTCTGGACGGTAGAGCAAGACCACAACAACTCTCCATATCGTTTTGTTCGGGATACAGACCGCAAGGAAGATACACTGGTAAATGATGGTTTTGGACCTGCCTTTGCCGTGACAGGAATGACCTGGTCAGCTTTTCGTCCGAGTGATGACTGCTGCCAGTATAGCTATTTGATTCCGTCAAATATGTTTGCCGTAGTCGTCTTGGGGTATGTGCAAGAAATCTTTGCAGAACTAGACCTAGCTGATAGCCAAAACATCATGGCAGACGCTAAACGCCTGCAAGCTGAAATCCAAGAAGGCATCGAAAATTACGCTTATACAACTAACAGCAAGGGTGAAAAGATTTATGCCTTTGAAGTGGATGGTCTAGGAAATGCTAGCATCATGGATGATCCAAACGTACCAAGTCTGCTGGCGGCGCCTTATCTGGGCTATTGCGATGTCAACGATGAAGTGTATCAAGCCACACGCCGTACCATTCTGAGTCCTGAAAATCCATACTTCTATCAAGGGAAATACGCTAGTGGTCTCGGAAGTTCTCATACCTTCTATCGCTATATCTGGCCCATTGCCCTCTCTATCCAAGGCTTGACAACAAATGATAAGGCAGAGAAAAAATTCTTGCTCGATCAGCTGGTTGCCTGCGATGGTGGAACAGGTGTCATGCACGAAAGCTTCCACGTTGACGATCCAACTCTCTACTCACGTGAATGGTTCTCTTGGGCCAACATGATGTTCTGTGAGTTAGTTTTGGATTACCTGGATATCCGCTAGTCAGTTCTTTAGTTAGATAGAAATAAAAATTTAAGTTAGAATGAGGTTTTACTTCATGGAAAATGTTGTTGTGCATATTATCTCACACAGTCACTGGGATCGTGAGTGGTACTTGCCTTTTGAAAGTCACCGTATGCAGTTGGTGGAATTATTTGACAATCTTTTTGATCTCTTTGAAAATGACCCTGAGTTCAAGAGTTTCCACTTGGATGGACAAACCATTGTCCTGGATGACTACTTGGAAATTCGCCCTGAAAATCGCGACAAAGTCCAACGTTACATTGACGAAGGCAAACTTAAAATTGGTCCCTTTTACATCTTGCAGGATGACTACTTGATTTCAAGTGAAGCCAACGTCCGCAATACCTTGATTGGTCAAGCTGAATGTGCAAAATGGGGCAAATCCACTCAGATTGGTTACTTCCCAGATACTTTTGGAAATATGGGGCAAGCTCCTCAAATCCTTCAAAAATCAGGCATTCATGTGGCAGCCTTTGGCCGTGGTGTGAAGCCGATTGGATTTGACAACCAAGTGCTCGAAGATGAGCAGTTCACTTCCCAGTTTTCAGAAATGTACTGGCAGGGTGCAGACGGAAGTCGTGTCCTCGGTATCCTCTTTGCCAACTGGTACAGTAATGGAAATGAAATTCCAGTGGATAAAGACGAGGCCTTGACCTTCTGGAAACAAAAATTGGCAGACGTGCGTGACTACGCTTCGACCAACCAATGGTTGATGATGAACGGATGTGACCACCAGCCTGTACAGCGAAATCTGAGTGAGGCCATTCGTGTAGCCAATGAACTTTTCCCAGACGTGACCTTTATTCACAGTTCTTTTGATGACTACATCCACGCAGTGGAAAGTGCTCTACCGGAGCAGCTATCAACGGTTACAGGTGAGTTGACCAGTCAAGAAACAGACGGTTGGTACACACTTGCTAATACGTCATCTTCTCGTATCTACCTTAAACAAGCCTTCCAAGAAAATAGCAACCTGCTAGAACAAGTAGTGGAACCATTGACTGTTATCACTGGCGGACATAACCACAAGGATCAGCTGACCTATGCTTGGAAAGTCCTTCTACAAAATGCGCCCCATGATAGTATCTGTGGCTGTAGTATTGACGAAGTTCATCGCGAGATGGAAACCCGTTTTGCCAAGGTTAACCAAGTCGGAAATTTTGTTAAGAGCAACCTTCTCAACGAGTGGAAGGGTAAAATTGCAACCCACGAAGCGCAAAGCGACCATCTCTTTACCGTCATCAACACCGGCTTGCATGACAAGGTTGACACTGTCAGCACAGTGATTGATGTGGCGACTTGTGATTTCAAAGAATTGCACCCAACAGAAGGCTATAAGAAGATGGCAGCCTTGACCTTGCCAAGCTACCGTGTCGAAGACTTGGAAGGCCATGCTGTAGAAGCGAAAATCGAAGATCTGGGAGCTAACTTTGAGTATGATTTGCCAAAAGACAAGTTCCGCCAGGCTCGTATCGCTCGCCAAGTGCGCGTGACAGTCCCTGTTCATCTGGCACCACTTTCTTGGACAACCTTCCAATTGCTTGAAGGAGAACAAGAACACCGTGACGGTATTTACCAAAATGGGGTGATTGATACGCCATTTGTAACGGTAAGTGTGGATGAAAACATCACAGTCTACGACAAGACAACTCATGAAGCTTATGAAGATGTTATTCGCTTTGAAGACCGTGGTGACATCGGAAATGAGTACATCTATTTCCAACCAAAAGGAACGGAACCTATCTACGCAGAACTCAAAGACTATGAAGTCTTGGAAAATACAGCACGTTTTGCTAAAATCTTGCTCAAACATGAATTGACAATTCCAGTAAGTGCAGATGAAAAACTGGATGCGGAACAAAGAGGCATCATCGAGTTTATGACGCGTGAAGCAGGGCGCTCAGAAGAATTGACAACCCTTCCTTTGGAAACAGAGATGACCGTCTTTGTTGACAATCCACAAATTCGTTTCAAGACTCGCTTTACCAATACTGCTAAGGACCACCGTATCCGTCTCTTGGTTAAGACTCATAACACGCGTCCAAGTAATGATTCTGAAAGCATCTATGAGGTAGTAACACGACCAAACAAACCAGCTGCTTCTTGGGAAAATCCTGAAAATCCACAACACCAACAAGCCTTTGTCAGCCTTTATGATGATGAAAAAGGGATAACGGTAGCCAATAAAGGATTACACGAGTATGAAATCCTTGGCGATGATACGATTGCAGTGACCATTCTTCGTGCCTCAGGTGAACTAGGTGACTGGGGTTACTTCCCAACGCCAGAGGCTCAGTGCTTGCGTGAGTTTGAAGTCGAGTTTGCGCTTGAATGCCACCAAGCACAAGAACGCTTCTCAGCTTTCCGTCGTGCCAAAGCCTTCCAAACACCATTCACTAGTCTTCAGGTCGCTAAACAAGAAGGAAGTGTTGCAGCAACTGGTAGCCTCTTGAGTCACGCGGCACTCAGTATACCACAAGTTTGCCCAACAGCCTTTAAAGTGGCGGAAAATGAAGAAGGATATGTCCTCCGTTACTACAATATGAGTCAAGAAAATGTGCGCATCTCAGAGCACCAACAAACTATTCTTGACTTACTTGAGCGACCATATCCAGTTCATTCAGGATTATTGGCTCCGCAAGAAATTCGCACAGAATTGATTAAAAAAGAAGAAATTTAATAGTTTTAAAGTATTCTATAACTAATACTATGAGATAGAAAGGAGGGGCGAAAGAGTAAGGATTAACTACTGATTCGCCCCTTTTTTGGTGAAAATATGACGATTGCAACCATTGATATCGGAGGGACTGGGATTAAGTTTGCCAGTCTGACTCCTGATGGAAAAATACTAGATAAGACAAGTACACCGACACCAGAAAATTTGGATGATTTACTGACTTGGCTAGACCAACGTCTGTCGGAGCAAGATTATAAGGGCATTGCCATGAGTGTTCCAGGCGCGGTCAATCAAGAAACAGGTGTGATTGAGGGAATCAGTGCTGTAGCTTACATCCATGGCTTTTCTTGGTATGAAGCTCTTACTCATCATCAGCTACCTGTCCATCTCGAAAATGATGCCAACTGTGTTGGACTGAGTGAATTGCTGGCTCACCCAGAGATTGAAAATGCAGCCTGTGTCGTGATTGGGACAGGGATTGGCGGAGCTATGATTATCAATGGGAAACTTCACCGAGGTCGCCACGGCTTAGGTGGTGAGTTTGGCTATATGACAACCATTGAACCAGCTGAAAAACTCAACAACTGGTCGCTACTGGCTTCTACAGGAAACATGGTCCGCTACGTAATTGAAAAATCTGGTCAGACTGACTGGGACGGTCGTAAGATTTACCAAGAAGCTGCAGCAGGGAATGCCCTTTGCCAAGAAGCCATTGAGCGTATGAACCGTAATCTGGCTCAAGGCTTGCTCAATATCCAGTATCTCATCGATCCAGATGTCATTAGTCTGGGAGGCTCTATTAGTCAGAATCTAGATTTTATCCAGGGTGTCAAACAAGCTGTCGATGCATTTGTCGAAACCTACGAAGAATACACGGTCGCACCAGTTATCCAAGCTTGCACCTATCATGCAGATGCCAATCTCTATGGTGCCCTTGTCAACTGGTTGCAGGAGGAAAACCAATGGTAATTTTTACAGGACTTAGTCCCAAACAAGAGCAAGCATTAGAGTTGCTTAAAAAGCACATTTCCCTACCAGATGTAGAGGTAGCAGTCGCTCAGTCTGATAAAGCCTCTATCTCTATCAAGGGTGAGGGAGGCCACTATCAACTAACTTATCGCAAACCGCACCAATTGTATCGCGCCTTGTCCTTGTTGGCAACAGCTCTAGCAGATGGTGATAAGGTAGAGATTGAAGAAAAGGCTGCTTACGAAGATTTGGCCTACATGGCAGACTGTTCGCGAAATGCAGTGCTAAATGTCGCTTCTGCCAAACAGATGATTGAAGTTCTGGCTCTCATGGGCTACTCAACTTTTGAGCTCTACATGGAAGACACTTATCAAATCGAGGGGCAACCCTACTTTGGTTATTTCCGTGGAGCCTATTCGGCTGAGGAGTTGCAGGAAATCGAAGCCTATGCCCAGCAGTTTGACATGACCTTTGTGCCTTGCATCCAGACCTTGGCCCACTTGTCAGCCTTCGTTAAATGGGGTGTCAAAGAAGTGCAAGAGCTCCGTGATGTAGAAGATATCCTCCTCATTGGCGAAGAAAAAGTTTACGACCTAATTGACGGCATGTTTGCTACTCTGTCTAAACTGCGGACTCGCAAGGTCAATATCGGGATGGACGAAGCCCACTTGGTTGGTTTGGGACGCTACCTCATTCTAAACGGTGTTGTGGACCGTAGTCTCCTCATGTGCCAACACTTGGAGCGCGTGCTGGATATTGCCGATAAGTATGGTTTCCACTGCCAAATGTGGAGCGATATGTTTTTTAAACTCATGTCAGCAGATGGCCAGTACGACCGTGATGTGGAAATTCCTGAGGAAACTCGCGTTTATTTAGACCGTCTCAAAGACCGTGTGACCTTGGTTTACTGGGATTATTACCAGGATAGCGAAGAAAAATACAACCGTAACTTCCGCAATCACCACAAGATTAGCCAAGATATCGCCTTTGCAGGTGGGGCCTGGAAATGGATTGGTTTTACGCCTCACAACCATTTCAGTCGTCTAGTAGCTATTGAGGCCAACAAAGCCTGCCGTGCCAATGACATCAAAGAAGTCATCGTGACTGGTTGGGGAGATAATGGCGGTGAGACAGCTCAGTTTTCTATCCTACCAAGCTTGCAAATCTGGGCAGAACTCAGCTATCGCAATGACCTAGACCGCTTGTCTGTACACTTCAAAACCAATACTGGTCTATCTGTTGAGGACTTTATGCAGATTGACCTAGCCAACCTCTTGCCAGATCTACCAGACAATCTCAGTGGTATCAATCCCAACCGCTATGTCTTTTATCAGGATGTTCTCTGTCCGACCCTTGACCGACACATGACACCTGAACAAGACAAACCTCACTTTGCTCATGCTGTGGAGACTCTTTCTGAAATCAAAGGAAAAGCAGGAATTTACGCTTATCTCTTTGAAACACAGGCTCAGTTGAACCAGATTTTAAGCTCTAAAGTTGATGTGGGGCGTCGACTTCGTCAGGCTTACAAAGCCGGTGACAAAGTCATTTTGCAGCAAATCGCCATAGAAGAATTACCAAAACTCAGAAGTGAGATTGAAACTTTCCACAAACTCTTTAGCCACCAATGGTTGAAAGAAAACAAGGTCTTTGGCTTGGATACAGTGGATATCCGTATGGGCGGACTCTTACAACGCATCAAGCGAGCAGAAAGTCGTATCGAGGCTTATCTGGCAGGTCAAATTGACCGCGTCGAAGAATTAGAGGTCGAAATCCTTCCATTTAACGATTTTTATGGAGACAAGGACTTTGCGGCCACAACAGCCAACCAGTGGCACACCATTGCGACAGCTTCGACGATTTATACGACCTAAAAACACCCTGTCTGTGGCAAAGGGTTTCTCGTGAAACCTATTTCTTATAAAAAACTTCTCCACATAAAATAATTTGTGGAGTTTTTTCTATAATTAGTAGTTTAAACTAGCCTCCAAATAGGAGTATACTAATAATGTAATCGTTATCAAACCTAAAAATTCGATGAAATCAGTTTTTAGGAATAAAATGGGAGGAAATTATGAAAAAGTTTTCAAAGACCTTGAGAGATAACTGGATTTTTCTCTTGATGGTTTTACCAGGGGCACTTTGGTTGATTCTATTCTTCTACATCCCAGTATTTGGAAATGTGGTCGCCTTCAAAGACTACCATATGAGTGGTGAAGGATTTATCCACAGTATCATGAATAGTAAGTGGGTCGGCCTCGATAACTTTAAGTTCTTGTTTAGTTCTAAAGATGCCTTTATCATTACCCGAAATACCGTCCTTTACAACCTTGGATTCATCTTTATTGGTTTGATTGTGTCGGTTGGAATTGCCATCATCCTCAGCGAGCTCCGCTCTAAGAGAATGGTTAAAATTTTCCAAACGTCTATGTTGTTCCCTTACTTCTTGTCATGGGTTATCATCAGTTTCTTTACAGATGCATTCCTAAACATCGACAAAGGGGTGATCAACCGTTTCTTGGAAACCATTGGATTGAAGGAAATTAACTTCTATGCAGACTTGGGTATCTGGCCATATCTTCTCCTTTTCCTAGGTATCTGGAAAGGCTTCGGATATAGCAGTGTCATGTACTATGCGACTATCATGGGAATTGACCCTACCTACTATGAAGCAGCAACAGTGGACGGGGCTAGCAAGTGGCAACGGATTCGCAATGTAACGATTCCACAGTTGACACCGCTGATAACTGTTTTGACCATCCTTGCAGTCGGAAACATCTTCCGTGCAGACTTCGGTCTTTTCTACCAAATCCCTCACAATGCTGGTCAGCTCTACAATGTAACCAATGTACTAGACGTCTATGTCTATAATGGTTTAACTCAGACAGCGGACATTGGTATGGCGTCAGCAGCTGGTCTTTATCAGTCCGTTGTCGGTTTGATACTGGTTATCCTATCAAACTTGCTTGCAAGACGAGTGGATCCAAATTCAGCACTATTCTAGAAAGGAGGAAAGCATGGCGGAAAAAATTAAAAAAGCAAAAATTGATAATGTCGGCATTCACTCCTTCAGTAAGAAGGCAGATATCTTCTTCAGTATTATTTCTGGATTGATTGCTCTCTCTTGTATCTTGCCCTTTATTTTTGTCATCATGATTTCCATCACAGATGAAAAGAGCATCCTTCAACATGGATATAGCTTTTTCCCATCACAGTTTGGATTAGATGGCTTCGAGTTTTTAGCTCAGTTTAAAGATAAGATATTACAAGCGCTCTTTATCTCAGTATTTGTAACAGTAGTCGGAACCTTGACAAACGTCTTTATCACCACAACTTATGCCTACGCCATTTCACGGACAACCTTTAAGTACCGCAGATTCTTTACGATTTTCGTCCTACTTAGTATGTTGTTCAACGCCGGTTTGGTACCAGGTTATATCGTGGTAACTCGTTTGCTTCAACTGGGTGACACAGTTTGGGCCTTGATTGTTCCAATGCTTCTCTCACCATTTAACATCATCTTGATGCGTTCCTTCTTCAAGAAGACCATTCCAGAAGCCATTCTCGAGTCCGCTCGTATCGATGGTGCTAGTGAAGCCCGGATCTTCTTCCAAATCTGTTTACCATTGTCGCTACCGGGTATCGCAACCATCACGCTGTTGACAGCTCTTGGTTTCTGGAACGACTGGTTCAACGCCCTTCTTTACATCAAGAGTGACAACTTGTATCCATTACAGTATTTGCTCATGCAAATCCAACAAAATATGGACTACATTGCCAAAGCAGTCGGCCTTTCTGGTCAACTGGGAGTCGCTCTTCCAAAGGAAACAGGACGTATGGCCATGGTTGTGGTTGCAACACTTCCGATTGCAATTCTGTATCCATTCTTCCAACGCTACTTTGTAAAAGGTTTGACCATCGGTGGTGTGAAAGAATAGGACTTGCTGAGAAACACCGTTTCTCTCTTCCCAACTTCATCTTAGTGGCTGAAGTTAAAATCATTAAATCGTTTATAAGTTTAAAAATAAAAAAAGGAGTTTTTATCATGAAAAACTGGAAAAAATATGCTTTCGCATCTGCTAGCGTAGTAGCTTTGGCTGCAAGTCTTGCTGCTTGTGGGAACCTTTCAGGTAACAATAAAAAAGCTGCTGACTCAGCTTCAGGTGATAAGACTGTTATCAAAATGTACCAAATCGGTGATAAACCAGATAACTTGGATGAATTGCTAGAAAATGCAAACAAAATCATCGGAGAAAAAGTTGGTGCTAAATTGGATATCCAATACCTTGGATGGGGTGACTACGGTAAGAAAATGTCCGTTATCACATCATCAGGTGAAAACTACGATATCGCTTTTGCAGATAACTACATCGTAAACGCGCAAAAAGGTGCTTATGCAGACTTGACAGAATTGTACAAGAAAGAAGGAGCAGAGCTTTACAAAGCACTTGACCCTGCTTACATCAAAGGGAACACTGTAAACGGCAAGATCTACGCTGTTCCAGTTGCAGCTAACGTTGCATCTTCACAAAACTTTGCCTTCAACGGAACTCTTCTTGCTAAATACGGTATCGACATTTCAGGTGTAAATTCATACGAAACACTTGAACCAGTCTTGAAACAAATCAAAGAAAAAGCTCCAGATGTAGTACCATTTGCAGTTACTAAGAACTTCATCCCTTCTGAAAACTTTGACTACCCAGTAGCAAACGGACTTCCATTCGTTATCGACCTTGAAGGGGATACTACTAAGATCGTAAACCGTTACGACGTTCCTCGTTTCAAAGAACACTTGAAGACTCTTCACAAATTCTACGAAGCAGGATACATTCCAAAAGACGTAGCAACAAGCGACACTTCATTTGACCTTCAACAAGACACTTGGTTCGTTCGTGAAGAAACAGTAGGACCAGCTGACTACGGTAACAGCTTGCTCTCTCGTGTAGCTAACAAAGACATCCAAATCAAACCATTCACTAACTTCATCAAGAAAAACCAAACAACTCAAGTTGCTAACTTTGTTATCTCAAACAACTCTAAGAACAAAGAAAAATCAATGGAAGTCTTGAACCTCTTGAACACTAACCCTGAACTCTTGAACGGACTTGTTTACGGTCCAGAAGGCAAGAACTGGGAGAAAATTGAAGGTAAAGAAAACCGTGTTCGTGTCCTTGAAGGATACAAAGGAAACACTCACATGGGTGGATGGAACACTGGTAACAACTGGATCCTTTACATCAACGAAAACGTTACAGACCAACAAATCGAAGATTCTAAGAAACAATTGGCAGAAGCTAAAGAATCTCCAGCACTTGGATTCATCTTTAACACTGATAGCGTGAAATCAGAAATCTCTGCAATCACTAACACAATGCAACAATTCGATACAGCTATCAACACTGGTACTGTAGACCCAGATAAAGCTATTCCAGAATTGATGGAAAAATTGAAATCTGAAGGTGCATACCAAAAAGTATTGGATGAAATGCAAAAACAATACGACGAATTCTTGAAAAGCAAAAAATCATAAGACAAATTGATTTCGTGTATTCATTCCTAATTCCTAAAAATGTAATCACTGCCTTCCCTAGTTTTCTAGGGGAGGTAGTGATTTTTTGAGACAAAGACATAGATATTCCTGTTTTCCCATTTCCCTTATTTTAACCATTCAGGAAAGCTCAAGCACTATTTAGGATTTGGAGTAAGGATTTGGGGGAATATAGCTTATATTAGAGATGTCTCGAGTTTACAAAGGAGAATTCACATGAAAAAGTATCAGCTTCTACTTAAAATAAGTGCAGTCTTGTCTTACTTATTTTTCGTATTTGGCCTTTCTCAGCTAACGCTTATCGTCCAAAATTATTGGCAATTTTCTTCTCAGGTAGGAAATTTTTTCTGGATTCGAAATATCTTGAGTTTGCTATTTAGCGGAGTCATGATTTGGATTCTGGTTAAGACAGGCCATGGCTATCTTTTTCACATTCCAAGAAAAAAATGGCTTTGGTATTCGATTTTGACAGTATTAGTGGCAGTGCTCCATATTTCTTTTAACGTTCAGACAGCTAAACATGTTCAGTCAACTGCTGAAGGTTGGGCCGTATTGATTGGTTATAGTGAAACCAATTTTGCTGAGCTAGGCATCTATATAACTCTGTTTTTTCTAGTGCCACTGATGGAAGAATTGATCTATAGGGGTTTGTTGCAACATGCTTTCTTTAAACATTCGCGATTTGGCCTTGATTTGCTTCTTCCTTCCATTTTGTTTGCTCTTCCTCATTTTTCAAGTCTGCCTAGTCTGTTAGATATTTTCGTTTTTACAACATTTGGAATCATTTTTGCTGGTTTGACCCGCTATACCAAGAGCATTTATCCATCCTATGTGGTGCATGTGATTAATAATATTGTAGCGACCCTACCATTTCTGCTGACTTTTTTACATAGGGTGTTTGGGTAAATACTGGCGCGAGAGTAAGAATTATAGTTTTTCAATTTAAGGAGGAAAATGAGAATGACACCATTAAAATGGTTTGTAGGAGGAAGCGAAAGGCGTTGTGAAGCAATGACTATCATAGATCATCTACTGGAAGATATAAAGGCTGCGCCTCAACTAACTCCCTTGAAAAATCAGTTAGTGAGTTATAAAAGACGATTAGAGGACGATGGGACCTCTACTCCGTTTATATTGAGTCAAATGAACGTTGACGTCTCACGTGTGTTGATTGATAATAAGTTGATTTTGTCAGAAAGTCAAGCCGAGCAGATCAAAAAATTGAGAGAATTATCTGCTATTCGCTATGGCTACTAATGAAATGCAGGAATGAGCCTCCCTCTACAATTTCCGGTCAAATAAATTGCATTCGTTTTCCCAAGTGGGTATACTAGTATAGTTGAATGAAAAATTCTGAAAATTTAAGAATAGAAAAGAGAACAAATCTTATGGCAAAAGATATTCGTGTCTTACTTTACTACCTTTATACTCCAATTGAAAACGCAGAGCAATTTGCGGCAGATCACTTGGCTTTCTGTAAATCAATCGGTCTTAAAGGCCGTATCCTAGTCGCCGATGAAGGAATTAACGGAACAGTTTCAGGTGACTACGAAACAACTCAAAAATATATGGACTACGTTCACAGCCTCCCAGGCATGGAAGACCTCTGGTTCAAGATTGACGAAGAAAATGAACAAGCCTTCAAGAAGATGTTTGTTCGCTACAAGAAAGAGATTGTCCACCTTGGTTTGGAAGACAACGATTTTGACAACGATATCAACCCACTTGAAACAACAGGTGCTTACTTGTCTCCAAAAGAGTTCAAAGAAGCCCTTCTTGACGAAGATACAGTGGTTCTTGACACACGTAACGATTATGAGTACGACCTAGGACATTTCCGTGGGGCTATCCGCCCAGACATCCGCAACTTCCGTGAGTTGCCACAATGGGTCCGTGATAACAAGGAAAAATTCATGGACAAACGTGTCGTGGTTTACTGTACAGGTGGAGTTCGCTGTGAGAAATTCTCAGGCTGGATGGTGCGTGAAGGCTACAAAGATGTTGGCCAATTGCACGGAGGAATCGCAACTTACGGTAAAGACCCAGAAGTCCAAGGTGAACTTTGGGATGGGAAAATGTACGTCTTTGACGAGCGTATCGCCGTTGATGTCAACCATGTCAACCCAACTATCGTAGGGAAAGACTGGTTTGATGGAACCCCATGTGAACGTTATGTCAACTGTGGAAATCCCTTCTGTAACCGTCGTATCCTAACATCAGAAGAAAATGAAGATAAGTACCTTCGTGGATGCTCACACGAGTGCCGTGTTCACCCACGTAACCGCTATGTTTCAGAAAATGAATTGACACAAGCTGAAGTGATCGAGCGCCTAGCTGCTATCGGTGAAAGCTTGGATCAAGTCGCTACAGTATAAAGTAAACAGCCTTCAGGGGCTGTTTTTCTATGCTTTTTATCTAAAAATCTAAAGTTTGTTTCTGTATCTTTCAGGAAAATAGGTTATACTGTATGTAAACGATTTCAAAGGAGGCCAATTATGGCAAAAACATTTTTTATCCCAAATAAAGAAAGCATTCTAGGGCAACAGGAGGTTTTGACTGCCAAGTCCATCTTGGCCTTGGTAGAGGGCTTGGAGTCACACAGTTATGATGCGGTCTATCTCCGTCAGCCCCTCAATCGTCTCGAGTATATCGAGTGTGGGATTGTAGGCCAGTCGCAATTTCTCTTCAAGGTCAACTATGCGGATAGTCGAAAAGGTTATCAAGTGGTGATTCCAGATTTCCTTACTAGAGTGGACTGGGAGATTGTAGAGACTCTCCTCCAGGCCCTATCTGGCAAGTTGAGGGAAGCGGTAGAAGGGCTAGATGGTTTTGATTTTGAAGCTTATTTCCGAGAAACGGTCAAGCAATATTTAGCGGATAAGGCGGTTCGTTTAGTATATTGCCAAGGGCTCTTGTCCCCTATCTATCTCAACAAGGGATACCTCGAGAGCTTTTTAGCAGAGGATGGATTGGTACGTTTTGAAGAGTTGGTCAAGAAGGTTCAAGGCTCTGATGCCTACCTTGCCAGTGTGAAATTTTACCCAGATGCCCAAGGCAAGGTGCACGGTATCTATCACCTAGCCCAGGGAGTCAAAACGATTTTGCCAAAGGAACCCGTTGTACCAGCTCCTTATACCGAGCAGCTGGCAGGCAAGGAGCTTGTTTGGGAGATTGACCTAGTGAAGATTTCTGGTGATGGCTCAAAAGCAGAAGATTATGAAGCCATCGCTCGCTTGGATTATGCAAAATTCCTAGAGTCACTACCAAAAGCATTTTACCAGCAATTAGATGCTAATCAATTAGAAGTACAACCCATCCTAGGACAAGATTTTGAAGGATTGGCAACTATCGAGTAGGCCTTGTTTAAAAAAGAGTAAGCATAAAAATCCCTGTCATTAACAAATGGCAGGGATTTTGGTTAAAAGAAGGTCAGGATGCGAAGGTAGTCAACTGTCAGCGCAAGCTCTGCAATGAAGAAGGGTAAGAGAATAGCGCCATCAAGTAAGACAGCTAGCAGGAATCGATAAAATGGGTCGAGGCTACTGGTCTTACTTGGCTTGCTAATCACAAAGAGATTGCCAAGGGCAAATATGGTCATGCTTAGAAGAGTGAGGATGCCAGCAAATCGTAAGCCACCAAAGAGTGCAAAGAAACTTGCTAGAGCTGTTAGGACAAGTGGGATAGCAAAGAGTCTGCTATACCGATCAAAGGCTTCTTGGAATGTGAAGTCACTCTCCTGATCCAGCACACGTCGGACAGTAAAGCCTCCCAAAATGATGGAAAAGTAAAATAGAGCGCTAGCGACCAAGATAGAAAGTCCAGCAAAGAGATCTAAAGGTGGGAGCTGGTTAGGAGAACTATTAGCAATAGAGACCATATAGCCATAGTAGAGATGCTTGATATGATAGATACTAAAGAAAAGGTTGATTGACGACAGCAAGGTGAGTAGGGCAAAGACACTGTAACGATGCTTTTGGTCCGTAGTCTTGCTGGCAGTTGGTTCTTGGATAGCATCCAGTAGCCAAGCCCAAAATAGTGCGATTTCTTCTTTTAATCGGGCTGTTTTACGAGGGTCAATATCTGGGATATAGGGACTTTCTAAAGCCTTGCTGAGAATACTTTTCTCTTTTGCAGGGTTTTCTTGGTTGTGTTCCTCTTCAGCTTTCCCTTCTCCCTCTTCCTCCGTTTGGGTTTCTTCGATTATTTGGGGAGTTTCCTCCTCATGCGTTTCCAACTCTTTAGGTGAGACAGGTGTTTCTTGGCTTGCTTGTGGTTCGGTCTCCACAGTTTCCGAAGTCTCTGGTTGGTCGGGTTGGATTTCCGATTTCGACTGAGCTGATTTCTTCTCAAGATCGACGCTTTCAAACCATTCTTGTGTCATGGTGGAACCTCCTTTTTTATGGTCGTTTTCTATTTTTAGATTAGCAGATGAAAGCGTTTTTGTCAATGATTGCTAGGTGGAGCAGAGTACTCTTCTTCCTTGGGGAGGTAGATATCCTGATTGGCTTTTATGATGAGCAAGTCCTTGATATCTGCTTTTTCCGTTTTATAAGGGTTGGCAAGTACATTCTCTTTTTGTCCACGATGTTCTTCTTTGGGTTGACGATAGATACCACCATGCTGAGAAGAAATTTCTAGATTGATACGGTCGGTCTCTTTCTGGGAGAGAATGAGTTGTAGAGTTGAATAAGCCTCTAGCTCGACCTTGCCGTGAACTTGGATATTTTCAGCATAGATGTGTGCTCCCTCCGTCTTGACCTGACTATCTGTCAATTCGGTATCAAAGATATTGATGATATGAGGTGCCGTTAATGTGCTGTTCTTGATAGAACTTTCTGTTAGTCTTAAGAGATAGCCTTTTGTTTTGATGGTTGCATTTTCAAGGTTGGCTTGACGAATATTAGTTTGTCCACGATTGGCTGAGACGGTGATAGCTTGCAGCTTTCTTCCTTTAGGTAGGGAGAGAACCACTTCGTCAAAACGATTAGAATAGTTGCTGGCGATACGAAGTAGGCTTTCGATTCCTGAACCGAGAAAACGATGTTGGGAGGCTTGTTTGTCAGTGACGCTCAGTGTTTTGTCACTCATTCCAGTAGTTAGATCGTGACGGCCAGACACTGACGGATGATAGGTGATATGGATCTTGTCATCTACAGACTCTGTGATGGTTAGGCTATGTTCCTCAAGGGTCAAATCAAGTTTTTCCACTTCACTTCCAAAGGTTACTTCTTCGGTGCGATTGTCATAGACGGGGTCTTTTGACATGGCAAGCAAACTTTGAATACCATTGGACTGGGCACCTGCAACTATCATGATAAAACCAAGGATTGTAGAAACCACACCAAAAATGAGAAATCCTTTCGTCAATTTACGCATGTCTGTCACCTCTCTTTCCTTTTTTAAGAATCCATTGTACCAAGCGGACGATTAGGAGGCCAAAGAAACGAGCTACATAGGAGATACCTAGTAGAACAAGAGAAGAAGCACCGATAGCAAGCAAACCAGCCCCGAAAATCAAGATAAAGGCAGATTTGGCTTCGACTAGGACACTAAAGCTTTCTACGATAAAGAGTCCGCCCAGCAGGATACCTGTCACAGAGACGGTAAAGAAGGCTAGAATGACGGAGGCAGCTGCGATAAAAAGCCCGATAATGGTTAAGATAATTGCAATTCCCACAGGGATTCCGATAGGGGCTGCTAGTAAGGCAAGTAGAGCAATGTGTAGCAGTTGGCGGTCATTCTTTTGAGCTGGTGCCTCATTAACTTTTTTGTCGAGGAGGTTAGAGAGGACATCATGAGCCGCTTCTTTTGGTGTTCCCAGACTAGCAATGAGCTCCTCTTCGCCCTCTGGACCTGCATCGTCAAATAGTTCCTTAAAGTAGTCCATGGCTTCAATGCGGTCGACTTCAGGTAGTTTATGGAGATAGGTTTCTAACTGAGTCAGATAGTCAGTTCTTGTCATGGCGGATACTCCCTTCTATGATGCCGTTGACGGTGTCGGTATAGAGCGTCCACTCTTCCTTTAGAGTAATGAGCTGCTCTACGCCCCGATTGGTCAAGGAGTAGTATTTGCGCATACGCCCCTGAAACTCTCTAGAGTAGGTGGTTAGAAAGCCACTGGCTTCCAATTTTTTGAGAATGGGATAGAGCGTAGATTCTTTTATATTGGCGATGAGTTTAATGGTTTGGCTAATCTCATAACCATAAGAATCCCCCTGCTCCAGTACAGCCAAGATGAGAAACTCAATCAGGGCAGAGGATGTTGGGAAGTACATGGGAAACCTCCTTTTCATTATATAAAAATTTTATATATACTCTTTTCAAATATATTGTATCTCAATATGAAAGCCCTGTCAAGAAATATGTGTAAAAATTTTATATATAAAAAACTCCTAGTAAAAACTAGAAGTTTAGAGGATGTTGTCAGACTTTATCTAAATTTTATCGTAGATTTCTTATACTTAATTTCCTTATCTAAAAGTTTTAATAGAGGAGTCACGTACTCAGGATTTGGAAACTTAGGACCGAAAATGACTTCACCGATTTGAATTGAATTTTTTCGTTCTACATAAAGTTTACCTACCCCAGAAGTTTTGTCAATTTTGATTTCCTTATTGCTAGGATCTAGGTTCGCATAGCGTAAGATACGAAGTTCATTTTCATATTTGTAATCAACAGATTTAAATAAGTAGCGAATTTCTTCTATACATTCAGCAATAGCATTTTGATAGTTCTCCTCCGTAATTTTTGAACCGATATCTAGTTTTTCTTTTAAACTATTCAACAATTTTTCTAATTCTTCTATTTCCGACTTCTCAAATAGTTCAGTTTGTTCTAGTTTTAAATTTTCCTCTATATGCTTAACATAGGCAATTCGGTAGAGATAATCAGGATTCCCTTTTGAATCACTATTTTTTTCTACAGAATTCGGTTCAGTTCCTTCATCATTAACAGTATCGACTGAATTTTCACTTTCACTCCGAAAGATAGATTTTTCAACACCACTATTTAATTCAGATTTCAGTAGATACATCTTATCAGAGAATTCTAAAAAGTTTTTTTCTTGACGCCAAGAAACATCATTGAAGGAAGTAAATCTAGAAAAATCATCTTCTCGAAGTACCAGACAAACACCTTTGGCATCATCACCATACTGGGACCACATGGCCAAATCATCCGTTTTGTTTGTGAAACTCATTAAGAACCATGAGCTTGGTTCCAAAACATCTCGTCTATCTAAGCCCAATATCTGTTCTATGACGATTCCTTCTTCAGGATCATTCATATAATTAGCATTATACAAACGAGTTTTCCCAGATACCGAAAAAGTAGTATTCTTCTTTTCATTCTCCTCTTGATCTAACATAATTTGGAGAGTGCTCCCCTTGGTGTAGTGGCCGAATTTAAGCACCTGATTTTTATATTCGTCTTTTAGTCCCAGTTGATACTTGATTTTCTGAACAATTTGATAAATTGATAGCAAGTTCTTTAGTTCACTGGAGTCTTCTTTATAACGAACTGTCCATTTTTGTAAAATAGCATATTTAGTATTCTTTAAAAGCCCTTCCCTTAGGATAAAGTTGAATAGCATGTACTTCTTACTGTCACAAACATTATCATTACTAAAAAATAAATCATCAAAATTTTGTAACATAAAGTTGGAGAATTGTTCATAGAGTTTTTTAATTATTTTTGTGGTTTGAAGACGTTCGTCTACCTCCGTTTGATAATCAAATAAGCTTGCTAAGAACACACTATATATAAAAGCAATTTCTTCGGATTTTGGAAATTTTTGCTGCATTTTTTCTAATTTTTCGACAGTAGCCTTCCGCTCCTTCAACTCAGTCTGTATGGTTGACAAATTAACCAAAATCATGGCATACTTCGAAGCTATATCAGGCGAATCCTGGAATTGTTGCTGTAATTTCTCTAATTTTTCAGCAGTGGTCTCTAGTTCCTTCAACTCAGTTTGCTTGGTTGACAAATTGAACAAAATCATGGCATACGGCAAAGCTATATCAGGCGAATCCTGGAATTGTTGCTGTAATTTCTCTAATTTTTCAGCAGTAGCCTTCCGCTCCTTCAACTCAGTCTGTTCGGTTGACAAATTGAACAGAATCCTAGCATAACGTAAAGCTATATTAGGTGAATCCTGGAATTGTTGCTGTAGTTTCTCTAATTTTTCAGCAGTGGTCTCTAGTTCCTTCAACTCAGTTTGCTTGGTTGACAAATTAACCAAAATCATGGCATACTGCAAGGCTATATCAGGCGAATTCTGGAATTGTTGCTGTAATTTCTCTAATTTTTCAGCAGTAGCCTCGATTTCCTTCAACTCAGTCTGTTCGGTTGACAAATTGAACAAAATCCTGACATAACGTAAAGCTATATCAGGTGAATCCTGGAATTGTTGCTGTAATTTCTCTAATTTTTCAGCAGTAGCCTTCCGCTCCTTCAACTCAGTTTGTTCGGTTGACAAATTGAACAAAATCCTAGCATAGAGTAAAGCAATGTCTTCTGATTCAGGATATTGTTCATAAATTATTCTTGCTTTTTCTGCCAGAGCTTCACAGGCAGTCTTATCTGTCTCCTTGGCTGATAAGTAAAAGAGCTGATCTAACTCTGCTAAACTTTCTTCCAAATTGTATTTCAGTTCATCCATCCTGTGCACCTCACTTAAAATAGTAGCTATTTTATAAACCAATTTATTTTTCGTATGATAATTAGTTTCTATACATCTTATTATATCAAAAATGCCATCTTTCTGCTAATAGATGGATGGTGCCTTTTCTTGATATAAGCACCAAAAAAACCAGACAGAGTCTGGCTTTGCATTGTTTATATCTGAGAAGTGTTTTAGAATAATTAGAGTATCTTATCCGTGCGATTCACCATAAAGAGTGAGATAGTCATGATGATATCAATGGCTAGAAGGGCAAGGACAGCTGGAATCCAAGATTGGAAAAGGTCAAAGCTATAACCAAACAAGGTAGGACCAAAGGCTGCCAAGATGTAGCCCCCTGTTTGCGACAGACCTGAGAGTTGCGCAGTCTTTTCAGGCGAACTTGTCTTAAGTGAGAAGCAAACCATGAGATAAGGAAAGAGAGCACTGCAGGCTGTCCCAATCAAGAGGTGAACTACTAGCCAGTAGAGGAAGTTATTGCTTGGATATAAGAGCATGGCAATTCCTATCATGCCAGCGATAGAGATTATTGCCAGCATGATTCGACGGTGACCATCTGACAGACGAGTCGTCAGACTTGGAACAGTCATGGAAAAAGGAATGCTGATCAGTGAGAAGATAGAAGCCAGGAGAGCCGCATCGCTATTAGAAAGACCAGCACTAATAGCCATAGTTGGCAACCAGGTCATACTTGTATAAAAGAGCAAGGACTGAAGACCGCCAAAGACAATGATGGCCCAGACATGTTTGTTTTTTAGAATATTTTCTTTTGATTTCTTTTCTTGCTGTCCTTCTAGATAGTGGTTGTGGCGATGATTTGGCAACCAGACTAGCAGAGTGAGCAAGCAGATGAGGCTGAGAACGAGGATCAAGCCCTTCCAAGAACTAGCTTGGGTGATAGGAACAGATAGATAGGAGGCAATAGCTGTGGATATTCCCATAGCAGTGACATAAAGAGTTGTTAGAAAACTAATCTTTTGAGGTTGGTTGGCCTGAATCATACTTGGGAGAAGAACATTGAAAATAGCAATGCTCGCTCCGACAATCAAGGTTCCTAGATAGAGAAGGGGAAGATTGAAGATACGAATGACAGAGCCAATAGTTAAGAGAAGGAGACAGTAAGTAAAGAGATGCTCTAGTCCAATCTTTTGCGCCAAGCGGCTTGCAAAAGCAGAGAAAAGAGCAAACATCAAGAGAGGGAGACTGGTTAAAATCCCAAGAGAGCTGACCTCTACTCCCAGCCCTTGCGAAATATCTCCCAAAATAATGGGTAAAGCAGTAAAAGGAGAGCGCAAAACAGTCCCGATTAAGACAATTCCAAGAACAAAAAAGAGTGATTGCTTTTTCATGAAAACCTCGATAGGATGATTTTAATAACAGCTTATTTTAAGGTTTTTTTCTTACAATGTCAAGGAGAGGACTGCTAAGAAAGCTAGAACGATTTAACTGAAAATAGAGTGAAAAGGGACAGATTTCTTTACCAGAATTTTTCTTGATTTGAGATAAAAATAGGAAACTAGGAAATTTTGTGATAAAATAGTGGAAGGAATAATTCAGGAGAGTAGAAGTGACTCAAAATGTTGGAAAAAAACTGGTCTCAATTGTAATCAGCGCCTACAATGAAGAGAAATATTTGCCAGATCTTATTGAAGATTTGAAAAATCAAACATATGATAAAAAAAATATTGAGATTCTGTTTATTAATGCTATGTCAACTGATGCTACAAAAGAGATTGTACAACAATTTATAAAGGAAAATAATGAATTTAAATCCATTAGACTTTACGATAATCCCAAGAAAAATCAATCTAGTGGATTTAATTTGGGCATCAAGCAATCGATAGGTGACGTTATTCTGAAGATTGATGCTCACTCGAAAGTTACAGAAAATTTTGTGAGTGAGAATGTTGCTCTGATTAACCAAGGTGAGTTTGTTTGTGGAGGAGCAAGACCGACAATTGTGGAAGAAAAAGATAAGTGGTCAGAAGTCTTGCATCTTGTTGAAGAAAATATGTTCGGAAGTAGTATTGCTGATTATCGTAATAGTTCTCAAGATAAATATGTATCTTCTATTTTTCATGGGATGTACAGACGAGAAGTTTTTCAGCAAGTTGGCTTAGTAGATGAGCAACTTGGCCGGACAGAAGACAATGAACTTCACTATAGAATCAGAAAACATGGATATCGTATTCGGTATAGCCCTAGTGTTTTATCTTATCAGTATATTCGACCAACTCTTAAAAAGATGCTTTATCAAAAATATTCGAATGGATTGTGGATTGGTCTAACAACACATGTTAAGCCACAGTGTCTATCACTTTTTCATTATGTTCCTTTTGTCTTTGTTCTAAGTATCTTTCTAAGTATTTTGTTAGTGCCATTCTCAGTGACATTTCTTTTTTCTCTATTTACAATTTACTTTCTGTTTGTTCTTATGTTGACAATATTAACTTATGTGAAAAATAAAAACACGTTATTATTTCTAATGCCTATTCTTTTGTTTGCCATTCATTTTTCTTATGGGGTTGGAACCTTACTTGGTCTTATTAAGGGATTCAAATGGAAACAAACATACAGAAATCAGACTATTTATTTGGAGAATTAGAGTAGATATTCTAAAAAGAACTAACAACAGCTTTATCCGACTCTTTTAAGGGGGAGTAAACTTCGATGAATAAAAAACTAACAGATTACGTGATTGATCTGGTTGAAATTTTAAATAAACAGCAAAAGCAGGTGTTTTGGGGTGTATTTGACATTGTTAGTATGGTGGTTTCCATCATTGTGTCTTACATTCTCTTTTATGGTTTGATTAACCCAGCGCCTGTGGACTATGTTATCTATACTGGTTTGGCCTTCCTCTTCTATCAAATCATGATTGGATTTTGGGGGCTCAATGCGAGTATTAGTCGCTATAGTAAAATCACAGATTTCTTAAAAATCTTTTTTGGGGTAACCGTCAGCAGTATTGTCTCTTACGGACTTTGCTATGCCTTCCTTCCTCTATTTTCTATCCGATTCATCATACTCTTTATTTTATTGAGTACTTTCCTGATCTTGCTCCCTCGCATCACTTGGCAGTTGATTTATTCAAAGCGCAAGCAGGGTAGTGGGGATGGCGAGCACCGTCGTACCTTTTTGATTGGTGCTGGCGATGGTGGTGCCCTCTTTATGAACAGCTACCAACACCCAACTAGTGACCTTGAGCTAGTGGGAATTTTGGATAATGATGAGAAGAAAAAGGGACAAAAACTAGGTGGAATTTCCGTTTTGGGCTCCTATGACAATCTGCCTGAATTGGCTAAACGTCACCAAATCGAGCGTGTCATCGTAGCGATCCCTTCGCTTGACCCATCAGAGTACGAACGCATCTTGCAGATGTGTAATAAACTCGGCATCAAATGTTACAAGATGCCCAAGGTTGAGACAGTTGTTCAGGGGCTTCACCAACCAGGTAGTGGCTTCCAGAAAATTGATATCACAGACCTTTTGGGCCGTCAGGAAATCCGTCTTGACGAATCCCGTCTGGGTGCAGAGCTTACAGGCAAGACTATCTTGGTGACAGGAGCTGGTGGTTCGATTGGTTCAGAGATTTGTCGTCAGGTTAGCCGCTTCAATCCAGAACGTATCATCTTGCTTGGACATGGTGAAAACTCAATCTATCTTGTTTATCATGAATTGATCCGTACATTCCAAGGAATTGATTATGTTCCTGTTATTGCAGATATTCAGGACTATGATCGCCTCTTACAGGTGTTTGAACAGTATAAACCAGCCATTGTCTACCATGCCGCTGCCCATAAGCACGTTCCGATGATGGAGCGCAATCCAAAAGAAGCCTTCAAAAACAATATCCTCGGAACTTACAATGTTGCCAAGGCTGTGGATGAGGCTAAAGTGCCTAAGATGGTCATGATTTCGACTGACAAGGCGGTCAATCCACCGAATGTTATGGGTGCAACCAAGCGCGTGGCAGAGTTGATTGTCACTGGCTTTAACCAACGTAGCAAATCAACCTACTGTGCAGTTCGTTTTGGGAATGTCCTCGGTAGCCGTGGTAGCGTGATTCCTGTCTTTGAACGCCAGATTGCTGAAGGTGGCCCTGTAACGGTGACAGACTTCCGTATGACACGTTACTTCATGACCATTCCAGAGGCCAGTCGTCTGGTAATCCATGCTGGTGCTTATGCCAAGGACGGAGAAGTCTTTATCCTTGACATGGGCAAACCAGTCAAGATCTATGACTTGGCCAAGAAAATGGTGCTTCTAAGTGGACACACAGAAAGCGAAATTCCAATCGTTGAAGTTGGGATTCGCCCAGGTGAAAAACTCTACGAAGAACTCTTGGTTTCGACCGAATTAGTTGATAACCAAGTTATGGACAAGATTTTCGTTGGTAAGGTAAATGTCATGCCTCTAGAAGCCATCAATCAAAAAATAGAGGAGTTCCGTTCACTCAGTGGAGATGAGCTCAAAGAAGCGATCATTTCCTTTGCAAATGAGACAACCCATGCTGAGTAAGAGTGACTCATGCAATTAATCATAAATCAAAGACCAAGGTTTTGTATAGACAGAACCTTGGTCTTTTTACTCTGTAGTTTCAAATTGTCGTATTATTTATAGCTGGCTAATGATATCATCGATTGTCTGGGCAATCCAGTCAGGTTGATAGCCGAGTAAATCAGCTTCTTCTCCAAATCCCCAAGTAACAGCGAACTTTTTAATGCCAGTTTCTTGGGCTCCGATCATATCAAACTTGGTGTCCCCGATGATGAGGACTTGGTCTGCAGGGAGTCGATGCGTCTGTAAGGCGTAACGGATGACATCCGCCTTGTGAGGCGTTTCAGGACTGGAGCCATAAATGCCATCAAAGAAATGATGGATTCCCAGATTTTTAGTCATATCCTGGGCAGTCGGAGTATTCTTTGTTGTAGTGATATAGAGAGGGTAGGTTTGCGAGAGTTCTTGGAGCAATTCCGTCATTCGGGGGAAAAGCTCTGCTTCATGAATTCCTTTTTTCTTGTAGTAAGAACGGTAGATTTGAACAGCTTCTGAGATTTGTTCTTTTGGAAGGCAGGTCGCAAAACTACTTTCAAGTGGCGGGCCCATGAAACCACGAATAGTTTTGGCATCAGGGCTTGGAACTCCTAGTTGTTCAAAGGTATAGGTAAAGGCATTGTGGATCCCGATGGAACTGTCAACCAGGGTTCCGTCTAGATCGAAAAAGATAGCTGAGATAGAGGGCATGATTTCTCCTAATAGATAAACTTATTCTCCGAAGATTTCTTTTTGTAGGCGACGACCAGTCGGAGTGGCTGCGAGTCCACCTTCAGCCGTTTCACGAAAGGCAGTTGGGAGGCTGGATCCGACTTGGTACATGGCATCGATAACTTCATCGACAGGGATCTTAGATTCGATACCTGCCAAGGCCATATCAGCCGCGATAAAGGCAAAGCTGGCTCCCATGGCATTTCGTTTGACACAAGGAACTTCAACTAAGCCTGCAACAGGATCACAGATGAGGCCTAGCATATTTTTAATGACAAAGGCAATGGCTTGGCTAGCCTGATAGGGGCTTCCACCTGCAGCCAAGGTCAAGGCTGCGGCACTCATGGCAGAGGCCGAGCCGACTTCGGCCTGACAGCCACCTTCAGCACCTGAGATAGAAGCGTTGTTTGCGATAACCAATCCAAAGGCACCCGCGGCAAAGAGGAAATCGAGTTGTTCTTCGTGGCTGAGGTCAATTTTTTGAATAGCTGCAGTAAGAACAGCTGGCAGACAGCCAGCACTTCCTGCGGTTGGAGTGGCACAGACCAAGCCCATTTTAGCGTTGTGTTCGTTAACCGCGATGGCATTTCGGGCTGCTGATAGGATGGTGAAGTCTGACAAGGCCTTGCCACTTTTGAGATGGCGATCTAGTTTGGCCGCATCTCCACCTGTTAGGCCGCTGCGGGATTTGTTTTCACTAAGGCCAAGCTCGACAGAGGCTTTCATGACTTCTAGATTGCGTTCCATGAGGAGGAGAACTTCGTCTCGGCATCGGCCAGTCAGTTCATATTCTGTCGCAATCATGAGTTCTGCGACATTGCCTTGGAAGTCTAGGTCTGCCTGCTCGACCAATTCTTTGATAGAATAAAACATGTTTCCTCCTACTTAAAGAAATTGACATTGTGGAGATGAGGGATTTTTCGGATGTCTTCAATCGCCTCTTCACAATTTCGACTATCGACTTCGATAATCATGATGGCTTTTTCTCCAGCTTTTTCTCGAGTCACATTCATCTGGGCGATGTTGATATCGAAACGAGAGAGGGCTTCAGTAACATGGGCAATCATACCCGGAACATCCTGATGCACGATGATGATGGTCGGGGTATTCATGTTGAGAGAGACAGCAAAGCCGTTAAGTTCCGTAACTTGGATATTTCCTCCACCGATAGAAATACCTGTCACGCTAATGGATTTGTGTTCATTCTTTACAGTGATTTTAGTGGTGTTAGGGTGAGGAGCATTGCTATCTTTCTGAATGGTCCAGACAATCTTGATGCCCCGTTTATGGGCAATCTCGAGACTGTTTGGGATGTCGGGATTATCCGTATCCATACCTAAAATACCAGCGACGAGAGCAAGATCCGTTCCATGACCACGGTAGGTCTTGGCAAATGAGTTAAATAATTGGAACTCTACCTCGGTAGGCATATCGTCAAAGATGGAAGAGACGATTTTTCCGATACGAACGGCACCAGCAGTGTGGCTACTTGATGGGCCAATCATGACAGGTCCGATAATATCAAAGACAGATTGAAAACGAAGTGATTGCATCTGTTTCCCCTTACAAAGATTCTTATAACTATTATATCAAAGAATGGACCTCTGTGCTTATTTCCCTTATCAAAAGCTCAAAATGATTAAAGATGGTATAAAACAAGGCCTTTTGTGACAAAAACCTCCGTAAAACGGTAAATATAAAACATTTTTGTAATATTTCTACATATAATCGTTAAACAACGGTAACATTTAAAAGGTATCATAGATATATTCAATAGAAGGAGAATTTTTAGATATGTCATTAACAACTAAAAAAATCAAAATAACTATCGCAGGAGTAGCAGCTTTGCTTGCTTTCTTTGCCCCAGCTCTTGCCTCTGCACAAGAAACTGTAACTTACACAGTTAAACCAGGCGACACTCTTTCAGAAATCGCTGAGAAGTACAACACTACTGTTGAAAAATTGGCAGAAAAAAACAAGATTGAAGACATCCACTTGATCTTTGTGGACCAAGTCTTGGTCATCGAAGGAACAGAACCATCGACAACAACTGCAACCGCTGCAACTTCTGCGACAACTTATGAAGCACCAGCTGCTACAGAAGAAACAAGCGAAGCTACAACTTATGAAGAAGTTGCTGAAACAACAACTTACGAAGCGCCAGCAGCTCCAGTAGCAGAAGAAAGCTACACTGCACCAGCAGCAACTGTTAGCGGATCAGAAGCAGAAGCCAAAGAATGGATCGCTCAAAAAGAATCAGGCGGTAGCTACACAGCTACAAACGGACGTTACATCGGACGTTACCAATTGACAGATTCATACTTGAACGGTGACTACTCAGCAGAAAACCAAGAACGTGTAGCAGACGCCTACGTTGCAGGACGTTACGGTTCATGGACAGCTGCTAAAAACTTCTGGCTTAACAACGGTTGGTATTAAGAAATAACTAGCAGAATAAGAAGTAAAAGTCGAGGAAATCCCTCGACTTTTTTGCTTTTCTGTGTGTATTCCTATCCCTCCCTTGTCTTCTCCAACCAAGCGTGTTATAATGAATACTGCTCAAGCGACCTTCAATCGTGAAGCACACACGACCTTCAATCGTGAATAAACGAATAGATGGGAGACTTACCATGAGTGATAACTCTAAAACACGTGTTGTCGTGGGTATGAGTGGTGGTGTCGATTCGTCGGTGACGGCTCTCTTGCTCAAGGAGCAGGGCTACGATGTGATCGGTATCTTCATGAAGAACTGGGATGACACAGATGAAAACGGCGTTTGTACAGCGACCGAAGATTACAAAGATGTGGCTGCGGTGGCAGACCAGATCGGCATTCCCTACTACTCTGTTAATTTTGAAAAAGAGTACTGGGACCGCGTTTTTGAGTATTTCCTAGCGGAATACCGTGAGGGGCGCACGCCAAATCCAGATGTTATGTGCAACAAGGAGATCAAGTTCAAGGCCTTTTTGGACTATGCTATGACCTTGGGGGCAGATTATGTTGCGACGGGGCACTATGCTCGAGTGGCGCGTGATGAGGATGGCACTGTTCACATGCTTCGTGGCGTGGACAATGGCAAGGATCAGACCTATTTCCTCAGTCAACTTTCGCAAGAACAACTCCAAAAAACCATGTTCCCATTGGGGCATTTGGAAAAGCCTGAAGTACGAAAAATAGCAGAAGAAGCAGGTCTTGCGACTGCCAAGAAGAAAGACTCGACAGGAATTTGCTTTATCGGAGAAAAGAACTTTAAAAGCTTTCTCAGTAACTACCTGCCAGCTCAGCCTGGTCGCATGATGACTGTGGATGGTCGCGATATGGGCGAGCATGCAGGCCTCATGTATTATACAATCGGTCAGCGTGGCGGACTTGGTATCGGTGGCCAACACGGTGGTGACAATGCCCCTTGGTTTGTTGTTGGAAAAGACCTGAGCCAAAATATCCTCTATGTCGGCCAAGGTTTCTATCATGACTCGCTCATGTCAACAAGCCTAGAGGCCAGTCAAGTCCACTTTACTCGTGAGATGCCAGAGGAATTTACGCTAGAATGTACGGCTAAATTCCGCTACCGTCAGCCTGATTCTAAGGTGACAGTACATGTCAAAGGAGATAAGGCAGAAGTCATCTTTGCGGAACCACAGCGCGCCATCACACCAGGACAGGCAGTTGTCTTTTACGATGGCGAAGAGTGTCTCGGTGGTGGTTTGATTGACAATGCCTACCGCGATGGACAAGTTTGTCAGTACATTTAGATTGACAAATTTTCTCAATTTGCTACAATAATAAAAGCAATAGAAATGATGGTCAAAGCTCATGGATGTTGCAGGCTTTTTGTCCTGCACTTCTTACGAGTTTTGACTGTTTTTGTGTCGTTTAATACTCTTCGAAAATCAAATTCAAACCACGTCAGCTTCACCTTGCCGTACTCAAGTACAGCCTGCGTCTAGCTTCCTAGTTTGCTTTTTGATTTTCATTGAGTATAAGGGGAAGGATAAAAATGAGTCAGCAAGACTTTCGGACAAAAGCAGGAAATACAGTTTTTGGTGTTCGGGCGACAGCCTTGATTGTCCAAAATGGCAAGCTCCTAGTCACCAAAGATAAGGGCAAGTATTACACTATTGGCGGTGCGATTCAAGTCAATGAAAGAACGGAGGAAGCGGTAGTCCGCGAAGTGAGGGAAGAACTGGGTGTCAAAGCTGAGGCTAGACAACTAGCTTTTGTAGTTGAAAATCGTTTTGAAGAGGACGGTATTTCCTATCACAATATCGAGTTTCATTATCTGGTGGATTTGCTTGAGGATGCCCCATTGACCATGCAGGAAGATGAGAAAATGCAACCCTGTGAATGGATTGACTTGGATAAGCTTGAGGCTTACCAGTTAGTTCCAGCCTTTTTAAAAACAGCCTTACCCGATTGGGACGGCCAACTAAGACACATTCATCTTGAGGAATAGGAGAGAAAATGACTTATAATTTTACTGAAGAATACGATATTATTGTAATCGGTGCGGGGCACGCTGGGGTTGAGGCTTCCTTGGCCGCTAGCCGTATGGGCTGTAAGGTCCTGCTTGCGACTATTAACATTGAAATGCTGGCTTTCATGCCTTGTAATCCTTCTATCGGCGGTTCTGCCAAGGGAATTGTCGTGCGTGAGGTAGATGCTCTCGGTGGCGAGATGGCCAAGACCATTGACAAGAGTTACATCCAGATGAAGATGCTCAACACTGGGAAAGGGCCAGCCGTTCGCGCCCTTCGTGCGCAGGCTGACAAGGAACTTTACTCTAAGGAGATGCGTAAGACAGTTGAAAATCAAGAAAATCTGACCCTCCGTCAGACCATGATTGATGAGATTTTGGTGGAAGATGGCAAGGTTGTTGGTGTTCGTACAGCGACCCATCAAGAGTATGCTGCAAAGGCTGTTATCGTGACGACAGGGACTGCTCTCCGTGGGGAAATCATCATCGGAGACCTCAAGTACTCATCAGGACCAAACCACAGTCTAGCTTCGATTAACCTAGCTGACAATCTTAAGGAACTGGGACTCGAAATCGGTCGGTTCAAGACAGGTACACCTCCACGTGTCAAGGCTTCTTCTATCAACTACGATGTGACAGAAATCCAGCCAGGAGATGAAGCACCCAATCACTTCTCTTATACTTCGCGCGATGAGGATTATGTCAAAGACCAAGTTCCATGTTGGTTGACCTACACTAATGGTACCAGTCATGAGATTATCCAAAACAACCTCCACCGTGCGCCTATGTTTACAGGTGTGGTTAAGGGAGTGGGACCTCGTTACTGTCCATCGATTGAGGATAAGATTGTGCGTTTTGCGGACAAGGAACGTCACCAGCTCTTCCTTGAACCAGAAGGACGCAATACAGAGGAAGTCTATGTCCAAGGCTTGTCAACCAGTCTGCCTGAGGATGTCCAACGTGAGCTGGTTCATTCCATCAAAGGTTTGGAAAATGCAGAAATGATGCGAACTGGTTATGCCATTGAGTACGACATGGTCTTGCCTCATCAGTTGCGTGCAACTTTGGAAACCAAGAAAATTTCAGGACTCTTCACTGCTGGCCAGACAAATGGAACATCAGGTTACGAAGAGGCGGCAGGACAAGGGATTATCGCTGGTATCAACGCCGCTCTGAAAATCCAAGGCAAGCCTGAGTTGATTTTGAAGCGAAGTGACGGCTATATCGGGGTTATGATTGATGACTTGGTGACCAAGGGAACTATTGAACCTTACCGTCTCTTGACCAGTCGAGCTGAATATCGTCTCATTCTCCGCCATGACAATGCCGATATGCGTTTGACCGAGATGGGACGTGAGATTGGGCTTGTAGATGATGAACGCTGGGCTCGTTTTGAGATTAAGAAAAATCAATTTGACAATGAGATGCTGCGTCTCGACAGCATCAAACTCAAGCCAGTCAAGGAAACCAATGCTAAGGTTGAAGCGATGGGCTTTAAGCCGTTGACTGATGCGGTGACAGCCAAGGAATTTCTCCGTCGTCCAGAAGTTTCTTATCAAGATGTGGTAGCCTTCATCGGTCCAGCTGCAGAGGACTTGGATGACAAGGTCATTGAATTGATTGAAACAGAGATCAAGTACGAGGGTTATATTTCCAAAGCCATGAATCAGGTTGCCAAGATGAAACGCATGGAAGAAAAACGCATTCCAGCTAACATCGACTGGGATGACATTGATTCTATCGCAACCGAAGCCCGTCAGAAGTTCAAACTCATTAATCCAGAAACCATCGGCCAAGCCAGCCGTATTTCGGGAGTAAACCCAGCAGATATTTCTATTTTGATGGTATATCTTGAGGGAAGAAATCGTAGTATTTCTAAGAATCAAGAAAAGAAAGCATAGAAAAACAGCTCCGAAGACGGGGCTGTTTTGTTGATTTATTCTTCTTCATCTGGTGTGAGGATCATCGGGATGATGATTGGTTCACGTTCCGTATTTTCATATAAGAAAGGACGAATAGCGTTGACGATAGCACCATTGACAGATTGGATACTAGCATCTTTGTTTTTCAATGCGATACGAATAGCATTGAAGAGGATGCGCTGGCTTTGACGAATCAAGTCTCCAGACTCTCTCATGTAGACAAAGCCTCGGCTGAGGATGTCTGGTCCAGACAGAATCATCTGCGATTTGAAGTCAACAGTTGCGACTGCAAGTACGACACCGTCTTCGGATAGATCTCTACGGTCTTTGAGGACGGCAGCGCCGATTTCGCCGATACGATTGCCATCGACATAGATGTCTTGGGCGTTGAAATGACCTGCGATACGAGCAGAGTTAGCAGTAAGGGCAAGCACATCACCATTGCTCATGATAAAGATATTGTCCTTTTCGACACCAGTATCCACTGCTAGTCCAGCATGGACCTTCTGCATACGGTATTCACCATGAACAGGCATGAAGTATTTAGGCTTGATCAAGCGGAGCATGAGTTTTTGCTCTTGCTGACCACCGTGTCCAGAGGTGTGGATATTGTTGATTTTGCCGTGGATAACTTCAACACCAGCTTCTGAAATGATGTTAATCAGCTTGTTGACGCTAGTGGTGTTTCCAGGGATTGGGCTAGAAGAGAAGATAACGGTATCGCCGGGTTGGAGTTGCACCTGACGGTGGGTTCCGTTAGCGATACGAGAGAGGGCTGCCATCGGCTCCCCTTGACTACCTGTACAAAGGATAAGGACCTCGCCAGCAGGGTAGTCTTTGATTTCATTTGGCTCGATAAAGGTTCCCTTAGGAGCTTTGATGTAGCCAAGCTCGATCCCGTTGACAATGGCCTTTTCCATAGAGCGACCAAAGACCGCAATCTTGCGTCCAGTCTTAACAGCGGCATCTGTTGCTTGTTGGAGACGGAAGATATTGGAGGCAAAGGACGCAAAGATGATACGACCTTCAATACCTTGGATGATCTTCATGATGGACTGGCCAACAACTTTTTCAGAGTTGGTAAAGGTTGGCACTTCTGCATTTGTCGAGTCAGAGAGGAGACAGAGCACACCTTCTTCCCCAAGGGCAGCCATACGGTGCAAGTCTGCAGGTTCTCCAACTGGAGTGAAGTCAAACTTAAAGTCACCCGTACAGACGATTTTCCCTTGAGGAGTATGAATGACAATCCCTAAAGGCTCTGGAATGGAGTGGGTTGTTCTAAAGAAAGTTGCCTTGAGATTTTTAAAGGTCAACTCAGTATTGTGGTTGATTTCGTAAAGTTTGGCGTTGCGCAAGAGGCCGTGTTCTTCGAGTTTTCCACGGATCAAAGCCAGTGCAAGTGGTCCAGCGTAGATAGGGACATTTGCTTGCTTGAGCAGGAAAGGAATCCCACCGATGTGGTCCTCGTGTCCGTGCGTAATCAGAACGGCTTTGACGCGGTCGATATTGTCCACGATGTAAGAGTAGTCAGGGATAACGTAGTCGATACCCAACAAGTCATCTTCCGGGAATTTAATCCCAGCATCGACGATGATAATCTCGTCTTGGTATTCAATTCCGTAAGTGTTTTTCCCTATTTCTCCCAGACCACCGATGGCAAAAACGCCGACTTCTTCAGGTTTAAGAGTATAGGCCATATTAGAACTCCGTGATTTCGAAAGCGCCAGTTTCTTTCTCATAATCTAGCAATTTGTCAGACAAGAGTTCGATAAATTCGATATTGTACTCTGGGCGGTTTTCTTCGACAAGTTGGCGAGCAGCGATACGCCCCTCAAGTTCTGAGTTGGCATCGATGTCTAGGTAAAGCGAGCGTGTTGTTTCACGACGCGGGCTACGTTCTTTTGTTTCTTGATAAAAAACTTTGTAAATCATATAGTTCCTTTCTATTTACAGGTCAGCTTATTCCAAACTTTTAGTAGAGATTTGCTTGATTTCATTCCATTTTGTGTCTAGATTGACCTTGATTCGTTACAATTATTTCAATTATACCATAAAATGAAAAATTAGTAAAAGACGGAAATGGAGAAAGTAGGGAGAGGTGTAACGTTACAATAGATGTGAGACCTGAGTACCAAAAAAGAAGAAACCTTGATATGATTAATTCTGACACACCCATCAAAAAAAGAGTCTTCTCATGAATAGTATACCACAAAACATCCGCTACCTGTCACATACTTTGGATACACGCTATCACGCTGTCAAAACCTATCGCAACGGTACCTCTGTCACCTTTATCTGTCGGAGATACAAAGTCTCAAAAGCCTCTCTTGTGCGGTGGAATAAACGGTTCGATGGAAGCAAAGAATCTCTAAGAGACAAATCCCATCGCCCTCTGACCCCTCATCCAAATAGTCACACCAATGAAGAAATCAATTGGATCAAACACTGTATCCGCCGCAATCCTAAAGCTACTCTGATTGAAATCTTCTACAAACTCAAAACAAACAAAGGTTACCACAGGCCTCCTTGTTCCCTCTTTCGCATCCTGAGAAAATTAGGCTTCTTCAAAGCTCCTAAAGAAAAGAAAAAAGCCTACAAACCAAAGCCCTACCATACGCCGAACGAAATCGGAGTGAAATGGCAAATGGATGTCAAACATGTCCCAAAACACTGTTACACTGGCTCTATCCCTGATAAATTCTATCAATATACTGTCATCGACGAAGCTTCCAGAGAGAGATTTATCTATCCTTTTAAGGAGCAAAGCTCTCATTCTACGGTTCAATTTTTGAAATTGGATATTCGTCATTTTGGTTGTCAGCCCAAAATCTTGCAAACAGATAATGGTGTTGAATTTACACACTTTAGAGAGACCAAGCAAGTCCACCCGCTTGACCTTCTTTGTGAGGAGCTGGGGATTGAGCATAAGTGTATCAAGCCTCGAACACCTCGACATAATGGCAAGGTAGAACGAAGTCATCGCAATGACAATAAACGATTCTACAAACATCTCCAGTTCTATTCCTATGACGATCTCATCAAACAGATGGAGCGCTATCTCTACAAATCCAATCGATTGCCCATGCCAACTTTAAACTGGATGTCTCCTATCAAAATAAGAAAAACTCTACAAGGAGCTAGCTCCTTGTAAAGAATACCATATCAAGTTTTTAAATAACTTTAGTTTGATCTCACATCATTGACAAACGTACATTCGGAATTTCGACAATTTTTTAAAAAACGCATTCTCATAACTTTGAACATCAAAAAGGAGAGAACCAATTTGGTCCTCTCCAGGGTATGACTTTTCGTTAACCCACTACAGTTGACAAAGAGTATTTTTTCACAAGTTATATTATGGAATTCTACTAAAATACCATTATATCTTGTGTGAAAACCCTATTTTGCAACAATCTCTTTTTCAATTTAGATAGAAAAATAATACACATCTGTCCTACCAATTAGTCCATAATCGCACATAGAATTGAGTTTTTCGATAATATACCTTTTTAAAGTATCTATTGTATCAAATTGATCAAGAATTATAGTTTTGACTTTATCTAAAATATCTTTGACAGTAAATTTCCCTTCTTGATTTAAAATTACTTCAGATACAACGAAACTTGGTCTTTGACTTGTTATGTTTTCCATTTTTAATTCTCCTTAAATTTTTCAAATATTATATTAACTTCTTTAGCTAAAAATCTTCCAAATTTTTCTAAAAATTTTTTTCTAAATTCATTGTCTAATATCTTTTCATTTTTAGTCTTAAAATAAACGTAAAAATATGGATAATTGCTTCTTTCAACTTCCAGAATTGCTCTAATATTCGACAGTTCAGAAAGGCTAAATTCTTTTTCAAAGCTATAAATTATTGGATCTGTTTTTAATCCTGTTTTTATCTCCTTGAAAACTACAAAATAGTCTTCCACTTCATTGTCATATTCTGATTTAATAAAAGCATCCATAACTTGTTTTATGTCTATTTTTTCATCTAAAGTTGAATCTAAATATGCAAATATTATATGCATCGCACGATTTTTGTAATTTTGAGAAAATTTCTCTTCAATTTTTTTATACTGCGAAGTATTTTCTATGTAATTAAATTTAATCTCAGCTTCAAAAGCACTACTAAAAAATTTGAAATCATTATTATTTTTAATAAGAGAGTAATAATTTTTTTGATTAGATAAAAATTCTTCTAACATATACGATACACTCTCTTGTTTTTTGTAATAATCTCTAAAATAATGTTTTTTCAAAACTGTTATAAGCCAGTTATCATCCCACTGAATCAAAGAATCAAAGTACTCTTCATTGGAGTGAGCAAATCTAATAGCAAGCCATAGTCCTGATATATCATCTGGTAGAATATATTCTTCTGTTCCCACAGCCAACGTTTCATCAATCAAATAATTTTTAATAATTATTTCAACACAATTTTGTAAAATAGTATCTGTTTTCGAAACTCTATGATGGTTTATTATATTCTTATATAAGTACCACCTCTTCATAAAAAAATCTTCTATAGTATTTATTGTTTTAGCGTCATAAACAACTTCTACCTTTTCAGAGTCGCCAATTTTAACCTTACAGAACTTGCAAGACGCAATCAATCTATTGTATTCTATTTTCCCATTATCAATACCTGAATTTTCAATATCTCTATTCACATAGTCCAATCTATCTCCATCAATAGTACCAGAAATAATATTATGTAATGACTCCGCCCCTTCTCTCTCCGAGAAAATTAATTTTGTTAATTCAAATACTATAATTTTAAACCATTTTTCCTCAAAACTTAATTTTCCATTATTCATATTATCTGAAAAAATAATCTGACTAAATAATTTATTAGTCATCTTTATCCCCATTTTTTCATGTAATTGGAAATTTCCATCATCAGAGTCATAGTCTTTTATAATTTCCACATATTGTTTTTCTCTTGATGTTAATAAAGACTCCTCTTTTTCCTGTAATGACTTATATATTTTATTTATAGAATACTCTGTGACATGACTGAAAGGAGGATGTCCTATATCATGTAGTAACCCACAGAGCCTAATGGCTTGAAAAGCAATTACATACAAAAGTTTATGCTTTTCTTTCAAATTTTGAGGAATAAATCTATTATAAAAAATATTATTTAAAGAATATTTTTCCAAAGATTTCAGTTCTTCACCTTTATTTCTCAGCTTGGAATCACCTATTATTACTCTATACTTATCATCATTTTTTAAAATTTCATTATCCACAATATTATCAATAATATTTTTAATATTCGTAAATAATAACTCTATTATGTCATCTGAAGTATTACAAATAGCATTATAAAAAATATCTCCACACAGCTTCATTGTTCCTATTGAGTGTTCAAAGCGTTTTGTTCGATTGGTAGGAAAAGTTAAATATGCTGTAGAATTCTGAGAAACATGATGCAATCTATTAAACAATTTTGTTGATATAACTTCTTTTTCACAATCACTCAATAGAATAGTCCCATGATTCGTGTCTGCGATATAAATTTGTCTGTTTTGCATACCAAAATCTCCCTCGACAATTTTAAATGTATCCATTCTATCATAAATAATTATATTTGTCATCCATTTTTACTTCTATTTTAACTTCAACACGGAAAATGAGAAAGTCTTGAGGGAAAGAGGAAGCAAAAAGATGAGTAGGGCTTGGTCAGAGAGCTCTTAGGTGTTATAATGAAAAGAGAAAGGGAAGTTTATGGACGGGAATATTCTCTATAGCTTTTAAAACAAGGAGGATTAAGAATGTTTAGTTTGTTTGAATTTGCGATTGGGGTTCGCCTCTTGATGTTTATAGTTTTTGCAGCCTGTGTATATGTTGGAAATCTTATTTTTACGTATCTAGAACACCGCAAAACAAAATTCCTTTGGAAGCTTGCTTTTGTGACACTCTATTCAATTTTTCTCCTTCTTGTCACCTATGTTGTCTGGTTTGTTTTTTACTTTGGTTTAAATGCTTAAGCTCCAGTACTCATCTAAATATAGAGAAAATCCACCCCATCTTGATAAAGGGGCGGACTTTTCTATTTTCAGGTGATATCTCAATTCTTACGATGATGATTTCTCGCATCAATAATCGAGTTAAAACATAAAAAGAAAACAATGCAAACAGATGAATCAACTGGTAAGGGTGTAACGATGATGTTTAAATCATTGAAAATGATGAGCAAACTGTAAGAGATGAAGAGAATAACATTTACTCTTCTAAAAATGTGTTTTTTATCTAGCATAATTGATCCAAATTTCTTACGAAAAGCCTTCCTTTTTATCCTTCACTTATTCTATTCGAAAAAATAAGAAAATCTAAAAAACCTTTTTGCACCTTGCTACTCATTTACTGGCAGGTCTTTTTTGTTTGGCAACAAAGAAAATTCCCATGCGTCAGCTTTTGTAGTATAATAGTAAGCAGACAAAAAGATAGGAATGTGTTATGAAAGTATTAGCTTTTGATACGTCCAGCAAGGCTCTTTCTCTAGCGATTTTAGAGGACAAGCAGGTTCTTGCCGAGACTATGATCAATATCAAGAAAAATCACAGTATTACCCTCATGCCTTCCATTGATTTTTTGATGTCAAGTCTGGACCTGACACCCAAGGACTTGGATCGAATCGTGGTGGCAGAGGGACCAGGTAGCTACACAGGTTTGCGAATTGCGGTAGCGACAGCCAAAACCTTGGCCCATACTTTGAACATTGAGTTGGTTGGCATGTCTAGCCTCTTGGCTCTGGTGCCAAGTCAGCAAGAAGGCTTGGTGGTTCCTATCATGGATGCACGCCGTAACAATGTCTATGCTGGCTTTTATGAAAATGCCAAGACTGTCTTTCCAGAAGCACACTTGTCTTTTGCGGAAGTGCTAGAGCAGGTCCAGGATGCTGAACAGGTGACCTTTGTCGGAGAAGTTGGAGCCTTTGTGGAACAAATCCAAGAACACTTGCCACAAGCTAACTACCAAGAAACCTTGCCAAATGCAGCTAATCTAGCTTTGTGGGCTTGGGGCAAGGAAGCAGACTCCTTGCACGACTTTGTGCCCAATTACCTCAAGCGTGTCGAAGCTGAGGAAAACTGGCTCAAGAACCACACCGAGTCTGGCGAGTCCTACATTAAACGCCTATGATAGAGATCAAACGAATCCAACAGCAGCCTGACTTGGCTCAAGCTATCTACACAGTCATGGTAGATGTTTACCCAGTCAGTCCGTGGACGCTGGAACAAATCCAAGCAGACCTGTCTCAAGATCAGACTTGGTATGCTCTGGCTTATGATGGGGTAGAAGTGATTGGAATTCTAGCCGTTCAGGAGAATCTCTTTGAAGCAGAAGTCCTGCAAATCGCTGTAAAGAAAGCCTATCAGGGTCAGGGAATTGCGTCAGCCTTGTTTGCTCAATTGCCGACAGATAAGGAAATTTTCCTCGAAGTCAGAAAATCCAACCACCGAGCGCAAGCATTTTACAAGAAAGAAAAGATGGCGGTCATCGCTGAGCGGAAGGCCTACTACCATGACCCAGTCGAGGACGCCATCATCATGAAGAGAGAAATAAGATGAAGGATAGATATATTTTAGCATTTGAGACATCCTGTGATGAGACCAGTGTCGCCGTACTGAAAAACGACGAAGAGCTCTTGTCCAATGTCATTGCTAGTCAAATTGAGAGCCACAAACGTTTTGGGGGCGTAGTGCCGGAAGTTGCTAGTCGTCACCATGTCGAGGTCATTACAGCCTGTATCGAGGAGGCGCTGGCAGAAGCAGGAATTACCGAAGAGGACGTGACAGCCGTTGCCGTTACCTATGGACCAGGATTAGTTGGAGCTCTGCTAGTTGGTTTGTCAGCTGCCAAGGCTTTTGCTTGGGCTCACGGCCTTCCGCTTATCCCTGTTAATCACATGGCTGGGCACCTCATGGCAGCTCAGAGTGTGGAGCCTTTGGAGTTTCCCTTGCTAGCCCTTTTAGTAAGCGGTGGACACACAGAGTTAGTTTATGTTTCTGATGCTGGAGATTACAAGATTGTTGGGGAAACACGAGATGACGCGGTTGGTGAGGCTTATGATAAGGTCGGCCGTGTCATGGGCTTGACCTATCCAGCCGGTCGCGAGATTGACGAGTTGGCCCATCAAGGTCAGGATATTTATGATTTCCCACGGGCTATGATCAAGGAAGACAATCTGGAGTTTTCATTCTCTGGTTTGAAGTCTGCCTTTATCAATCTTCACCACAATGCCGAGCAAAAGGGGGAAAACCTATCTACAGAGGACTTGTGTGCTTCCTTCCAAGCTGCGGTCATGGATATTCTTATGGCTAAAACCAAGAAGGCCTTGGAGAAATATCCTGTAAAAACCCTTGTTGTCGCAGGTGGTGTGGCAGCCAATAAAGGTCTTAGAGAACGCCTAGCATCCGAAATCACAGATGTCAAGGTCATCATTCCACCCCTGCGTCTCTGTGGAGACAATGCAGGTATGATTGCCTATGCCAGTGTCAGCGAGTGGAACAAAGAAAACTTCGCAGGCCTGGATCTTAATGCCAAACCAAGTCTCGCCTTTGATACTATAGAATAAAGAGTCAGCTTGAGGCTGGCTTTTTTGCTAAAATATTTTATAATATGTTAAAAAAGGAAAAGTTTTTACGAATAGAATAGTAAAGGGAGTTTGGCCATGATTGAAAAAATGGAATTGGGAGAATTTTACAAGGAATTGCGTCTGGCGAGAAAACTCAAGCAGTCAGATGTTGCTTGTGATGGACTGACAGCATCCCAGCTATCCAAGTTTGAGTTAGGGCAGTCTATGCTATCTGCGGACAAGTTGATCCTAGCTATCCAAGGGATAAATGTGACTTTTGATGAGTTTGGGCACAAGCTCAACAACTACCAAGAATCTCCACATTTGCGAATCGGTCGAAAAGTTGTGGATCGCTTTGCTCATCAAGATATTGCTGGCTTAGAGCAACTGTTAGAGGAAGTCGAGCAAGAACAGATGGCGCAGACCTATCGTCGTTTGAATGCTATTGTGATCAAAGATGCTATCCATTCCTTGGATAAAAACTATCCGCTAGAAGAAGAGGATAGTGAGTTTTTGACTAGCTACCTCTATGCTATCGAGTCATGGACCTGGTTTGAACTCTATCTTTTTTGCAATACCATGCCCTTCTTGAGCAACCAAGATCTAATCTTTTTATCAACCTCTTTGCTTGAAAAATCAAAGGAATTTAAAGAGTTAGTACACAATCGATTGTATATGAAAAGTGGCTTTCTGAATATCATCTCAGAGCTCATGGAGCGCAAACTTTTCTCTTACGTTCCAATCTTTGAAGCCGAGTTGGAGAGCATGCTTCGTCCGTATGATGTTTTTGAGAAATTATTGTGGCAGTTTTTAAAGAAGATGAGCATTTTCCTTCAGACCAAGGGAAGTAATCAAAAAGAGATTGAACACTTTATCCAATCTCTGCAAATATTAGAAAATCCACAATTAACAGCCCTTTTTGAATTGCGTTTGCAGCAATACAAAAAGCTTATCGATTAGTTAGAAATGGCAAAATAATAATAATCTCAGCAACGATTGTCAATAATGTTATGATTTGTTTCTTCATTTCATGTCCCCCTACATAATGGTAACAATATTATATCAGTGAAAGAGTCAATTCTATAAAAATCGCAAATGTGAAATTCCTATAAGAAAAAATGTCAAATATGCGATTTTCTAAACTAGGGCAGTTTTCGTGTTATACTATCTTTGTAAGTCATTTGAAGCAGATCCTAGGCTAGGTTGCAGAAGCGGAGTTGGAGCAGGTTTACGGAGGAGATCTTGTGTATGCTGCTGTTATCCCAGGCGGAGGAAATTGGGGAGGTCTAGGAACACCTTGGTCAATCACTAATTTCTGGGAGAAATATTTTAACCATGATTCTTCCACTGTTAATCGTCGCCGTTATTGATAGTCAAAGCCCTTGCCTTTTCTTGGGTAGGGGCTACCTTTATTTCATAAAATAGGAGAAAATAGAATGAAAAAGATAATCTCACGCTACTACCTTATTATAGCCATTCTACTTGTCATTGCTGATCAGTTCTTGATTCGTCTGCTCTTACACAGCGATCTTGTTGCTGGTCTATCTGACTTTGCCTATTATTTGTCGGATATGATGTTGAATTTTCTTGTGGTTCTGCTTGCTATTATTGTTATGGTTTGGTCAGGGAAATGGCAGAAAATCAACAGTAGAAAATTTAAAGGTTCTTATCTTTTCTATTCCTTTTTAGCACTTCTTGCTTTTGTTATTTGGAATTTCGTAACATTTTATCTTTTCCCCCCTACCAAAAATGAAATTTCTTATCAACTGTCCACTCCGAATTTTACAGGAGCAACGGTATTTTTGATGTATTTTTTCTATCCCGTGATTGCAGGCCCTATTTTTGAAGAGATGATTTATCGTGGATTGGTGATGACTGCTCTGGAAAAAGGAAAGAAATGGGGACTGGATGTGCTTGGTTCGGCAACTTTGTTTGGAATTTTGCACATTAGTAATCACGGTTGGGTCTTGACTGACTTTTTCGTATATATGGGTGGTGGCCTCATACTTGCAGTCTTATTTAGAGCAACAAAGTCTATTTATTGGCCTATTGGGTTACATATAGTCAATAATGCCATTCCTCAAATTCTGCCCTTGTTGTTTTAGAGTTTTTGACAATCATAAAAACAAAAGAACTGACTAGCTAAGTATTATAAATGAGACTGGCTCTCCAGTCTTTTTTTATTTTGACTATCTGTTACTAGTTTTTGATCAATTCTTTGTTTCCTCAAAATTTTCGGAAAATTCAAAGTTTGTCAGTCTGAGAGTTTTTTAGTATAGTAGAAATATGAAGTTTAAAAAAATAATCAGTAGTTCGCTTGCTCTTGGAGCTTTACTCATGCTTTTATCAGCTTGCCAGAATTTTAAAAAGACACAACTGGTCTTGTTTGAAAGACTTTCATTCAATATGTCCCTTAAATCCTTTGAAGAAGTGTTTGGTGAGGCTAGCGAAGTGGTGGAAGAAACAGAAATGGCTTATCGAGATAGCTGGCGTGCAGAAGACCCCTATTTCTATAAAACGGGACGCCTTTTCTATGATTACGAAAATATTTCTTTGAAGGGCCATACAGGTCGAGTAAGATTCACATTTTCAAAATCGCATCGCTTGGAAGAAGCGACAGTTCATATTCCTGTAGCTTCAAAAGGGGAGCAACAAGTAGTGCTCAGCAATCTATCCCAGACTATAAAAAAAGAAATTGAAGCTCTTCCGACTTTCCATTCTGTAACTACCGAGACGGTAGGATTATACGATGACGGCTATCGCTATAAAGTCAAGTTGAAAGGACAAATGAGAGAATTCTGGATTGATGTTTATCCGACAGAAGATGAAGATGCTAAAGAAATTGAAGCTAAAAAGTATACTATTCGGGTGGATCAGTTTAGGATGTATTAATAACACTCATGGAATTTCAGTATTTTTTACTAGCTCCAAGTTTCAGATTCAAAACTTTTTTCTCTTCCCTGAATGTGTTATAATAGTTCTCGCTGTGGCTGTGTGTGGAGAATCAGTCAGTAGACAAATCATAAATGAGGGAACAAATGAAAGAAAAAGGATTTTGGGAGGGGGCGCAGGCTGCCATGCCGACTGCCCTTGGCTATGTCAGCATTGGCCTTGCTTGTGGGATTATCGGCGCTCCCTATGTGACACCTGTTGAGATGGGCCTGATGAGCCTCTTTGTTTATGCTGGGAGTGCCCAGTTTGCCATGTTGGCATTGATTGCGGTCCAAGCACCTGTAGCAGCCATTGCCATGACAGTCTTTTTAATCAATTTACGACTCTTTTTGCTGAGTTTGCATGCGTCGACCTATTTCCGTCATACCAGTCTCTGGCAAAATATCGGCATGTCCAGTCTCCTGACAGATGAGACTTACGGGGTTTTGATGGGAGAATTAGCCCATACAGACAAAGTCAATCCTATGTGGATGCATGGGAACAATCTCAACAGCTATGTGGCTTGGTTTGTGGGGACGGTAGTCGGAACGGCTCTAGGTGGACTCCTACCAAACCCAGAAATTTTTGGCTTAGATTTTGCCCTCGTGGGGATGTTTATCGGGATTTTTGCTTCGCAGTTCCAGATTATGCAAAGACGGATTCCTGTCCGCAATCTGCTGAAGATCCTAGCAGTTGTTGCGGTGTCTTTCTTTTTGCTCTTGACAGTGGTGTCTCAATCATTAGCTGTTCTATTTGCGACGCTACTTGGTTGTACGATGGGGGTGGTCTTAGATGGTCAGTAAATATCTTTTGTTAGCCGTTATCTTTTCGGGCCTAGTGACTTGGATACCTCGTATGATTCCTTTCATCTTGGTCAAGTACAAGGGTTTGCCAGCTATCGTTGAGCGTTTTTTGAAGTTCTTGCCTGTCTCTATCATCTTTGCCTTGATCCTTTCAAGTGTGGTGTCAGGTAAGGTTGGGAGCCTACCTCAGATCAAGTGGCTGGACTTCTTGGCAGTCTTTCCAACGGCTTTTGTAGCTTTTCGCTATCGCAATCTAGTTGGCACAGTTCTCTTTGGAGTTGTCTTGATTGCAGTCTTGCGTTTGGTCTTTTAAATCAGTCATAAAGAAAACTTATGGCGAAGATAGAAATCATATAATGGCGTAAATTCCTTTTTTCTGTTAAGATAATACAGTATTCTATTTTGGAGGAAATGACATGAAAAAAATCGTTAAATATTCATCTCTTGCTGCCCTAGGGCTTGTTGCCGCAGGTGTACTAGCAGCTTGCTCAGGTGGAGAGAAGAAAGATGCAGCATCAGGTGAAGCAACATCTGGTAAAAAAGAAATCGTCGTAGCGACTAACGGAACACCAAAACCATTTATCTATGAAGAAAATGGTGAATTGACTGGTTATGAGATTGAAGTGGTTCGTGCCATCTTTAAAAACTCTGACAAGTATGAAGTCAAGTTTGAAAAGACAGAGTGGTCAGGGATTTTCCCAGGACTTGATAGTGATCGTTATCAAATGGCTGTTAACAACCTCAGCTATGCCAAAGATCGTGCAGAAAAATACCTTTACGCAGCACCAACTGCTAAAAACCCTAACGTTCTCGTTGTGAAGAAAGACGACGATAGTATCAAATCTCTCGATGATATCGGTGGAAAATCTACTGAAGTCGTTCAAGGAACAACCTCAGCTAAACAATTGGAAGCATACAACACAGAACATGCGGACAATCCAACTATCCTTAATTACACAAAGGCTGATTTCCAACAAATCATGTCTCGTTTGAGTGATGGCCAGTTTGACTACAAGATTTTTGATAAGATTGGTGTTGAGACAGTTATCAAAAACCAAGGTTTGGAAAATTTGAAAGTCATCGAACTTCCAAGCGACCAACAACCTTATGTTTACCCACTCCTTGCTAAAGGTCAAGATGAGTTGAAATCATTTGTGGACAAACGCATCCAAGAACTCTACAAAGATGGAACACTTGAAAAGCTATCTCAACAGTTCTTTGGTGATTCTTACCTACCAGCAGAAGCTGACATCAAATAAGTTTGTAAATCATCCATTCTCTGGTAGATGGATGGTTTTTCCATTCTGGAGGCATATAGTTTTAAACTATATATCTGCCTATCTATTAACAATTTGTTAAATCAAACAATTTATGAGATACTGTTACAGTATTATTTTTAAGGAGAAACAATCATGAAAATTAAAAAATGGCTCGGTGTAGCAGCTCTTGCTACAGTCGCAGGTTTGACTCTTGCAGCTTGCGGAAATTCAGAAAAGAAAGCAGACAACGGAACAGTTGTCAAAATCGCAACAGTTAACCGTAGTGGTTCTGAAGAAGCACGTTGGGACAAGGTTCAAGAGTTGGTTGAAAAAGATGGAATTAAATTGGAATTCACAGAGTTCACTGACTACTCTCAACCAAACAAGGCAACTGCTGATGGCGAAGTTGATTTGAACGCTTTCCAACACTACAACTTCTTGAACAACTGGAACAAAGAAAACGGGAAAGACCTTGTAGCGATTGCAGATACTTACATCTCACCAATCCGCCTTTACTCAGGTAAAAATGGAGAAGAAAACAAGTACACTAAAGTGGAAGAAATCCCAGATAACGGTGAAATCGCTGTACCGAATGACGCTACAAACGAAAGCCGTGCGCTTTACTTGCTTCAATCAGCTGGTTTGATCAAATTGGATGTTTCTGGAACTGCTCTAGCAACAGTTGCTAACATCAAAGAAAATCCAAAGAACTTGAAGATTACTGAATTGGACGCTAGCCAAACAGCTCGTTCATTGTCATCAGTTGACGCTGCCGTTGTAAACAATACCTTCGTTACAGAAGCAAAATTGGACTACAAGAAAGCACTCTTCAAAGAACAAGCTGATGAAAACTCAAAACAATGGTACAACATCATCGTTGCGAAAAAAGATTGGGAATCATCACCTAAAGCGGATGCCATCAAGAAAATTATCGCGGCTTACCACACTGATGAAGTGAAAAAAGTTATCGAAGAAACATCAGACGGTTTGGACCAACCAGTTTGGTAATAAGACACAGGGAGGTGGGAGAGAGTTTCCACCTCTTGCTTTTGTATAGAGAGTTGATTTAAAAGAAGCACTTGCAGTCGTTCCAAGGACACAAGTACGTAGTAGAAAGGGAGAGAGAAAATGGTTTTTCCTAGCGAACAAGAGCAGATTGAAAAATTTGAAAAGGATCATGTGGCCCAACATTGTTTTGAAGTCTTGCGCACCTTAATTTCCAAGAAATCAGTCTTTGCCCAACAGGTTGGACTCAAGGAAGTCGCAAACTATCTGGGTGAGATTTTCAAGCGTGTAGGAGCTGAAGTGGAGATTGATGAGAGCCACACGGCTCCCTTTGTCATGGCGCATTTCAAGAGTTCGCGTCCAGATGCTAAGACCTTGATCTTCTATAATCACTATGATACCGTGCCAGCGGATGGTGACCAGGTGTGGACAGAGGATCCTTTTACTCTTTCGGTACGAAATGGCTTTATGTATGGACGTGGGGTTGACGATGACAAAGGCCATATCACGGCTCGTTTGAGTGCTTTGAGAAAGTATATGCAGCACCACGATGACCTACCTGTCAATATCAGTTTTATCATGGAAGGGGCAGAGGAGTCTGCTTCCATGGATCTAGATAAGTATTTAGAGAAACACGCAGACAAACTTCGTGGGGCGGATTTACTAGTCTGGGAACAAGGGACCAAGAACGCCTTGGAACAGCTAGAAATCTCTGGCGGAAACAAGGGCATTGTAACCTTTGATGCTAAGGTGAAAAGTGCGGATGTGGATATCCACTCGAGTTATGGTGGTGTCGTGGAATCAGCTCCATGGTATCTCATCCAGGCCTTAAGTAGCCTGCGTGCAGCAGATGGCCGTATCTTGGTAGAAGGCTTGTACGAGGATGTTCAAGAGCCAAATGAACGAGAACTAGCCTTGGTAGATACCTACGCCCAACGCAATCCCGGGGAAATCAGTCGCATTTATGGCTTGGAATTGCCTCTCTTACAAGAGGATCGTGCAGCCTTTCTAAAACGTTTCTTTTTCGAGCCAGCCCTTAATATCGAAGGGATTCAGTCAGGGTACCAAGGGCAAGGAGTGAAAACGATTTTGCCAGCAGAAGCCAGTGCCAAGCTAGAGGTTCGTTTGGTTCCTGGTCTAGAACCGCATGATGTTCTGGAAAAAATTCGGAAACAGCTAGACAAAAATGGCTTTGATAAGGTAGAATTATACTATACCTTGGGAGAGATGAGCTATCGAAGCGATATGAGCGCGCCAGCCATTCTCAACGTAATCGAGTTGGCCAATAAATTCTATCCACAGGGCGTTTCAGTCTTGCCGACAACAGCGGGGACAGGACCTATGCATACGGTCTTTGATGCCCTAGAGGTACCGATGGTTGCCTTCGGTCTAGGGAATGCCAATAGCCGAGACCATGGTGGAGATGAAAATGTGCGAATCGCCGATTACTACACCCATATTGAATTAGTAGAGGAGCTGATTAGAAGCTATGAGTAGAGATATTATCAAGTTAGATCAGATCGATGTGACTTTTCACCAGAAGAAGAGAACCATCACAGCGGTCAAGGATGTGACCATTCACATCCAAGAAGGGGATATCTACGGTATCGTTGGATATTCTGGAGCAGGGAAATCCACTCTTGTACGGGTGATTAACCTCTTGCAAAAGCCATCTGCTGGGAAAATTACCATTGATGACGACGTCATTTTTGATGGCAAGGTAACCTTGACGGCAGAGCAGTTGCGTCGTAAACGTCAGGATATCGGGATGATTTTCCAGCACTTTAACCTGATGAGTCAAAAGACAGCAGAGGAGAATGTAGCCTTTGCCCTTAAGCACTCTGGACTCAGCAAGGAAGAAAAGAAAGCTAAAGTAGCTAAGTTGTTGGACTTAGTTGGCTTGGCGGATCGTGCTGAAAACTACCCTTCACAACTATCAGGAGGGCAAAAACAGCGTGTAGCCATTGCGCGTGCCTTGGCAAATGATCCGAAAATTTTGATTTCAGACGAGTCAACTTCTGCCCTTGACCCTAAGACAACCAAGCAGATTTTGGCCTTATTGCAAGATTTGAACCAAAAATTAGGTTTGACCGTTGTTTTGATTACGCATGAGATGCAGATTGTCAAAGACATTGCCAACCGTGTGGCAGTTATGCAGGATGGACATTTGATTGAAGAGGGCAGTGTCCTTGAAATCTTCTCAGACCCTAAACAACCTTTGACTCAAGACTTTATCTCAACTGCGACAGGTATTGATGAAGCCATGGTTAAGATTGAGAAGCAAGAAATCGTAGAGCACTTATCTGAGAACAGTATCTTAGTGCAGCTCAAGTATGCAGGGGCTTCAACAGACGAGCCACTTTTGAATGAATTGTACAAACATTACCAAGTAACGGCTAATATCCTTTATGGAAATATTGAAATTCTTGATGGTACTCCTGTTGGAGAATTGGTTGTGGTCTTGTCAGGGGAAAAAGCAGCGCTAGCAGGTGCTCAAGAAGCCATTCGTCAAGCAGGTGTACAGCTAAAAGTATTGAAGGGAGGACAGTAAGATGGAATCATTGATTCAAACCTATTTACCAAATGTCTATAAAATGGGCTGGGCCGGTCAAGCAGGCTGGGGAACAGCCATCTACTTAACTCTTTATATGACAGTTCTTTCCTTCATCATCGGAGGGTTCTTGGGGCTAGTGGCAGGTCTCTTCCTTGTCTTGACAGCGCCAGGTGGTGTCTTGGAAAATAAGGTTATCTTCTGGATTTTAGACAAGATCACCTCTATTTTCCGTGCGGTACCATTTATCATCCTCTTGGCAATCTTGTCGCCACTCTCTCACTTGATTGTTAAGACTAGTATTGGGCCCAATGCAGCCCTTGTCCCACTTTCTTTTGCGGTCTTTGCCTTCTTTGCCCGTCAAGTGCAGGTTGTCTTGGCTGAACTGGATGGCGGTGTCATTGAGGCGGCTCAAGCAAGCGGAGCGACCTTCTGGGATATCGTGGGTGTTTACCTATCAGAAGGTCTTCCAGATTTGATCCGTGTGACGACTGTGACCTTGATTTCACTAGTCGGTGAAACAGCTATGGCTGGTGCGGTCGGAGCTGGTGGTATCGGTAACGTAGCCATCGCTTATGGATTTAACCGTTTCAATCACGATGTTACAGTTTTAGCAACCATCATTATCATCTTGATTATCTTCACGATTCAGTTCTTGGGAGATTTCTTGACCAAGAAATTAAGTCATAAATAAAAAGAGCCGAAGGGTTCTTTTTTGTTCTAGGAGGCTGCCAACATTTGCCAACAGGGGCATTTAAAGTTTTTAAATTATGGTATAATAGATAAAGTTAACTCTCTCTGGTGATAAGATAGGAAAAAAATAGAAAGATAAACCTTGAAGCGAGATGAGAAAATGAAAAAGGAGTTCGGTTGATATGAATTATTTCGAGGGGAATGAGTTTTTCCTTCTCTTGTTTGTAGTTTTACTGATTGGTTTTGTGGTAAACTTTTTTGAAAAACGTAAGGACTACTATATTTTGGCGCTCTCCCTCTTATTCGCAGGAGCTATTTATGGCAAGAGTCGAGCGATGATAGTCTATTTGCTCGCCTTTATCGTTTACCAATATTTTCTGGTTTTTCTAGCACAGAGGATAGAAGCAAAGCGGTTGAAACCACTGGTTTTCCTTTCCATTCTTCCTTTGGTGATCAATAAAGTCTTTGCCCTGACTTCTCTGCATTTGTTGGCCTTTATTGGTATTTCCTATATGTCCTTTAAGACCATTCAGATCATGCTAGAAATATCGGATGGCTTGATCAAAGAAAAAATCAGTGTAAAAGATTATCTACAGTTTTTGCTCTTTTTCCCAACAGTTAGTGCTGGTCCGATTGATCGGAGTAGGAGATTTTTAAAAGAGATAAACGAGGTCATGCCCCGAAAAGAGTATCTAGAGTTAGCAGGGGACGGTGTGTATCGTATCGTTCTAGGCCTTCTTTACAAGGTTGTTTTATCAACCTATGTTTACCAGATGTTACTCACTCTAAATAATACTGGCACAGTCGTTTACTCAATCAAGTATATGTACCTCTATACCTTGTATCTGTTCTTCGACTTTGCAGGCTATAGTCTAATGGCCGTTGGAAGTAGCAACATTCTAGGTATTCAGACACCGATGAACTTTAACAAACCTTTCTTGAGTGTCGATATCAAGGATTTCTGGACCAGATGGCATATCACCTTGTCGACCTGGTTGAGAGATTTTGTATTTTCAAGAGTATTGATGCAGGTTATCAGGAAAAAATGGTTTAAAAATAGACTATACAATGCAACCTATGCCTATATGGTCAATATGTTGGTCATGGGTTTTTGGCATGGTCTTAGTGTAAGCTATATTGTTTATGGTTTTTACCATGGTGTCTTGATGGCTGGATTTGAAGTGTATCAAAAGAAAAGCAATTTTTATAAGAAAAATAAAAACAAAAAATGGTATAAGCTATTAAGTTGGTTTGTGACCATGAATCTGGTTATGGTTGGTTTCTTTATCTTTTCAGGTGAACCCTATAAAATCTTACTGACGATTTTAAAGAGATAAGAGATTGAAAAGAGATCGGACAGATCGAAGGGATAGGATAAAACGAAATGATTAAATTAAAAGCATTTTTACTATCGCTTGTGCTCGTAATTGCGACGCTTGCCCTTTTAAATGTGACGTATGTCAAGAAAATTGATGATTATTATAAAGTCAAGGATAACAGTATTCGTTATAGCACTTCGTATGAAAAGTATAAAAGTAGAGATATTTTAACAAGCAATATCACTCCCAATACACTGGTTTTATTGGGGTCATCTGAGTTGGTTGCGACGATAAATGAAGACTATCATCCCAATAAAATTTTTAACTACAACGATTTTAATATCATGCAGATTGGGACCAGTTATTCTCAAAACATTATTCAGGCTACGACCTTGGGCTCTATTGAAGGATCTATGAGTAAGCGAAAAGTAGCTATAGTAGAGTCTGTTCAGTGGTTTGAAAAAGATGGGACCCATCAAGATGCCTTTTTGAACAAGGCTTCTCAGGAACATATTTTCCATATGCTAGATAATGACAAGGTTAGTAAAGAAACGAAAGAAAAAATAATCAATCGCATTATCGAGATTACTAAGGGGAACAAGCAACAAAATGACATCTACAAAAAATACAAAAGTTATTTCATAGATGGAAAAGGAACCATTGTTGATAAAAAACTATTAGAGTTCGATAAGGCGATGTATTCCTTTAAACTCAAACGAAAATTTTATGAAAATCATGAGAAATCAGATTATCCCTCATCAGGAGACAAAACCCCAGACTATGATTGGGAGAAAATGACGAATCAGTTTGTAGAAGAGGTCAAAAAGAAAACAGACAACAATGACTATGCGGTGGATAATAACTACTACAATACTTACTTGAAAGATCGCTATGCATCGCTGAAAGATTCTAACAAAGATTTGAGCTACTTAGAGTCACCGGAGTATTCAGATATGGAACTTTTCTTGACAGTTGCTAAGGAATTGGGCATTGAAGTTGAGGTTATTATTTTCCCAGTAAACGGGAAATGGAACGACTACACAGGAGTCTCAAGAGAAATGCGGGAAAAAACTTATAAAAAAATAGAAGATGTCGCAAAAAGCCATGGTGCAACGGTGCTAAACTATGGAAACAGAGAGTATGATGATTACTTTTTATTTGACGTGATGCACGTTGGAGTGAAAGGATGGATGGAAGTTGAAAAAGAACTTTACAAATTTGCAAACCAAGCTAACTAACACACATCGTTTAATCTTGTGGACACTATTTTTCTATACGGTTATCTTAAGCATTGTGATTTACTGTTTTGTGACCGATTTTTCGAGCATCCAAGAATTTATCTATAGTGAATTTTAAGATTGTATATTTAAAAAGCCCTGGAACTAGGCATTGCTAGTCTTCAGGGCTTTTACATTATATTTTTTTATCGGCTATTTTTTGACTTAGAAACTGCCCAAGCAAAGCACCAATTAAGGCACCAAGGAGAATGCTTGCGACAAAGAGAAAAATTTTGTCCCACTCTGGAGCGACCATGATACGGTCAATGTATTCTTGGGATTTTCCACGAGCGAGTAGAGTTGCTTCATAAGCTTTGGGACTGATCCACATGAGGAGGATGGGACCACTTGTGCTAAAAGCAAAGACGAGGAAGGAGAGGGTGTTTTTGATTCGATCGTTATAGTTGCCGAGGCGAGCGATAGCATCTGCTGCAAGACCGCAAGTGATAGCTGGTAGAAAGGCACCAGCGCCGTGTTTACTAGCTAGAAAAAAGAGAGCCATAAAGAGTCCGAGAGTGGTAATCGCTCCAAAACGAGGAACTTTTGCTAAAAGAAGCATGTAGACGCTCCCCCCGACAAGGGCAGAAAAGGCAGGCGCGTAGAACATATTGCCCGTTGAGTCTACCAAGTGTCCAAGTAATACTCCGATTCCTAGACAGAGGAAGTAGAGAACGACGGCTAAGAGGGTAGTTAAGATATTTTTCTTCATGAGAATCTCCTTATATAAAACTGTCAAAATCAATTGTATCACGCTTTTAGAGGATTGTAAATGGGTGCTCTATGTTTTTGAAAACGTTTGAAATATGATATAATAGTTACATAGTTGTTTTAAGGAGGATATTATGGGAAAGTTTCTAGAATTCGTCTTTAATCGTTTCTTTTTAGGAATGATTGCGACGACTTTTTTCTGGTTATTGACACTAGCAGGAGGTGTAGTCTTTGGTTTGGCACCAGCTAGTGCAACTCTTATGAGTTTATATGCGGAGAACGGTTATACTTATCGGGCTTATAGTTTGAAAGAAGCTTGGGAATTGTATAAGAGTAACTTTGTCAAGAGTAACCTAGCTTTCTATAGTTTTGTACTTGTAGATTTAGTCTTAATCTATGGTTTGTACCTTTTGGTTCAATTGCCCCATCAGACTATCTTCCATCTCTTGGCAACCTTTCTCAATATCCTTGTTGTTGCCTTTGTTTTTTTGGCTTATACCGTTTCATTGAAACTCCAAGTTCACTATGAGCTCTCTTATCGAAATACTGTAAAACTCGCTCTTATCGGGATTTTTATGAATTTACCGGCAATTGCCAAGGTTTTATTTGGTACGGTCATGCTTGCAGGAATTGGTTACTATATGCCTGCCCTCCTCTTTTTCGTAGGAATTGGGGTGTGGCATTTCTTTATCAGTGATATGTTGGAACCCGTATATGAAAGTATCCATGAAAAATTGGCGACAAAATAAAATGAAGCCGTTCTGGCTCCACTCGCTCTTGCGCATCTATACCTTGGTGATGATTGTCATCATTGCAAGCTTTGCGGTCATGCTCTCCTATGCTGACTGGAGTTCTCGTGAAAAAGAAGCTCAACGAGTAGCTCAACGTGTGACGACTCGGACAGTGAGTGAGATTGAATATTACCACAGAGAGTCGACTCAGCTAGCACAGGAACTGGTTGAAAATCGAGCACGGATTGAAGGGATCTACAAGTATTTTAGTCTGAGTACATCGGATTATTTTTACTGGCTGTTGCAACGTAAAGCGTCTCCCTATGTCTCAGTATCCTTGTATGAAAATATCGACGATCTCTATGTTCGTAATGATTTTGTGACAGGTGTTGCAATTGTTTTGCAAGACTACAAGGAAGTCTACGTTTCCACTAGAGAGAAACGTAGCGGAGAGAAAATTCTTGCTGAGGATTTCAAACCAGCAGCCAATAGTTTTGCCATACCAGTACTTGATCCTAACTCCGATCAGTCTCTAGGTGTTATCTACATTTCTTTATCGCAGGATGTACTTTACCAAGCAATTGATAATACTCGCGGTCTGATTCCTGTGGCCGTGACGATTACTTCCCCTTTTGATACTGAATTGTTTCATATAGGGGAAAATGTAGTAGCTGAACGGGAAAATTGGATTGTTGGTTTGACATCACATGGCTATCAAGTCCAATCAGCAGTTCCCAAGAATTTTGTTCTTACTGGGACTTTAACTAGTTCCGCTGTCATTGTTGGTTTGAGTGTTCTCTTTATTATTATTTTATATGTGACCTTGAGGCAGACCTTCTCCAATTACCAAAGGCAGGTCGTAGATTTAGTAGATTCTATCGAGGTGATTGCTCAAGGAGAAGAGGGACTTCGGATCGATACTTCTGAAAAAGACCAAGAGTTGCTTCTCATTGCAGAAACCACCAATGATATGTTGGATCGCCTGGAAAAGAATATCCACGATATTTACCAGCTAGAGCTCAGTCAAAAAGATGCCAATATGCGGGCCTTACAAGCTCAAATCAATCCTCACTTCATGTACAATACCTTAGAGTTTCTGCGCATGTATGCCGTCATGGAAAGCCAAGATGAACTGGCGGATATTATCTATGAATTTAGCAGTTTACTACGCAATAATATCTCCAACGAGCGGGAAACGACGCTGAAACAAGAATTAGAATTTTGTCGCAAATACAGCTATCTCTGTATGGTGCGTTATCCAAAGTCAGTTGCCTATGGTTTTAAGATTGCACCCGAATTAGAAAATATGAAGATCCCCAAGTTTACGCTTCAACCATTGGTCGAAAACTACTTTGCCCACGGTATTGACCACCGCCGAACAGACAATGTGATCAGCATCAAGGTCTTGAAGGGTGAGGGATTTGTTGAAATCCTAGTGGTAGACAATGGTCGCGGGATGACTGCTGAGAAACTAGCTAGCTTGCAAGAAAAACTAACTCAGAGAAGTTTTGAGCACGAGGCAAGCTATAGCGGAGAGCGGCAATCAATTGGAATAGTCAATGTACACGAACGCTTTGTCCTCTATTTTGGGGATCGCTACCAAATCAGTGTAGAGTCAGCTGAGCAAGAAGGTGTTCGTTACCGTATTACTATTCAAAATGAATAGAAAGGAAGGGAAATGTATAAAGTTTTATTAGTAGACGACGAGTATATGGTGACAGAGGGACTCAAGCGATTAATCCCCTTTGAAAAATGGGATATGCAAGTCGTCGCAACAGCTAATCACGCAGATGATGCATTGGACTACGTCAAGGAAAATCCAGTAGATGTGATCATTTCCGATGTCAATATGCCAGATAAGACAGGGCTTGAGATGATTAGGGAAATGAAAGAGCTACTTCCAGATACCTATTATATCTTGCTGTCTGGTTATCAGGAGTTTGACTACGTCAAAAAAGCCATGAACCTTAGTGTCGTGGATTATTTGGTGAAGCCAGTGGATAAGGTGGAGTTGAGTCATCTATTAGAAAAAATTGCGAGACAGCTTCAGGAAAAGGTGGAGCAAAGTCAAACTCTCAGCCAAGAATTGGATGAAGAGGGATTTACCAACTATTTAGCAGGTAAAGACAGCTGGTGGATAGGTCTTTCAAAGGAAAAACAAGGATCTTTCACTGTTCCTTACTATGTTTTAGGTCAAGACTGGCAGATTTTTATCTCTGATCAACCACTAGATGGAATCGTAGTAACGCCTTTTGAAGCACCCTACCAACAAGCCTTTGAAAAATGGAAGATCAACGCTGAAAAAGCCCTCTTTTACGGTTCAGTCAATCTAGAAAAATCCGAGAGTTTATTTGCTTATTATGAACCGATTTATCGCGTGATTATCCAAGGAAATATCAATCAAATCATTGAAGAATTAACCCTACTGGAGAAGGTTGTCTTAGAGAACACACCGCGCGTGGCTATCACCAAACAACTCTTTACTCAGTTTGTCATGGATGTCTTCCACTTGTTTGAGCATCTAAAAGCGGATGATATGACTGAGATTGTCAAAGCCATCCATGCTATTAACTCCTTTAAAGAATTGGTTGCCTACATCAAAGAAACCTTGACTAAGTTTTTTGGCCAGTACCGCATGAATGAAAATGTGGTGAGTGTTCTTGAAGTCATCGGGCGTGATTATAAGAAAGAGCTTTCGCTTAAGGATATCAGCAAGGATCTCTTTATCAATCCTGTCTACCTCGGTCAGCTAATCAAAAGAGAAACCAACTCAAGCTTTGCGGAATTGCTCAACAAACAGCGGATTAAGGCAGCGCAACAGCTCTTACTTTCAACCAATGATAGTATTGAAGATGTTTGCTATGCTGTTGGTTACAGCAATGTTGGATATTTCTACAAGGTTTTCCGTAAATTGTGCGGAAAATCACCAAAAGCTTACCGCAAACAAGTCGAAAGTTCCCTGTAAAACTTGTATTTACGTGCAAAAAATGCTATAATGTCCAAAATACCTTAAGGAGGAAAAATTATGAAAAAGAAACCTATTTATCTTTGGGTTTTATTAGTCCTATCAGCATTGATTTCAGCTATGTCTTTGTTTGGAATACTAAGTCCAGTACCTAGTAAAGAAGCACTAGGTGCCAGTCAAGCACAAGCACAAGGCATTAGCGCTCAGCAGCTGGAGGATACGATTAATTATCTACATAAGACAGCTGAATTATCGCATTCGACTGTTAACATCGTTTTGATTATTTTATCTGCGATTTTAGTAGTCGCAGGTATTGTGCTCTTGGTTCGTAATCATTTGCAATATGCAAATTATGCTTACATTGCTTATGTTTTGCTTGCCATTGTTGGTTCGATTTATACTTATATGGGTATGCAAGATGCTGTACAAGCTATCCGTGATGAAACTTTGCGACTAGGAACAGAAGTTCTTGGAAAGGGAACAACGATTTTATTTGTTGTTATCAATGTCCTCTTCCTTGTCATTGTCTTTTACAAGATGTGGCGTCAACAAAAAGATTTGGCTGAGGAAGTTGAAGCAGAAGAAGCAGCCTAAGTATTGACAAAAGGGAACTATCAAGTTACAATCTTGTTAGTTCTTTTTATATCGTAAACATAAAAATCGAGGTCAACATGAAAAAAATATCCTTAGTGTATATCAGTTTGAGTGGGAATACAGAGAGTTTTGTAACCCGACTCAAGGACTATCTCCTGTCTCAGTACGAAGGGATTGAGGTACAAAAGATTCATATCAAGGATCTGGTCAAGGAAGGTCAAGAATTCTTTGAAATGGAGCATCCCTATGTCGCTTTCTTGCCGACCTATCTGGAAGGTGGAAATGGTGTCGATAACGGCGATGTTGAGATTTTAACGACTCCAGTGGGTGATTTTATCGCCTATGGAGACAATGCCAGTAAGTGTTTTGGTGTAGTGGGCTCTGGTAATCGCAATTTTAATAACCAATACTGTCTGACTGCCAAGCAGTACAGCCAGCGCTTTGGTTTCCCTGTATTGGCTGACTTTGAAATGAGAGGAATGCTGGGAGATATTAAAAAGGTCGCAGCGATTATCGCGGACTTATATGGATTGGACTCAGAAAGTTAGAATCGTTCAAGTAGGCAGTTAGGTTTTCTCAACTGCCTTTTGAATGCAGAAAAAAGCACCCCAGACGAGGGTGCTGCTTTGTGAACTAGCCTGCTTTTCCGATGGCAAGTGCATAGATAAAGAAGATGGCAAATCCAAAGAGGAAGATCAATCCTGCAATGGCGAGGAGTTTCAACCAAGAAGGAAGATTTTTATTTTCACCTGCGACCAAGACATAGTTCAAAAGGGCAAAGAATGGTGTTGTAAGAAAAGATCCAATCATGGCAAAGCGGAGCATGGTTGAAACTTGACCGGCAAAGAACTTGATGATGACGATACCAATGATAGCTGTGATGGTCATCCAGATGTTCAAAGATTTACGATTATCCTCTTTTTGATTTGCCAAGAGTTGAAGGGAGGCCTGATTGACACGTGAATAGCCATCGATGACAGTAATTACTGTCCCAAAGATACAGAGGAAAGCGATGAAGGTAATCAAATATCGAGACCATTCGCCAAGGACAGAGGCATACATGCCCACAAATTGCGAGATGTATTTGGCAGAAGCAGCTTCAACTGCTTGACCTGTAGGATACTGAATGAGCGCTCCTAGTGCCACAAAGAATACAGCTAGGATAGCTGTTCCAATGTAGCCAACGTTAAAGTCGAAAAGAGCATCCTCTGTATTAAAGTTGACGGTCTTTTTCTTTTCGGCTGACCAAAGTGAGTTAATAGCTGAGATTTCAATAGGGGCAGGCATCCATCCTAGAAGGGAAACGATAAAGGGGAGGGCTGCCATTTGCCAAGGTGTTTTCTCGATAAAATCAGAGCTGTATTCTGGGTGCTTAACTGCAGCAATGATGACGGCAAGAACAGTTGCAATAGTCAAGGCGGACATGATCCATTTGGCCATACCATCCAATAGTTTGTAGCCACCAAAGAGCAGCATAGCCCAGATGACTGCAACAAGTATAAGAGACCATTGAGTGATACTAAGACCAATCATTGGAAAGGCACTAGCGATGATAGCTGAACAAAGGATGGCGACACCGGCAGTATTGACCAAGGCAGAAAAGACATTGAGAATAAAGAAAATCCAGAGATAGAGTTTTCCTTTTTCTGCATAGCCTTCAACCAAGGTCTTTCCAGTATCTGCTGTGTATTCAGCACCAAAACGGAAAAATGGGTATTTAAAAATATTGGCCAAGATAACTAAGAGGAGTAGTGACCAACCATAAGAACCACCAGCTTGAGTGGAGGATACGATGTGAGAACCTCCGACTGCAGCGGAAGCCATTAGGATTCCGGGTCCCATTGCTTTTAGCTTGCTTGCCCAGGTAGACTGGTGTGATGAAGTAACTTGTGACATAAAAACCTCCCGTTTTTGAATTTTCAGAATAATCTGAATAGATAAGTTCTATTCTACAAGAAAGTCAGGAAAAATGCAAGAAAATTTTGAAAATATATAGAAAATTTCAGAAAGAGGCCTTGATTAACAGTCCTGAAGCTCATTATAAGTTTCATGAAGAAGAGAAAAATCCGAGAAGAAGACTTCTCGGATTTTGATTATTTGAGTTGATCAGTGATTTCCTTGGAAAGCATGAGTCCCAAACGATAGCTCTTGTTGATGTAGGCGATGATATCATTGATATTCTCTGTTGTTTGGATTCTTTCGCGGATATCTGCTTTGAAAGTTTCGTCTTTCAAAAGCTGCTCCTGAAGGAGTTTCTGAAGTTTTTCTTTTTCGTATTTATTGATGAGAAAAAGAACGACAAGACTGATAAGAACTAAGATATAAGCGTACTGGCTCATAAAATCTCCCCTGATTTGATAAAAAATTAAAGGCATAAGAAAAGCGAAAGAAATTTTCGCTTTTCAACTAAGTGATTAGACTGGCGGAACAGGTATCTGACAGATAAAACAAGACGGTCTTGATCTTTAACTGAAAAGTCCGTCCGGTTGAAATGAAGACTAGTGAAGCGCCAAGCCAAGGACCGAGTAGGATTTAACGATAGTTACTTAGATTATTTTATGATTAAGTCAATTGAGTGATTGCGATGCGTCTAAACCAATCGCTATTATTTGTTGGGATGCATTAGTGAAGTGTTTAGGTAATTCTCCATATAGTTACGACGTAAAGAAACATAAATCGATCTTATTTATGTTTCTTTACTAGTGAAGCGCCAAGCCAAAATCCGTATAGGATTTGGCGTTAGTTACTTAGATTGCTTTGCAATCAAGTAACTTTGGCGATTTACATCTTCTCTGGTGCTTCTACTCCAAGCAAACGAAGGGCTTCTTTGAGAACAACAGCTGTTGCGTAGCTGAGGGCTAGACGGCTGTCACGCTCTGGACTTTCATCCAAGATACGAGTGTGGGCATAGTATTTATTGAAGGCTTGAGCCAAGCTGATTGCATACTTGGCAATGAGCGATGGATCATAGTTAACAGATGCGCGTTTGATGACACGGGCAAAGTCTTGGAGAAGTTTGATGATTTCCCAGCTTTCAGCATCATTTAGACTGTAATTTGCTTGAGCATTTGGTTGGAAGTCTGCTTTTCTAAGTAGAGACTGAATACGTGCGTAAGCGTATTGGATATATGGACCAGTCTCACCTTCAAAGGAAACCATTGCTTCCAAATCAAAGTCATAACCATTTCGACGGTCAGTCTTCAGATCGTAGAATTTGACAGCTCCAACCCCAACAGCTTGAGCGATTTGATCCTTGTTTTCGAGGTCAGGATTTTTCGCTTCGATTTGAGCTTTGGCACGAGTGATGGCTTCTTGGAGAGTTGGTTCAAGCAGGATGATGTTTCCTTTACGAGTAGAGAGCTTTTGGCGATTCTTGGTTACAAGACCAAAGTCAACGTGAACCATATCGTCACTCCAAGCAAATCCCATTTTCTTCAAGACAGCTTTCAACTGTTTAAAGTGGTTGGATTGTTCTTGACCAACTGCGTAGACATTTTTAACAAAGTTGTAAGTACGAGCACGGTAGATAGCTGTCGCGATGTCACGTGTGATGTAGAGGGTTGCACCGTCAGATTTCTTAATCATAGCAGGTGGAAGTTCAACATCATCAAGGTTAACAATGCTAGCTCCGCGTGATTCTTCTAGCAAACCTTTTTCTTCAAGGATTTGCACGGCCTCATCCATCTTATCGTTGTAGAAGGCTTCACCGTTCAAACTGTCAAATTCAACGTTCAACAGTTTGTAAATGCGGTTGAACTCAACCAAACTTTCATCACGGAACCACTGCCAAAGTTGAGTTGCTTCTGGATCGCCATCTTCCAATTTTTTAAACCAGAGACGTCCTTCATCATCAAGAGCTGGGTCATTTTCGATTTCAGCATTGATGCGAACGTACAATTTCAACAATTCGTCAATCGGATTAGCTTCTACGGCTTCCTTACTTCCCCATTTTTTATAAGCAACCATGAGAAGACCAAACTGTTTACCCCAGTCTCCAAGGTGGTTGATTTTAATAGTGTTGTAGCCCATTTTCTTAAAGATATTAGAAAGAGCATCTCCGATAACAGTTGAACGTAAGTGACCTACTGAGAAAGGTTTTGCGATGTTTGGACTTGATAGGTCAATCGTGATATTTTGCTCTTTGCCTTCCGTTTGTTGAGCGTAGTCAGATCCTTTTTCGATGATCTCTTTGATAACGGCTCCAGAAATGGCAGATTTATCAAGGAAGAAGTTGACGTAAGGGCCAGTTGCAACAACTTTTTCAAAGGCTTGGCTGTTGATTTTTTCAGCGATTTCAGCAGCAATCATTTGAGGGGCTTTGCGTTCGACTTTTGCAAGTGAGAAAGCAGGAAAAGCGATATCTCCCATGTCAGAGTTTTTTGGTTGTTCTAGTAAATTTAAAATAGCCTCTTGATCTAGGCTATCGATGACGCTAGCCAATTCACTAGCAATCAGTTTTTTTGTACTCATAAGTAGGCTCCTTTTGGACTTTTATTCTATTTTATCATAAATTTAGTGAAAGAAGAAAGATTTTTTTGAATTATTCAGTTTTTTTGGTATAATTATATCTAAAAATAAACCCGAAATCGGTTATAAATATTCATGTAAGAGGTTGATATGAGAAAAAAAGAACGACACCAGTTGATTAAAAAGATGATCACTGAGGAAAAACTAGCTACACAAAAGGATATCCAAGATCGCCTAGAAGTTCGGAATGTCTTTGTGACGCAAACGACCTTGTCTCGCGACCTGCGCGAGATCGGCTTGATCAAGGTTAAGAAAAATGGTATGGTATATTATGTGCTAGCGAATGAAACAGAAAAGATTGATTTGGTAGAGTTTTTGTCGCATCATCTAGAAGGGGTTGCGAGAGCAGAGTTTACTTTGGTACTTCATACCAAGTTGGGAGAAGCAGCTGTCTTAGCAAATATTGTTGATGAAAATAAGGACGAGGCGATTTTAGGAACAGTTGCGGGAGCCAATACCTTACTGGTTATTTGTCGAGACCAGCATGTTGCCAAGCTCATGGAAGAGCGTTTGCTAGATTTGATGAAGGATGAATAGGGTTTTGGGACTTGTTCCCAAGCCTTATTTTTGACAAGGAGAGAGCTAATATGACGACAGAAAAACTATCACCTGGTATGCAGCAGTATGTGGATATTAAAAAGCAATATCCAGATGCTTTTTTGCTCTTTCGGATGGGTGATTTTTATGAGCTGTTTTACGAAGATGCGGTCAATGCGGCGCAGATTTTAGAGATTTCACTGACCAGTCGTAATAAAAATGCAGAAAATCCGATACCCATGGCGGGTGTCCCCTATCATTCTGCCCAGCAGTATATCGACGTATTGATCGAGCAGGGCTATAAGGTGGCCATAGCTGAGCAGATGGAAGATCCTAAACAAGCAGTTGGGGTTGTCAAGCGAGAGGTGGTTCAGGTCATCACACCTGGTACAGTAGTTGATAGCAGTAAGCCCGATAGTCAGAATAATTTCTTGGTTGCCTTAGATCGTGATGGAAATCAATTTGGACTAGCTTATATGGATCTAGTGACAGGTGATTTTTATGTGACGGGTCTATTAGATTTTACCCTTGTTTGTGGGGAAATCCGTAATCTCAAGGCTCGAGAAATCGTGCTGGGTTATGACTTGTCAGACGAAGAAGAGCAAATCCTCAGTCGCCAGATGAATCTGGTGCTTTCCTATGAAAAGGAAGGTTTTGAGGATATCCATTTACTGGATTCACGTTTAGCAACTGTGGAGCAAGCGGCAGCTAGTAAGTTGCTTCAGTATGTTCATCGGACCCAGATGCGGGAATTGAACCACCTCAAACCAGTTATCCGTTATGAAATCAAAGATTTCTTGCAGATGGATTATGCGACCAAGGCTAGTCTGGATTTGGTTGAGAATGCTCGTTCAGGCAAGAAGCAGGGGAGTCTTTTCTGGCTTCTGGATGAAACCAAAACGGCTATGGGCATGCGGCTCTTGCGTTCTTGGATCCATCGTCCCTTGATTGATAAGGAGCGAATCGTCCAACGTCAAGAGGTGGTGCAGGTCTTTCTTGATCACTTCTTTGAGCGTAGTGATTTAACGGACAGCCTCAAGGGTGTTTATGATATCGAACGCTTGGCTAGTCGGGTTTCTTTTGGCAAGACCAACCCCAAGGATCTCTTGCAATTGGCGACTACCTTATCTAGTGTGCCACGGATTCGTGCGATTTTAGAGGGAATGGAGCAGCCTGCTCTGGCCTATCTCATCGCACAGCTAGATGCCATTCCAGAGTTGGAGAGCTTGATTAGCGCAGCCATTGCCCCCGAAGCTCCTCACGTGATTACGGAAGGTGGCATTATTCGGACGGGATTTGATGAGACCTTGGATAAATACCGCCGAGTGCTCAGAGAAGGGACCAGCTGGATTGCAGAGATAGAGGCTAAGGAAAGAGAAAACTCGGGCATCAGCACGCTTAAGATTGACTACAATAAAAAGGACGGCTACTATTTCCATGTGACCAATTCGCAACTGGGAAATGTGCCTGCCCACTTTTTCCGCAAGGCGACGCTGAAAAATTCGGAACGCTTCGGTACCGAGGAATTAGCGCGTATCGAGGGAGATATGTTGGAGGCGCGTGAAAAGTCAGCCAACCTAGAGTATGAAATCTTTATGCGTATCCGTGAGGAAGTCAGCAAGTACATCCAGCGTTTGCAGTCTTTAGCCCAAGGAATTGCGACGGTTGATGTCTTGCAAAGTCTGGCAGTGGTGGCTGAAACCCAGCATTTGATTCGACCTGAGTTTGGTGAGGATTCACAAATCGCTATCCAGAAAGGACGCCATGCGGTCGTCGAAAAGGTTATGGGAGCGCAGACCTACATTCCAAACAGTATCCAGATGTCAGAAGATACCAGCATTCAACTGATTACGGGGCCCAACATGAGCGGGAAGTCTACCTACATGCGCCAGCTAGCTATGACGGCGGTTATGGCCCAGATGGGTTCTTATGTTCCTGCTGAGAGTGCCTATTTGCCGATTTTTGATGCGATCTTTACCCGTATCGGAGCGGCAGATGACCTGGTTTCAGGTCAATCAACCTTTATGGTGGAGATGATGGAGGCCAACAATGCCATTTCACATGCGACCAAGAACTCTCTCATTCTCTTTGATGAATTGGGGCGAGGAACTGCGACCTATGACGGGATGGCTCTTGCTCAGTCCATCATCGAATACATCCATGAACATATCGGAGCCAAAACCCTCTTTGCTACCCACTACCATGAGTTGACTAGCCTAGAGTCTAGCTTGGAACACTTGGTCAATGTCCATGTGGCAACCTTGGAGCAGGATGGGCAGGTCACCTTCCTTCACAAGATCGAACCAGGACCAGCTGACAAATCCTACGGTATCCATGTTGCTAAGATTGCTGGTTTACCAGCAGAACTTTTAGCAAGAGCGGATAAGATATTGACTCAACTGGAGAGTCAAGGGACGGAAAGTCCTGCTCCGATGAGAGAAACAAGTGCTGTCACGGAACAGATTTCTCTCTTTGATACGCCTGAAGACCATCCTATCCTAGCAGAATTAGCTAAACTGGATGTGTACAATATGACACCTATGCAGGCTATGAATGTCTTAGTAGAGTTCAAACAAAAGTTATAAAAAGAATCCCACTCATGCATTTGTGAGTGGGTTTTTCTCTATTATTGTTTATGGTTCAAGAGTTGATTGATGTGGTCCACTTTTTTAGCTTCTCTTTTATAGAGAATAGTCCAGATGATGAGGTAGACGATCGCAAACTCCGGAATGAGCTGGAGATAGAAGGTCCAGTGGAAGGGGAACCAACCAGCCAGAGTTGCCAGTGGGACAAAGCCAGCTAGCATGAGGAAGAAATGGGAAAGCGTTGCACGGAGCAAGCTCCAGTCACGGCTGAATAAGCGACCGCCAAAGCTAAAGAGAACGCCGATAGCTGACCAGATGACCATACAGTAGAGCAAGACGAGGGCACCGTGAACCTGATGTTGCACCATCACTTGGCCGATCAGAGAATCGGAACTCAGTGGGGCGTAGGTATTTGGGGCATAAATGAGTGAAAAGATGATAGAGAGGATGAGCCCGATGAGAACACCAGCGGCTGCATCGTGAAAGATTTGTTTTTTCATAGTTCTAATTTCTCCTTGATGGTTTTTAGGTAACGGCGAGATGAGTAGGTGAAGCTTTCGTTTTTGAGAAAGATTTCAACCAGACCGTTAGAGGTTAGCTTGAGACGAGAGATCGAGTCGATATTGATGATTTCTGATTGGGAAATTTGGATAAAAGTGGTCGGCAGAATGTCAAGAACTTGATAGAGACGCAAATCAATAGTGTAGGTATGAGATGCAGTTTCTGCAAGAACCTTCCGATTCTCGATATAGAAGCGTTGAATCTTACCAATCTTAACTAGATAGACCTGATCATCAATCTTTCCTTTGATTGTTTCTTTTTGGTCAAGATTTTCTACGAACTCGATGACTTTCTGGACTTTTTCGGTCGGCTGAGGAGTTTGGACAATCAGCTTTTCCTCCTCATAAGTCTCCTTAATCTGTAGTTCTACTTTCATAAATTTCCCTCCTTTTCAGTTATACAAGGTTGTGATCACTTCCTGTACACCTTTATTAAACACTATTTTACGAACCATGGCAAGAGCTTTTGACTATGTGGAGAGATTTGGAGTCTATGTGGTATTTGCTTTTTCTGGTAGCATCTGAAATATGGTATAATATAATCAATTTCTAGGAAAATAGATACAGAAAGGGGCTGAAAGATGTCTCATATTATTGAATTGCCAGAGGTGCTGGCAAACCAGATCGCGGCAGGAGAGGTCATTGAACGTCCTGCCAGTGTGGTCAAAGAGTTGGTAGAAAATGCCATTGACGCGGGTTCAAGTCAGATTATCATTGAGATTGAGGAATCTGGTCTTAAGAAGATTCAAATCACAGATAATGGTCATGGAATTGCCCACGATGAGGTGGAATTGGCCCTGCGTCGTCATGCGACTAGTAAGATAAAAAATCAAGCAGACCTCTTTCGAATTCGGACGCTCGGTTTTCGTGGTGAAGCCCTGCCCTCTATCGCATCCGTCAGTGTCTTAACTTTGTTGACAGCGGTGGAAGGTGCAAGTCATGGGACCAAGCTAGTGGCTCGTGGAGGAGAAGTCGAAGAAATCATACCAGCGACTAGCCCTGTGGGGACCAAGGTTTGTGTAGAGGACCTCTTTTTCAACACGCCAGCCCGTCTCAAGTATATGAAGAGCCAGCAAGCGGAGTTGTCTCATATCATCGATATTGTCAACCGCCTGGGCTTGGCCCATCCTGAGATTTCTTTCAGCTTGATTAGTGATGGCAAGGAAATGACACGAACAGTGGGAACAGGTCAATTGCGCCAAGCTATCGCGGGGATTTACGGTTTAGCCAGTGCTAAAAAGATGATTGCTATTGAAAACTCTGATTTAGATTTCGAAATTTCAGGTTTTGTGTCCTTGCCTGAGTTGACTCGAGCCAACCGCAACTATATCAGTCTCTTTATCAATGGCCGTTATATCAAAAACTTCCTGCTCAACCGTGCTATTTTGGACGGTTATGGCAGTAAGCTTATGGTGGGTCGTTTTCCACTGGCTGTCATTCACATCCATATCGATCCTTATCTGGCTGATGTCAATGTTCATCCAACCAAGCAAGAGGTACGGATTTCTAAGGAAAGAGAGCTGATGGCGCTGGTTTCAGAAGCTATTGCAAAGAGTCTTAAGGAACAGACCTTGATACCTGATGCCTTGGAAAATCTTGCCAAATCTACCGTGCGTAATCATGAAAAGGTAGAGCAAACCATTCTCCCACTCAAAGAAAATACGCTCTACTATGAACAAACAGAAGTAACAAGAACGACTCAAGCTGAGGTAGCTGATCATCAGGTTGAATTAACTGAGGATGGGCAGGATTTGACCCTGTTTGCCAAGGAAACCTTGGACCAGTTGACCAAGCCTGCAAAACTCCATTTTGCAGAGAGAAAGCCTGTCAGTTATGACCAACTAGACCATCCAGAGCTAGACCTTGCTAGTCTCGATAAGGCTTATGATAAGCTGGAGCGAGAGGAGTCATCTAGTTTCCCAGAACTAGAGTTTTTCGGGCAAATGCACGGGACCTATCTCTTTGCCCAAGGTCGAGATGGACTCTACATCATAGACCAACATGCAGCTCAGGAGCGGGTTAAGTACGAGGAGTATCGTGAAAGCATTGGTAATGTTGATCAGAGCCAGCAGCAACTCCTAGTGCCCTATATCTTTGAATTTCCTGCGGATGATGCTCTTCGTCTTAAGGAAAGAATGGCACTTTTGGAGGAAGTGGGCGTCTTTCTAGCAGAGTATGGAGAAAATCAATTTATCCTGCGTGAACATCCTATTTGGATGGCCGAAGAGGAAATCGAATCTGGTATCTATGAGATGTGTGACATGCTCCTCTTGACCAAGGAAGTTTCTATCAAGAAATACCGAGCAGAGCTGGCTATCATGATGTCCTGCAAGCGGTCAATCAAGGCCAACCATCGTATCGATGACTACTCAGCCAGACAGCTCCTTTATCAGCTTTCTCAATGTGGCAATCCCTATAACTGTCCGCATGGACGCCCTGTTTTGGTGCATTTCACCAAGTCGGATATGGAAAAGATGTTCCGACGTATTCAGGAAAATCATACCAGCCTTCGAGAGTTGGGGAAATATTAAGAACACAAAAAGCCTTTGTTCCCTTTGAACAAGGCTTTTTAGTTTTTCTAAGGTGGGAACTTTGATTGGATTTGGGCAAGTTGACACGAGGTTTACACTTGCTTGACAAGACCAGTTCTATAAAAAGTGTTGTGAAAACTGAACTAGGTGATTCAAGTTTTTGTAGAGTCGTCTTTGTCAGAAGGATTCTCAAGACCAATCACTTTATCAAGATAACGTTGTTTGGTTTTGAGAGTCTTGTTGATAGCAATAGCTGAAGCAATCAAGAGAACGAAGGTCAGCCAAATCCAGGCGGTGAATTCGGCTGGGAAACTCGAACCAGCTAAAAAGAGATAGATAGCCAGAGCCAAGACGAAAATATAAATCACTTGCCAGATACCAAAGGATTTAACCTCTTTATAGTATTTGTCCTTGTTTTCCTCCAAGATCACTTCTGAGGAACCTTTTTCAGAGTTTTCATCCAGTAGTAGATAGTCAGTTGTCACTTGAAAAATCTTGCTTAATTCAATGATTTTTTCGATTTCAGGAAGGACTTGTCCAGACTCCCATTTGGAGATGCTTTGCCGAGAAACATTGATTTGTTCAGCTAGCTTTTCCTGTGACCAACCTTTTTCCTTTCGGAGTTCAAATAGTTTTTCTGCGAGTTTCATCATTCTATCCTCCTTTTTCTACCTCTATCCTAACAATTTTTACTTATAATGAGAATACAATCTCCTGTACTATTTGTCAACCAGAGGTTGCACCTTTTGTTGCAGTCTGTCTTGGGGAAATATGATATACTAGATAGGCAAAATAATGGAGAAAAACTATGTACGAATATCTAAAAGGAATCATTACTAAAATCACTGCTAAATACATTGTCCTAGAGGCGAATGGTATCGGTTATATCTTGCATGTAGCCAATCCCTATGCTTACTCAGATCAGGTCAATCAAGAAACTCAAATTTATGTGCATCAAGTTGTTCGTGAGGACGCCCATCTGCTTTACGGTTTCCACTCAGAAGACGAGAAGAAGCTCTTTCTTAGTCTGATCTCGGTCTCTGGGATTGGTCCTGTATCAGCTCTTGCTATTATCGCTGCCGATGACAATGCTGGCTTGGTTCAGGCGATTGAGACCAAGAACATCACCTACTTGACCAAGTTCCCTAAAATTGGTAAGAAAACAGCCCAGCAGATGGTGCTAGACTTGGAAGGCAAGGTAGTTGTGGCTAGTGATGACCTTCCTGCCAAGGTCGCAGTGCAAACCAGCATTGAAAACCAAGAACTGGAAGAAGCTATGGAAGCCATGTTGGCATTGGGCTACAAGGCAACCGAACTCAAGAAAATCAAGAAATTCTTTGAAGGAACGACAGATACAGCTGAGAACTATATCAAGTCAGCTCTTAAGATGTTGGTCAAATAGGAGAATAATATGCCAAAACGTTGTTCGTGGGTCAAGATGACCAATCCGCTCTACATCGCCTACCACGATCAGGAGTGGGGCAAACCCCTTCATGACGACCGCGCTCTTTTTGAACTGCTCTGTATGGAGACTTATCAGGCTGGTCTGTCTTGGGAAACGGTACTAAACAAACGCCAAGGATTCCGAGAAGTATTTCACCACTACCAAGCCCAACGTGTTGCAGAGATGACAGATGGGGAGTTGGAAGCCTTGTTAGAGAATCCAGCCATCATCCGAAATCGTGCTAAGCTCTTTGCGACGCGTGCCAACGCCCAAGCATTTTTACAAGTCCAGAAAACCTATGGCTCTTTTGACGCCTATCTCTGGTCTTTTGTTGATGGGCAAACCATCATCAATGATGTTCCTGACTATCACCTAGCACCTGCTAAAACAGTCTTGTCTGAAAAGTTATCTCAAGATCTCAAAAAACAAGGCTTCAAGTTTACAGGTCCAGTCGCAGTTTTGGCTTTTCTACAGGCGGCAGGTCTGGTTGATGACCATGAGAATGATTGTGAGTGGAAAAACGGAAATTAGTGAGTGCAGGCGTCTAATTATCTGAGAATATAGAAAAAAGCTGAGAGATTTATCTCAGCTTTTTGATTATATGCTAGTAATTTTTATAGTGCAGTAAGAAATGTCAGTCCACCTAAGACAACGCCAGCTGAGTTTGGAATAATTAGTATCCAATCCTTCTTAGGTTCTTTTGTCCATCCGTAAATAACCCAAATTAAACAAGATACTGCTGCGGATAAAGGCTGGAATGGTTGAGCTTTGTTGCCTTGTAAATTGGCAAAAATTTGTGGGATGTAGGCGATAAATACAATAATTCCGATAAAGGCCCCGATTGAACCGACAATTTGATTTATTTTTTGTTTAGTCATATATACCTCCTTCAAAAAGATATCATAGAAATTAGCGAAATGCAATAAATTCAGACACAAATTGTAACGAAAACCAATACAAAAGCACAAAAATAGAGAAACTGTCTATTTTTTGTTATAGTCAAAGCGAATGACTTGTTCTTTTGCATCCACATAAGCATGGATGCAAAAGGGAACAATGGCTCTTGGTGTCGCATGGCCGACATTCAGATTATAGACAATCGGGATATTGCTGTCAATAATGTCCAATAGTGCCTCTTTATAGTCGTCATAGAAAGTTTCATCCATAGGTTTTCCGACCAAGAGTTCACTGATGACCTCAAATACCCCAGTTTCTTTCAAAGCCTGTACCATCTTTTTGAAGTTTTCCGGCTCAGGCTTTTCTTCGCTTGTTTCTAACAAGAGAATCTTTCCTTGCCAGTCGGATAAGTCAGGAAAAAGTTTGTACTTTTGGCAGAGCTCCGTGCTGTCTGCGTATAGAGAATTGTCAAAGTTATCATAGAGAGACTCAAGGCAACCACCGAGAATTTCTCCCTCAAACTGAGCATTTCCTTGTAACAAGTCAAAACCAGTATTTGCATGACTGATACGAGCTGTTCCTAGGGCCTTGGGACTAAAGTCAGTTCGTTCCTCATACCAAACGTCGCTAGGGCGGATTTCTGAGATTCTTCCCGTCTCGATCAATTCTTTAAAGTAGTGGAGACTATAGGGCAACATCTTCTTGTCTAATTCACAAATGTCTGCTAGAAAGGATTGCCCATAAAAAGTCTTGACCCCTAGTTTATGCAACATGAGATGATTCATGGTTGTATCTGAGAAGCCAAGAAAAATCTTTTGTTTGATAACTTTTTGAAGCTGGTCGTTTTCAAAAAGATAAGGTAGCAAGCGATAGGTATCGTCCCCACCAATGGCGCATAGGATCATGTCAATGCTATCGTCTGAAAAGGCCTGCATCAAATCCTCTGCACGCGCCTCAGGATGATCCTTGATAAAGTCCAAGCCCTTTAGCGAATGGGGCAAAAAGACAGGATTGAGTCCCAAATCCTTGAGGCGTTGGATACCCAATTCCACTTCGTGTTTGACAAAATCCTCTCCGATAACACCGCTAGACAAACTAACAATACCAATAGTAGAAACCATATCTCATCCTCCTAGAAATAGATTGAGCCTATTTTATCAAAAAAGATAGGAGAAAGCTATGGCGAATGTCAGAAGAATGCTTTTAAATCAAGAAAGTAGTAAAAAGCAACCGCCTGAGCAGTTGCTTTTCGTTTTTCTAATCTCACTAGATATGCGTTACTTGGTCAACTCTTGATTATAGGAGAGAGCTAAATCAATCCAGTAAGGAAGTTCTTTTTGACCTTCGATATCTAGGTCTATATAGCCATGATAAGGTCGCCCTCTCATCAATGTGGTATGAGCTCCTGTTCGGGGTAGAACTTGCTTTTCCATTTCTTTGCCAATTCTCACCATAACCAGCTCGTCCTTTCTGGAACTGACTGTAAGGACCATTTTCCCACGAATCATAAAGGCAAGACCACCAAATAGTTTCTTTTCTTCTAACTCTTCTTCGAAAATTTGGGGAGGAAGTTTGAGTGCTAGAATTTTTCGAATCTGCTGAGCTAAGGATTGACTATATGCCATAGCTTTTCACTTTTCTTAATAACGTGATGGGCCCGCGCTTGCACTTCGGATGTTGAAACGTTTCTTGAGATAGAAGTGAAGGGCGAGAAGGGCAGCCCCTAGGATAGCCAAAGGCAATGGAGCAAGGACTGGATTTAGGTTGGCTGGTAGGAAGCTAGTTCCAAAGAAAACGGCTAACCAAAGGACCATAGAAGCCAGGATAACGAGCACAGATTTCCAGAAAGGAGGACGCTGGCTACGCTCCATATCGGGTCCATAATAGCGGTAGACAAAGTAGTACATAAAGTAAAAGGCAACTCCCCCAACAAGACCAACCAACAAGAGGGTAATCAACCCATAGCCAATAGCCTGATCTCTAGAGAAGAACGTAGTTAGAGCGCTAACCAATGCAAAGAGACTGGTGATAAAAAGGGCTGAGTCCATAATCATGAGTTTTGGATCGTCATTTTCTTTTGGATGCTCTTTTTCATATTGCTCCTTGACAGTGAAGCTGTGAGCCCAGTGAGTTGGAGCGCCGTATAGGGAACGAGCTGTCGTTCCTTTGGCTTGTTCTTCAAGGATTTTAGGAATAACTTCCTCAAAGACAGCCTTGATTTCAGTATCTGTTTTGCCATCTTTGATAAATTGTTGGGTAGCGATGTGGATAAACTCTTGGTTTTTCTTGGTTAGTTTTTGTAAATCAATCTGAGACATAGGGATTCCTCTTAGAACCATTTTTTATGGATGAGATAGAGAGTGAGCGAGACACTCATAGCAAAGGCGATAAAGACGATTAACCAGAAGGCGTGAGGCTCGCCGTTTAGAGGGATTTCATTATCCTTGAAGTTCATCCCGTAGGCTGAGAAAATCATGGTCGGAATCGACATGACAATGGTCACAAGTGCCAAAGTCTTCATGATGTTGTTCTGGTTGTTGGAAATGATAGAGGCAAAGGTCTCTGTCATAGAATGAAGGACGTTTCCATAGATATCTGCCATCTCGATGGCCTGTTGCGTTTCGATTAGAGTATCTTCAAGAATATCCTCATCCTCTAGGTATTTCTTAATATTACTAGTTGCACTGGTCAGTTTTTTAATCACGCGCTCGTTTGTTTTAAGTGAGGCCTTGAAATAGACGATGGTCTTTTCCAACTCCATGAGTTCAATCAATTCCTCGTTACGAGTGGATTCGTGGAGCTGACTTTCAATTTGCTCGCTTTTGCGATCAATTGAACGAAGGGCAGTTAGATAAAGCTCTGCATTACGATAAAGGAGCTGAAAGATAAAGCGAGAGCGCATGAAGGTATAGAAGTTTCGAAGCCTGCGGTTGATAAAGATATCTAGTACAGGCAGTGGCTCTAAGCAGGTAGTGATAATGGTCTCTTCTGTGATGATAATCCCCAGCGGAATCGTTACGTAGTAGGTGCGATTGTTTCTTTCTTCGGTGACGGGGACGTCCACGATAATTAGAGTGTACGCATCTTCGATGGTTACACGAGACATTTCTTCCGCGTCGAGCGGTGCCCGGAGATCGGCGATGTCGATATCAAAGGCGTTGGCGATTTCCAGTGATTCATTTTGTGTAGGATTGACGAGGTTGATCCAAGTACCCGGTTCAAGCGTGTCGATCTCTTTAAATTCAGTTGTTGTTGAGAGAAAAACTTGTTTCATATCCCCTATCCTTTCCTACTATTCAGTGATTCATTTTTTGCACCGTACTATTATACTATAAAAACAGCTTTTTGGGTAATAGAATTTCACATTTTTTGGTATAATGGAAAGCAATAATGGACTAGAAAGAACAAAGATGCAAGATAAAATTGTCATTCATGGGGCTCGTGCCCATAACTTAAAAAATATCGATGTGGAGATTCCAAGAGACAAGCTGGTCGTCGTAACGGGCTTGTCAGGATCTGGAAAATCCAGCCTAGCCTTCGATACCCTCTATGCGGAGGGGCAACGTCGCTATGTAGAGAGTCTATCAGCCTATGCTCGTCAGTTCTTGGGCAACATGGAAAAACCAGATGTAGATGCCATTGATGGCCTCAGCCCAGCTATTTCCATCGACCAAAAAACGACCAGTAAAAATCCTCGTTCGACCGTCGGGACAACGACTGAAATCAATGACTATCTGCGTCTCCTCTACGCACGTGTGGGGACGCCTTACTGTATCAACGGACACGGGGCTATCAAAGCTTCTTCTGTGGAGCAAATCGTCGATCAGGTCTTGGAGTTGCCTGAACGCCAACGCTTACAAATCTTGGCCCCTGTCATTCGTAAGAAAAAAGGGCAACATAAGAGTGTCATTGAAAAGATTCAGAAAGATGGTTATGTCCGCGTCCGAGTGGATGGGGAGGTCTATGATGTGACCGAAGTACCAGAGCTATCCAAGAGCAAGCAACACAATATTGATGTCGTGGTTGATCGTATTGTCATCAAGGAGGGTATCCGTAGCCGTCTCTTTGATTCCATTGAGGCTGCCCTTCGTATCGCAGAAGGTTATGTCATTATTGATACTATGGACGATTCTGAGTTACTCTTCTCTGAGCACTATGCCTGTCCAGTTTGTGGTTTTACCGTACCAGAGTTAGAGCCTCGCCTCTTCTCCTTCAATGCTCCTTTTGGTTCTTGTAGTGAGTGTGATGGTTTGGGAATCAAGCTGGAGGTGGATATCGACCTAGTGGTGCCAGATTCCAGCAAAACGCTACGTGAGGGGGCGCTAGCACCTTGGAATCCTATCTCATCAAACTACTATCCAAACATGTTAGAGCAGGCCATGACAGCCTTTGGTGTGGATATGGACACGCCTTTTGAGGACCTGTCAGAAGAGGATAAGGACTTGATTCTCTATGGTTCAGATGGCAAGGAATTCCATTTCCACTATGAGAATGAATTTGGTGGTGTGCGGGATATTGACATTCCTTTTGAGGGAGTTATTGGTAATATCAAACGTCGCTACCACGAGACGAATAGTGACTATACTCGCACCCAGATGCGTCTCTATATGAATGAACTGACCTGCGGAACTTGTCATGGCTATCGTCTTAACGACCAGGCCTTGTCTGTTCGTGTTGGCGGTGAGCAAGGGCCACATATTGGAGAGATTTCAGACCTGTCTATCGCAGACCACTTGGAATTAGTCAGTCAGTTGACCCTTTCTGAAAACGAAGCCATCATCGCCCGCCCCATTCTCAAGGAAATCAAGGACCGCTTGACCTTCCTCAATAACGTTGGACTCAATTATCTGACCCTATCTCGTTCGGCAGGGACCCTTTCAGGTGGAGAGAGCCAGCGTATTCGCTTGGCTACCCAGATTGGTTCCAACCTCTCAGGAGTCCTCTATATCCTGGATGAGCCGTCGATTGGACTTCACCAGAGGGACAATGACCGTCTCATTGCCAGTCTGAAAAAAATGCGTGATTTGGGTAATACCCTTATCGTGGTGGAACATGACGAAGATACTATGCGTGAGGCAGATTATCTGATTGACGTTGGTCCTGGTGCAGGTGTTTTTGGTGGGGAGATTGTCGCTGCAGGTACGCCTAAGCAGGTAGCTCGCAACAGCAAGTCTATCACAGGTCAGTACTTGTCAGGTAAACGTGCCATTCCAGTACCAGACGAGCGCCGTGTAGGAAATGGCCGCTTTATCGAGGTGACAGGAGCGCGTGAAAATAACCTACAAAATGTTACTGCCCGCTTCCCATTAGGAAAATTTATCGCTGTGACGGGGGTATCCGGCTCAGGGAAATCGACTTTGATTAACAGTATTCTCAAAAAAGCCATTGCGCAGAAGCTAAACCGCAATTCAGACAAACCTGGTAAGTTTAAAACGATTACGGGGATTGAGCATGTCGATCGTCTGATTGATATTGACCAGAGTCCAATCGGACGGACGCCGAGGTCCAATCCAGCTACCTATACAGGTGTCTTTGACGATATTCGTGACCTCTTTGCCCAGACAAATGAGGCCAAGATTCGAGGCTACAAGAAGGGCCGTTTCAGTTTCAACGTCAAGGGTGGTCGTTGTGAAGCCTGCTCAGGTGACGGGATTATCAAGATTGAGATGCACTTCTTGCCAGATGTTTACGTGGCTTGTGAAGTCTGCCATGGGACTCGCTACAACAGTGAAACCTTAGAAGTTCACTACAAGGAAAAGAATATCTCGCAGGTTTTGGACATGACGGTTAATGACGCAGTCGAATTTTTCCAACACATTCCCAAGATTCAACGCAAACTTCAGACCATCAAGGATGTGGGGCTGGGCTATGTAACACTAGGTCAACCAGCTACCACGCTTTCTGGAGGAGAAGCCCAGCGTATGAAATTGGCTAGCGAACTCCACAAACGCTCGACAGGAAAATCTTTCTACATTCTGGATGAGCCAACGACAGGACTTCATACTGAGGACATCGCTCGCTTGCTCAAGGTTTTAGCTCGCTTTGTCGACGATGGCAATACAGTCCTCGTTATCGAGCACAATCTGGATGTCATCAAGACGGCAGACCATATTATTGATTTGGGACCTGAGGGCGGTGTCGGTGGTGGAACCATCATCGCAACAGGAACTCCAGAAGAAGTAGCGGCCAATGAAGCCAGCTACACAGGACACTATTTGAAAGGAAAGTTAAAATAAGATTTAAAAGGCTCTGCTTTTTTAGGTAGAGTCTTTTTTATAATAGATTACGAATTTTTTCTTTTATAAATGGGTTAAGAGGATAGTGTTTATCAAGATATTCTAGGAGTGCCTGAGCAGATTCAGAAATTCGTTCGTAACCTTGCAAGAAGTGAGGCAATTGTTTGGCCTCATTTGGATAACCTTTTTCAAATCTTCTGTTGCTGTTAAAAATATCTATAAAATCAGATTTAGAAGTTTTTTCCAAATTGATTAGTTCGGTCCAAAGCTTGACGGATCTGTTTTGGATGAAATCATAAGCAGCCAATTTTTCGCCTCGTTGATAGCGACCTAGTCCTATATATAGATTGCATAAAATTTCTCCCAACAGCCATTCACGGTCTCTATTTTCTTTTGATGGCAATCTTTGTGGCTGGCAGATTGTTCCATCAAAACCGACCTCCTTCCAGATAATCTTGCCTTCAGAGAAGGGAATGTTTACTAATTCGTGAGCTTCAAAGACAGCAAATTCACAAAAAATATCATCTTCAAATAGAACTTTATGTCCGTCCACTGTATTTTGATAGTGAAATGCAATTGGTTCTAGCTTACTTAACCAGGTTAGATCTTGGATATAGGTCTGCTTGTAGCCATCTTTTACAATAACAAAGAAGTCTAAATCTGAGTACTGATCCAATCGTTCTCTTTCTGTTCCGCAAGAACCAAGCGCCAGCAAAGCTAGTGCTTGGTTCGAATTTTTTAGAGACTGACCAATCTCATCTAGTCTTTGTAACAGCAATTCTGTTTTATTCATATCGTTACCACATTCTTTCTTGTTTAACAGAAATTATACATTAAGCGCTTTCAAATGTCAATTTTATCTAATCCTAGCGATATAGATTGTATTATTTTCGGTATTTTTTTGCTATAATAAATTAAATCATTTTACGGAGGTTTTCTCATGTTATCAAGAGTTGAAAAATTTGAAGTAGCCTTAAAACAGACAGAGTGTGATGCTGTCCTAGTAACCAATCTGAAGAATATCTACTATCTGACTGGTTTCAGCGGGACAGAGGCGACAGTTTTCATTAGCAAGTCGCGTCGGATTTTTCTGACGGATTCTCGTTATACTCTTATTGCCAAGGGCGTGGTTGAGGGCTTTGATATTGTTGAAACGCGAGATGCGGTTGGTGAAATTGCTAAAATTATAGCGGACGACAAGCTGGGAAAAATTGGCTTTGATGACGAGATTTCCTATGCTTACTTCAAGATGCTGGAAAGTGTGTTTGCTGGTCATGAGCTGGTGCCGATGACAGGCTTTATCGAAAATCTGCGCATGATCAAGGATGAGCAAGAAATCGCGACCATTCGCAAGGCCTGCCAGATTTCTGACCAAGCCTTCCTAGACGTGCTAGACTTTATTAAGCCTGGTCAGACGACAGAGCTGGCTGTTATGAACTTTTTGGATGCCCGCATGCGCCAGTTAGGTGCTTCAGGCGCGTCCTTTGACTTTATCATCGCTTCGGGCTACCGCTCTGCTATGCCGCACGGTGTGGCTAGTGACAAGGTCATCCAAAATGGTGAAACCCTGACCATGGACTTTGGTTGCTACTACAATCACTATGTCAGCGATATGACGCGGACTGTTCATGTGGGGCAGGTGACAGATGAAGAGCGGGAAATTTATGATATTGTCCTTCGTAGCAATCAAGCTCTGATAGAAGCGGCTAAAGCTGGACTCAGCTGTATTGATTTTGACCGGATTCCGCGTCAGATTATCAACGATGCAGGCTACGGACCTTACTTCAGCCACGGGATTGGCCACGGGATTGGTCTGGATATCCATGAAATTCCTTACTTTGGCAAGTCAGAAGAGCCAATCAAGGCCGGCATGGTCTTGACCGATGAGCCGGGCATCTATCTGGATGGCAAATACGGGGTGCGGATCGAAGATGATATCCTCATTACGGATACAGGTTGCGAATTATTGACCCTTGCTCCAAAGGAATTGATTGTTATCTAAGAAAAATGAGATAAATCATTGACTTTTACTATTGAAAGGTTTATACTGATAGGCGAAAACGGTAGGTGAGGCTACCATAGGGATACGGATGACTACCGCAAAGCAGTGGAGACACTACTCGTTGGTCAACAGTCCTGGTCGCGAAGGTCAAGACTAAGCTCATTTCATTGCCCTATGGAGTTAAAGCTTGAACGAAAACAGATAATGAGTTTTTAGTCCTACCATTTTATGGTAGGACTTTCTGCTGTTTTAGAACAAAGAAAGGAGACAAACGATGCAAATTGACGATCATCCAGAACCGCACATACACAGCCAATCGCTGATTTGTGTCGTTCTGCCCTCATAAAGTGATTGGTCCCTGTGTGTGAAATCGCCATTCATACAGATAGGAGAAACCAATGAAAACTACAAAAGAAAGATTAGCAACAGCTATTCAAACATCATTAAAAGATAGTCTCGCTTTTTATCATACAAGTCTAGATGGACTGGGCCAAGAACGAGTTGAAGAAAACCGTGACCTTTATGGCGAAAATACTATCACCAAGGGTCAAGAAGATTCAATCATTAAAAAGATTTACGAGTCTATCATCAATCCATTCACAATTATTTTGCTTGTGATTGCCTTCATTTCTCTCGTTACAAACGTCTGGCTTGCCAAACCTGGTCAAGAGGATCCAACGACATCTATCATTATTGTTGTCTTAATTTTGATTTCAGGAGGTATCCGTTTTGTCCAAGAGTTGCGAAGTGATAGGGCAACAACCAACCTTTCAAAATTGATTGTCAACACTGCAACGGTTATTCGGGAAGGTCAAGTGCAAGAAATACCGATTGATGATTTGGTGGTAGGAGATATTGTGAAATTAAGTGCAGGGGACATGATTCCTGCAGATGTCGTCTTATTTGAATCACGCGACTTTTTTGTTCAACAGTCAGGTTTGACTGGAGAAAGTGATGCGGTCGAAAAAATTGCTTTAGAAAAAGTGGAACAACCCTCATTGGATAGTTTGCTAGAATCTGAATCCCTCGCTTTTATGGGAACAAATGTCATATCTGGTAGTGCAAAAGCGATGGTTTTGGCAGTTGGTGATCATACTATGATGGGAGCTATTGAACAGACTCTGAATACCTATGATGAACCAACTTCTTTTGAACGTGAAATGAACACTGTTTCATGGTTGCTCATTCGATTAATGCTGGTCATGGTTCCCATTGTATTTTTCGCCAATGGTTTGACAGACGGTGACTGGTTGGAAGCAGGCGTCTTTGCCCTTAGTGTTGGTGTGGGTCTTACACCAGAAATGTTGCCGATGATCATTACAGCTAGTCTAGCAAAAGGTTCTATCATCATGGCTAAAGAAAAGGTCGTGATTAAAAAACTCAACGCCATCCAGGACTTAGGTGCCATCGATATCTTATGCACAGATAAAACAGGGACTTTAACTCAGGACGAGATTGTGTTGGAATATCCTTTGGATATCCATGGAGATTTGGACCTTACTGTCTTACGTAGAGCTTATCTAAATTCTTATTTCCAAACAGGTTTAAAGAATCTGATGGACCGAGCTATTATCAAACGGACAGAAAAAGAAGCGAAAGAACACAGCCTTCTACAAAATCTAGATCAAACATTTCAAAAAATTGATGAACTTCCCTTTGACTTTGAACGTAGACGGATGAGCGTCATTGTAAAAGATGATGAGGGGACTGTCAGTATGGTGACCAAGGGAGCCTTAGAAGAAATGCTCACGATTTCATCTCGTGTAGAGTATCATGGCGAAATAACTCCTTTGACGGATGCCATTCGTGCAGAAATCTTAGCAGAAGTCGGACAATTAAATAAACAAGGGCTACGTGTCTTAGGGATTGGCTATAAGACGGATATACAAGAAGGCTATAGCTATACAGTCAAAGATGAAAAGGATATGATCCTGACCGGTTATCTTGCCTTCTTGGATCCACCAAAACCTTCAGCGGCACCTGCAATCAAGGCTTTACTTGAACATGGTGTTAAGACTAAGATTTTAACTGGGGATAATGAAAAAGTAACGCAAGCCATCTGTGAGAAAGTTGGTTTGGACATTGAACACATCCTTTTAGGGGTAGATATCGACCAGATGTCAGATGAGCAGTTGGCAGAAGTGGTTGAAAGTGTAACAGTATTTGCTAAATTGTCTCCTGACCAAAAAGCTCGCATCATTCTACAGCTAAAAAGAAATGGTCATAGTGTTGGTTATATGGGAGATGGTATTAACGATGCTCCATCTATGAAGGTGGCAGATGTTGGCATTTCCGTTGATACTGCAGTCGATATTGCCAAGGAAACAGCGGATGTTATTTTGCTAGATAAGGATCTCATGGTTCTTGAAACTGGTATCGTTGAAGGTCGTAAGGTCTACGCCAACATGACCAAGTACATTAAGATGACAGTTAGTTCAAACTTTGGGAATATATTCTCCCTTCTAGTTGCAAGTATCTTCTTGCCATTTCTACCAATGTCTCCTGTTCATCTAATTGTCCTAAACTTAGTTTACGATTTATCCTGTGTGGCTTTGCCGTTTGATAATGTGGATCAAGACTTCCTAAAACAACCCCACACATGGGAAGCAAAATCCATTACCCGATTTATGGTTTGGATGGGGCCTATCTCATCTATCTTTGATATTTTGACCTTTATCTTCCTTTACTTTATCATTGTTCCATTGATGACAGGACATGATTATGTTCATGGGTCTGAATCAGCCCTTCAGTTTATTATCTTTTTCCAAACAGGATGGTTCATTGAATCTATGTGGTCTCAAACAATGGTGATCCACATGCTTCGTACAGCAAAAGTTCCTTTTGTACAGAGCAGACCAGCTTGGCTTGTGATTTTGATGACTTTAGTTGCTGCCTTTTTTGTAACCAGTCTACCTTATGGACCTCTAGTACATATCCTTCGTTTAGCTCCATTGGGACTGCCTTACTTCTTGTTCTTAATCTGTATTATTTTCTTGTATATGTTTAGTGTCACAGTTATGAAGAAATTTTACATTAAGAAGTACAAGGAATGGCTATAGTTTGTGATTTGTCAAGAAAAAAGTACGAAAATCGCGAAAAAGTTAAATTTTTTTTTAAAATAGGTCCCAAGTCCGATGCTTTTTATGGTATAATAGACTAAACTGATAGTAACATGTAGCGAAAGGGGTAGGTACATGATTAAAATATATACAGTCTCCAGTTGCACAAGCTGTAAAAAAGCGAAGACCTGGCTCAATGCCCACCAGCTAAGTTATAAAGAACAAAACCTTGGCAAAGAAGGAATTACGAGAGAAGAATTACTTGATATTCTGACAAAGACAGATAATGGAATTGCCAGCATTGTATCATCAAAAAACCGCTATGCGAAAGCTTTAGGAGTTGACATCGAAGATCTTAGTGTCAATGAAGTGCTCAACCTGATCATGGAAACACCACGGATTCTAAAAAGTCCGATTCTTGTTGACGAGAAACGCTTGCAGGTCGGTTATAAAGAAGATGATATCCGTGCCTTTTTACCACGCTCTGTCCGTAATGTAGAAAATGCAGAAGCACGATTACGTGCAGCTCTATAAACATCAAGGCTGGGAGTGACTCCTGGCCTTGTTTACTCTTTTATTTCAAAAATCATGTGAGGAATTATGAAAAAGTTACTAATTGCTAGTTTTGCCCTTCTCTTTTTGCTTGTTGGTTGTGGGCAAAAAAAGGGAGCAACTACCACTTCAACAACGACATCTGAGACTCTCCAATCCACTTTACCAGTTTTAGATAATGCTGAGAAGAACACGGTTGTGACCAAAACTTTGATTTTCCCTGAGTCAGAAAATGGGACTAAACAATCACAAACCATTACTTATAAAGGGAAACAATTTCTAAAATTGGTCATCCGGCAGACACGGCCCTTAAGTGAGGAGTTGAAATCCTTTATTGCTGACCACGGTCTTGAAGCTACAAAGAAAGCCTTCGCGGAAGCCGAGGAGAAAGATGAAAGTCTCCAAGAAGCACGTAAGTTAGAAGGTTTTACGGTTGAGACTCAGTTAATCAGCGAGACAGAGATGGAAACTACTACGACTTATGATTTTCAAATTTTAGATGTCAAAAAGGCGGCGCAAGTAGAATATCTAAAGAATATTGGCTTAGAGACTCTTTTGAAAAATGAACCAAGCCAATATATCGAAGATAGAATAGCAAATGGAGCGACAGAACAATAGAAAATCCAAATAAATAGACTTACTTAATTGTGGAACGTAAGGAAATATGCTATAATAGTACTATTCTAAGGAAAGAGGGTGTTAGAATGGGATTTACTGAAGAAACTGTACGGTTTAAATTGGATGATTCCAATAAGAAAGAAATTAGCGAAACCTTGACAGACGTCTATGCTTCATTGAACGACAAGGGCTACAATCCAATTAACCAGATCGTCGGTTATGTATTGAGTGGTGACCCTGCCTACGTTCCTCGTTACAACAATGCACGAAATCAAATCCGTAAGTATGAACGTGATGAAATCGTTGAAGAATTAGTGCGCTATTACCTTAAAGGACAAGGAGTCGATCTATAATCTATGAGAATTATGGGATTGGACGTTGGTTCAAAAACGGTAGGCGTTGCCATTAGTGACCCACTAGGTTTTACGGCTCAGGGCCTTGAAATTATCCAAATCAATGAGGAACAGGGTCAGTTTGGTTTTGACCGGATTGAGGAATTGGTTGATAGCTATAAGGTTGACCGTTTTGTAGTGGGCTTACCTAAAAACATGAACAATACCAGCGGTCCGCGGGTAGAAGCCAGTCAAGCCTACGGATCAAAACTAGAAGAGATTTTTGGTTTACCAGTAGACTATCAAGATGAGCGCCTGACCACGGTTGCAGCCGAGCGTATGCTGATTGAGCAGGCAGACATCAGTCGCAATAAGCGAAAAAAAGTCATTGATAAATTAGCTGCCCAGCTGATTTTGCAAAATTATTTAGATAGAAAATTTTAAGGCAGAGGAGAAACTATGTCACACGATCACAACCATGACCACGAAGAACGTGAATTGATTACACTTGTTGATGAGCAAGGAAATGAAACTTTATTTGAAATCCTTTTGACCATTGATGGAAAAGAAGAATTTGGTAAAAACTATGTTCTTCTAGTGCCAGTTAACGCAGAAGAAGACGAAGACGGGCAAGTTGAAATCCAAGCTTACTCATTCACTGAAAATGAAGATGGAACAGAAGGGGAATTACAACCAATTCCAGAAGATTCAGAAGACGAATGGAACATGATTGAAGAAGTCTTCAACAGCTTTATGGAGGAGTGATACAGTCTGGGAGACTGTATCAGCCCAACTCCCAGAAATTGGAGAGAGTTGGAACGTCCGGGGGACGTTTTTAGCCCAGTTCCTTAAAGTAAGAGAGAACTGGTATGTCCGAGGGATGTTTTTAGCCAACGTTGAAATTTATAGTAGCTAGTAATTAGCTAACCAGGTAAGAGGTCGGGATTGTTGTCCCGGCCTCGTTTTTTACTTGCAGTAATACTTTGGTGCGATAGTTGATTGGATTTTGTTAAGGAGATGTATGTTTGAAGTAGAAGAATGGCTCCATAGTCGGATTGGTTTAAACTTTAGATCTGGACTTGGACGAATGCAGCGAGCAGTGGATTTACTAGGGAATCCTGAGAAGACTTATCCCATTATCCATGTAACAGGAACGAATGGCAAGGGGTCAACTATTGCCTTTATGAGGGAGTTGTTTGCAGTTCATGGGAAAAAAGTTGGGACCTTTACCTCTCCTCATATTATCAGCATCCATGATCGAATCTGCATCAATGGACAACCGATTGCTGATGCAGATTTTATCCGTTTGGCGGAGCAGGTCAAGGAGATGGAAAAAGCTCTTTTGGAAACACATGACCAATTATCTTTCTTTGAGTTGTTGACCCTGATTGCTTTTCTTTATTTTAGGGAACAAGAGGTGGATTTAGTTTTACTAGAAGTGGGGATTGGTGGTCTACTTGATACCACTAATGTCGTAACAGGAGAAATTGCAGTTATTACTTCCGTTGGGCTAGATCATCAGGAGACCTTGGGTGACAGTCTGGAGGAAATAGCAGAGCAGAAAGCTGGTATCTTCAAGGCTGGCAGGAAGGCGGTCATTGCCAAGCTTACTCCAGAAGCGGAGCTTGTCTGTCAAAGTAAAGCGAGAGAGTTAGCTGTTGAATTTTATCAAGCTGGGCGAGACTTCACATTGAATGCTGGGGATTTTTCAAGTAGCCTTGCAAGATTTTCCCAGCTTAAAATCGGCTTGGAAGGCGCCTACCAGCAAGAAAATGCCGCCTTGGCTTTACAAACTTTTCTTCTGTTTATGGCGTCAAGAGAGGGAGGTGTCGAAGAAGAGCTTGTCAGACAGGCATTGCAAGAGACTCACTGGGCGGGTCGATTGGAACGGATTCGTCCGCAAATCTACCTAGATGGAGCTCACAATCTTCCAGCTTTAACCCGTCTGGTCGAGTTTATCCAAGGGAAAATCCAGCAAGGCTATCAAGTTCACATTCTTTTTGGGGCTCTTAAACGCAAGGATTATCAAGGGATGTTAGGCTATCTATCTGAGCAGTTGCCTCAGGTGGAACTTAAGGTAACGGGCTTTGACTACCAAGGTTCTTTGGATGAGAAGGATGTGGCGGGTTACGATTTGATTTCTTCTTATGGCGATTTTATCAGAGAATTTGAAGAAAAGGCCAATGACCAGGACCTGCTTTTCGTGACGGGGTCACTCTACTTTATCTCGGAAGTGCGAGCGAGTTTGGTTGGAAGCGATGGGGCTAGTTGACCTTCTGGACTTAAGTTGCTATACTGGGAGGAGGAAAACTCGAAAACGATTTCAGAAATACATTAGCACAAAAGAAAGGAAATCGCTATGAAAATCAAAACATTCACACTTTCTATTGCTTTCCTAGCAATTCTTAGTCTATTAGCAGCTTGTGGATCTAAGACACAAGCACCTACCCAGCAATCTGCTCAACAATCATCTACTCAACAAGAGTCATCTTCTAGTGCTGCTACAAGTGCCAGCCAACCACAGGCATCCTCAAGCCAGGACGCCCCAGTAGCTCAACCTACGAACATCGATGGTACCTATACTGGAAAAGATGAGAATGACCAGATTACTCTTGTTGTAACAGGTAAAATTGGTACATGGACTGAGGTCGAGTCAGATGGAGATAAGGAAATCAAGCAAGTCACCTTTGATCCCGAAAATCAACGTGTCATTATCGGAGATGATGTTAAAATTTACGCGGTTAATGGTAATCAAATGATTATTGATGATATGGACCGAGAGGCATCTGACCGAGTAGTCTTAACGAAACAATAATGATTAAGCAAAAGTTCCAATGAGATGAAATCCATCTTTTTGGAGCTTTTTTGTTTAAAAACGTGACCAGTGCTTCTTTACTGATTTTTTACTTAAAACGCTTACAAATGTTTGCAAAACACCCTATAACATCGTATACTTATAGTAAATAATCAAATAGCGCAGAGGCGCAGGAGGAAAAGCACATGGCTACATTTTACGTTCCGGCAGTTAACCTTATCGGTAAAGGCGTTGTAAATGAAGTAGGTCCGTATATCAAGGAACTTGGGTATAAGAAGGCCCTTTTGGTGACAGATAAGTTCATCGAAGGCAGTGATATTTTACCTAAGGTCCTAAAACCATTAGATGCTGAAGGGATTGAATATGTGATCTTTAGCGATGTTGAGCCAAATCCGACTTGCAAGAACGTCACAGACGGAGTGGCTGCCCTGAAAGAGCATGGTTGTGACTTCATCATCAGTCTTGGAGGTGGATCTCCTCAGGATGCGGCTAGTTGTATCTCTATCATTGCGACAAATGGTGGAAAGCCACAGGACTACGAAGGCCTCCACAAGTCTGCTAAAAAAGGGTTGCCAGTGGTTGCGATCAATACAACGGCTGGAACTTCAGCAGAAATCACCATCAACTATGTCATTACTGACGAAGAACGCAAAGTCAAAATGGTAATGGTAGATAAGAACAGCCTAGCCCTTATCTCTGTTAATGATCCAGAACTCATGCTTTCAAAACCGAAAGGATTGACAGCAGCAACAGGTATGGACGCTCTTACCCACGCTGTCGAAGCCTTGGTAACACCGGGTGCTTATGATGTGACCAAGAAACTCTCTATCGGAGCGATTGAACTCATCAAGGAGTACCTCCCTCGTGCCGTAGCAAATGGCCATGATATTGAAGCGCGTGAGGCGATGGTCAATGCCATCTTCCTCGGTGGTATGAGCTTTAACAATGCTGGTCTGGGTTATGTTCACTCAATGGCTCACCAACTCGGTGCAGTATATAATTTACCACATGGTGTTTGCTGTGCCATGCTTCTCCCTGTTGTTGAGCGTGAAAATGCTAAACGTGTACCAGAAGCTTTCCGCAATGTAGCTAAAGCCTTGGGACTTCATGTTGAAGGGAAAACAGACCAAGAATGTGCTGCCTACGCTATCGCTGAGATTGAAAAATTGTCTGAAACAGTAGGCATTCCGAAGAAACTAACTGAACTCGGTATCCAAGAAAAAGATTTTGACTTTGACTACCTTTCTAAGAATGCCTTGATTGATGCCTGTGCACCAGGAAATCCATTTATGCCAACATTAGAAGAAACTATTGCCTTCTATAAGGAATTGTTCTAATTCTTAAAGTGAAAAAGAAGCTAAATAATGCTGGAAAGAACTATCATTTTGGTAGTTCTTTTTTTAAAAATTTGCTATCCTAGACATATGAGAAAAATCAAAATTGATGTGGTTGTAGTGCCCTTAAGTGGGCATCTCTTCCCAACCTTGAATCTACTCGCACCCTTGTTGAAGGATCCCTTGTATGAGATTCGATTATTTACAGGACCGCAACGAAAAGCTGTTGCAGAGGAGATGGGATTCCAGGTGATTCCCATTTTAGAAAATTCTGTAGATGAATTTGAGCGCGTAGCCAACAATGAAGGGCAATTAAACCTTATTTCTGCTTATCGACAGTTGTCAGCTAGTCTTGATTTGATCGATGTGGTGTCTGACCAACTAGTGCAAGAGTGGCAGGAAAATCGACCTGATATTGTGATTGCCGACTTCATCACCTTATCTGGGGGGTTAGTAGCGGAACAGTTGGGAATTCCTTGGATAACAACCATGGCGACACAATTTGCCATTGAAACGACAGATGGACCGCCTTGTTTCTTTGGAGGAATGGGCAGTCCAAAGACACCGTTCCAATCTGTCCAGCAATGGCTGGGGAGAAAAGTGACTCGTTTAGGGAAACGAATCGTAACCTTTTTATTGAGAGAACGCTTAAAACGTTACGATTTTAAGTTCTACAATCAGAAAGGTCAAGAAACTATCTATTCCCCCTATTCTATCTTAGGGATTGGGATGAAAGAATTGGAGCTGAAAAGTGGTTTTCCAGAGCATTACCTTTGGGTGGGACCTTTTGGGTCTTCGATTGAGAGGGCAGAGAATTATCCCCTAGATTTGGGTCCTTATGCAAATCATAAGAAAGTCCTTGTATCTTGTGGGACTCAGCTAGCATGGGCCAAAGACAACCTCCTCTACCAGACCCAACAATTGGCAAAAGCCCATCCAGACTGTCACTTCTTTGTGACTCTGGGGTTTGGCGGACAAGACTTCCAATGTGAGGAGATCATGGACAATGTTTCGGTGGTATCCTATCTTCCCTATAAGGAATACATTTCTCAGATGGATTATGTAATTCATCATGGCGGTGCGGGTATTTTTTACCAATGTATTATCTATGGCAAGCCTGCCTTGATTCTCCCTCATGACTATGATCAGTATGACTATGCGGTTCGCGGGCTAGAGGCAGGGATTGCCCTGACTGCTAAACGAGAGGATACGGAAGCGATTGGGCGAGCTTTTGATCAGTTATTGGCTAGAGCTGACTGGCCAGACTTGAACAAACTCAGTCGCGCAGCCCAAGTCTATCAGCCAACAGAGATTCTGAAGAGCGAAATACATCGGCTCTTAGGGGACAAGGAGAAGTAAAAAATGAAGAAAGTATTGGTAACAGGTGCTACGGGCTTTCTAGGCAAGTATGTTGTTGAAGAGCTCAGTCAGCAGGGCTATCAGGTACGCGCTTTTGGACGCAATCACAAGGCGGGTCAGTCTTTGGAGAGCTCCCTAGTATCATTTTTTCAGGGAGATTTGACCAAGCAAGAGGATTTGACTCAGGCTTCTCAGGGTATGGACATGGTTGTGCATGCGGGTGCTCTTTCTACCGTCTGGGGACCTTGGGAAGATTTCTACCAGACAAATGTCTTGGGGACCAAGTATGTTTTAGAGGCTTGTCGGGAGACGGGTATCCAACGCTTGGTTTACGTATCCTCACCTAGCATCTATGCTACTCCTAGAGATCAGATATCTATCAAAGAATGCGATGCGCCTCAGGAAAATAATCTAAATAACTACATTCGTAGTAAACTAGCTTCGGAGAAGCTGTTTAAGGATTATCCCGATGTTCCTAGTATAATCTTACGACCTCGTGGGCTTTTTGGGATTGGGGATACCAGTATTTTGCCCCGGGTTCTCAAACTCAGTCAGAAGATTGGCATTCCCTTGATAGGGGACGGTCGTCAGCTCATGGATATGACCTGTGTGGAAAATGTTGCTCTGGCCATTCGCTTGGCTCTAGAGGCCCCTCAAGCTAGTGGTGAAGTATATAACATCACCAATGGAGAACCAAGGGAATTTAGGAGTCTGATAGAAGAAACCCTGAGAGGTTTGGGTTATCCGATAACATACAGAAGAGTACCAGCTCCTCTTCTGTCAGCTATTGCCAATGGTTTAGAGTTTCTTTATAAGACCTTGAAACTCAAAGGTGAGCCAGCTCTGACACGCTACACCTATTATTTACTGAGGTATAGCCAGACACTGGACATCAGCAAGGCGGAGCGAGACTTGGGTTATTGCCCTAAAATCAGTATTTCAGAAGGGATTGACCAGTATGTCAAAGATTATCGAAAGCATTGATTATTTCCCGGCCGGCTACTGTACCAGTTATGCAGGTTTGCTGTTTAAGGGAGTCAAGAATAAAAAGATGACCTTTCCAGCTGGCGTCTTTCTGATTAAGCACAGAGACAAGGGCTATCTGCTTTATGATACTGGCTATCACTATGATATTAAGACGAAGCTTCGATATGGTTTTTACCGTCTAGGAACTCCTGTTCAGATGACGGAAAGAGATCAGATTTCATACTTATTGAAGGCAAAAGGAATTAGGCCAGAAGAGATTACCTATGTCATGTTGTCTCATCTCCATCCAGACCATTTAGGAGGGGCTAGTTTTTTCCCGAATGCGCAATTTATCCTGACTCAAGAGGTTTTTGAAGTTTACCAGAAACCCAAGCTCAAGGATTTGATTTTTAAAGAGTTTTTACCAGCTGATTTTGAGAAGAGACTGACTGTTATCAAGGCAAATCAGCACTATTCAAATTTTCCCTATGGTCCGATTTGTGACCTTTTTGGAGATGGCAGTATCCTAGTAGCCTCTGTTGATGGGCATGCTAGGGGGCAAGCCTGTCTATATTTTCCAGACCTTAATCTCCTCATTGCAGCGGACCTCTGTTGGGGAATTGACCTCTTACCTTACACCAAGCAGATGCACCTGATTCCTTCCTTGGTCCAGGATAATAAGACCGACTATATCAGGGGGACAGAGTTTCTGGAGGAAGTCTTAAAAGCCGGTATTGAGGTAGTTGTTAGCCATGATCCTGTAGAAAGGATAGAGTCAATCTTACATGAAAAAAATAACCTTTCTTAAAACCTTTATCCAAACTCGTTGGCTTCATCATTTCAAATCTCGAGAAGCTGTAGAAAACTATCAGAAAAAGCAATTAGCCAACTATATGGACTTTTTAAAGCGAGAGTCTCCCTACTTTAAAAATGGGGTTCCTAGCAACTTTGACCATATGGACAAGGCTTTTATGATGGAACATTTTAATGAGCTCAACACCCAAGGAGTGGATAGAGATGAAGCCTTATCCTTAGCTATTGAAAGCGAGAAGACCCGTGATTTCACTGAACTTAAAGGGGAAGTGGCCGTCGGTCTATCTTCAGGGACATCTGGACATCGGGGGCTCTTTATCACAACAGAGAAAGAGCGAAGTATGTGGGCTGCGGCTATCTTGGCAAAGATGTTGCCCAAGGGGCAGCTTTTTGGACACCGCATCGCCTTTTTCCTGAGAGCTGATAATGAACTCTATCAGACCATCAATACGGCGCTCATTCGTCTAGAGTATTTTGATATTTTCAAACATACAGATGAGCATATAGAGCGACTCAACAACTATCAACCAACGATTATTGTGGCGCCAGCCTCGATGTTGATTGAATTGAGCAAGCGTCTCAAGGATGGAGAGTTAGCTATTCACCCACAAAAAATCGTTTCGGTGGCGGAAATCTTGGAAGATAGTGATAGGGGACGGATCGCAGAAGCCTTTTCTCTATCCATCATTGACCAAGTTTATCAGGCGACAGAAGGTTTCCTAGCCTGCACTTGCTCAGCTGGTAATCTACATCTCAACGAAGACATTATATTTGTGGAAAAGCAGTATCTAGATGACCGCCGTTTTTATCCAGTGATTACGGACTTTAAGCGAAGTAGTCAGCCTGTTTATCGCTACCAGCTCAATGATATCTTGGTTGAAAATCCGGAGCCTTGTTCCTGTGGCTCCTACTATACACGGATTGACAAGGTCGAAGGACGTTCTGATGATATCTTCTACTTTGAAGGGCAGAATGGCGGGCAGGTAACCATCTATCCAGACTTTATCAGGCGTTGCATCCTCTTTGTGGAGAATGTAGGAGATTATCAAGTTAAGCAACATTCCGAGAAATTAGTGGAAGTTTGTTTAAGCCGACGAGATGAGGACGTAGAGACAGCAATTTTAGCACAGTTCCAACTCTTGGCCCAGCAAAAAGAGTTCATAGTTCCTCAAATCCAATTTTCAGATTATCACTGGGATACTAGCCGTAAACTCAAACGTATCCAACGTTTATGAAAGGAAAAAAGACAATGACAGAAGTAAAAAGACATGTAGAAATCGCAGGTTATGGCATTTGCCTTCCAAAGCATACAGTTCAATTTAAAGACCAGACCCGTTATCGTGTAGTTGAAAATGAAGAAACGCAGTTAGATTTGGCAGAGGTAGCCATTCAGAGAGCACTCGAACATGCAAATTTGGATATTAAAGATATCGATTGCCTTGTATCAGCTAGTGCAGTTGGAGTTCAGCCTATTCCTTGTACGGCTGCCTTGATTCATGAACGCGTGGCAAAAGGGCTCTCAATCCCAGCTATGGATATCAATACGACCTGTACCAGCTTTATTTCTGCTCTATCGACCATGTCCCACTTGATTGAGGCGGGCGAATACAATCGTGTTCTGATCGTGTCTAGTGAGGTTGGAAGTTTAGGGCTCAATCCCAAGCAAAAAGAAAGTTTTGAACTTTTTAGTGATGGAGCAGCAGCCTTTATTTTCCAAAAAAGCCATCAGGAAAAAGGGATCATTGCTAGTCTCCAACGTACTTGGTCAGAAGGAGCTCACGATACGGAAATTCGTGGAGGTCTGACTTCTTTTCAACCAAAAGAGTACTCTGAAGCGACTAAGACCAACTATATGTTTGATATGAAGGGCAAGAAAATTCTCCTCTTGTCTGCTCGTAAAATCCCAGTCATGTTTGAAGAGTTTCAAGAAAAAACACAGCTAGCCTTGAGAGATGTGGACTATATCATTCCTCACCAAGCAAGTCGTGCTCTTCCTTTGGTCATGGACAAACTAGGTGTAGCCGAGGAACAATATCTTAATCTCGTCACGGATTATGGAAATATGGTATCAGTCTCTGTGCCGTTTGGCTTGGCTTATTCGTTAGAGCATGGACTTGTCAAGGAGGGAGATGTCATCTATCTTATGGGAACTGCAGCCGGTATGACCGTCAATATGTTGGCTCTCAAACTGTAATACGCATCTGAAAACGGAAGGGTTGGAACTTGAGTAAGAGTAAACGGTTGCCATCTACCACTGAACTGAGGTATACTAGTAGGAAGATTCGTTTATCAAGCGGTGAGGGAGAATGTTAGAAAAGGAAGGGGATGTATGACTGTTAGAAAAATGCAGCTACTCATGTCCAAGTATGGATTTAGTATTACCATCATGTTGGCGGAGTTGTTTATCGTCTTTGGTTTGTTTCTCTATCTAGGTCGGATGGCTCCGATTCTCTGGATTATCCTAGTTATTTTGATGAGTATGGCGACCATTGTATCGATTGTTAATCGATCTATGAATCCAGAAAGCAAGGTGACATGGCTGTTAGTAGCCTTTGTTCCAGTATTTGGTCCCCTACTCTATATCATGTTTGGGGAACGTCGCCTATCTAAAAAAGAGGTCAAGCAGTTGAAACAGCTCCAATCAATGGTTGACCGAGAGGATAATAGCAGAGCCCTCCGTTTGGAGTTAAAGGAAGAGGATAAGTCTGCTTATGGCGTCATCAAATCCCTCCTCAGTATGGATACGAATGCAGATGTCTATGATCGAACGGATACGCATTTTTTTGCCTCTGGTGAAAGTATGTGGCATCAGATGCTGGAGGATCTCAAGAAAGCGGAGAAATTTATCTTTCTTGAGTACTATATCATCGAAGAAGGTTTGATGTGGAACAGCATCTTAGAGATTTTGGAAGAAAAGGCTGCTCAAGGAGTGGAAGTCAAGCTTCTCTATGACGATATTGGATGTATGGCAACCTTACCTGGGGATTATACCATCCAGCTTCGTAGTCGAGGGATTGAAGCCCATAAATTTAACAAGGTGATTCCGCGCTTGACCGTTGCCTATAACAACCGTGATCACCGTAAAATCATGATTATCGATGGGCAGATTGCCTATACAGGTGGCGCCAATCTAGCAGACGAGTACATCAACCATATCGAACGCTTTGGTTACTGGAAGGATAGTGGTATTCGTTTGGATGGTCCAGCAGTAAAGGCTTTTACCAGACTCTTTTTATCCACCTGGTATATTAATCGTGGAGAGATTAGTGACTTTGACCAATACCATCTTGAAAATCAACCCAAAGACGGGATGGGGCTCTGTATTCCCTATAGTAGTGGCCCTAAACCTATTTACCGATCCCAGGTTGGGAAAACGGTCTATCAAAATCTTATCAATCAAGCTACAGACTATGTTTATATCACGACACCCTATCTGATTGCTGACTATGATCTCACCGAAAGTATCAAAAATGCAGCTCTGAGAGGGGTGGATGTGCGAATTGTGACGCCTTGTATCCCAGATAAGAAGGTCATCCAATTGGTTACTCGCGGAGCCTATCCAGATTTGCTATCTGCGGGAGTGCGCATTTACGAGTACAGTCCCGGATTTCTTCATAGTAAGCAAATGCTTGTCGATGGAGAAGCAGCAACAGTGGGAACCATCAATTTTGACTATCGCAGCTTGCTCCACCACTATGAAAATGGCGTTTTGCTTTATAGAACACAATCTATTTTAGACATTGAGAGGGACTTCGAAGAAATTTTTAAGGTTTCTCAAGAAATCTATCCCCACACAATCAAAACAAGCTGGTATCAAAGCTTGATCAAGGAAATAGTCCAGTTGTTTGCGCCCATGCTCTAAGAAGATATATAGAGTCGAAAGAGGGGGGCGTTTGGCTGATTATCTTATATAGAGTGTGGTTCATACATTCTATTTGACAAAATGCTCTTAAATTGCTATCATATTTTTAATATTAGTTAAAAAAGGGGGAAGGCTTTTATGAAAAGTTATAAACGTTCTTTATTTTGGAAATGCAAGTCGGCTTTACTTACAGCAGCATTAGCATCTGTAGTTGTAGCAGTGGGACAAGTCGGCGCTGATGAAGTAAAAAACCCTAGTCAGACAGCTAACGATTTGGCTCAAACAAGTTCAGATACAGCCAAGCAAACTTCGTCTAGCAAACTAGCTGATGAAACTGTAAAAGAAATCCAAGCTAAGGCAACTACTCCAGTGGTACCAGCTGATAAAGCTCAACCTGGTGATGTTGTTAAGGTGGCTACAACCTCTACAGAACTTAAAGTTGATACTAAAGAAAATGAAACTGGCACAGAAGCTGTAGCTAAAGCAGAAGCTTCTGTAAATGTTGAGACAACTATCTTAGCTGCCAAAGGAACTCCTGTCGGAGAAAAAGCGCCAGTTATCACCACAAAGACTGCATCTGATCATATTGAGACTGATGAATATGTAGCGGATGTAACTCAGACTGTCAAAAAAACTCGAATAGAAAAAGTTTTGAAAGAAGCAGATGTGACAATTACTAAGCAATCATCTGGTTCTGCAGATATTGTTTTTACCATTGATAAATCAGGTTCAATGGATTCATCTATTCAAAATGTTGTGCAAAACATCGAAACTTTTGTTCGTGATTTGGCTAGCAAAAAGGTGGATGCTCGCCTTGGTTTAATCGCATACGAATCTGCTAAGAATGTTCAGTATTTTGACTTTAATGGCTCTAAATTCACTAAGAATGTAGAGGAATATATTAAGGCGCTTAAGTCTATTACAACCATGGGAGGAACAGAAGAACCTACAGTTCCTTTACATCATATCGCAACTTCGAAAGACTATGATTGGTCTACAGCTTCTAATAATCGTCGTTTTGCGTTCTTGATTACTGATGAGAGTATTGATTTCGATACCCCAGGAATTCCAACAGTAGACGAAACAATCAAGGCACTTAAGGCAGCAGATATTTCCCTATCAGTTGTAGGGATGAGCTACGAAGAATCGACCTTCAAACCTTTAGTTGAGGGGACAAAAGGCCTTTACCTGAATATTCGTCAGGAATTTTCTAGTCTCTTAAATCGTGATTTTACAAACCATGTTGTGAAGACTGTCCAAGAAGGACGTGTTTACCGTATCGTGACTGAAAAATACGATTTCTTGTCAGAGGCGCATGTGGTACTTAAACCAAAAGCACCAGCTTATCATACTGAGACGGTCTCTAAAAAGGCTGAATTACCAAAAACAGGTGTTCAAGCTTCTTCAGGATTGGCTGCAGCTGGCTTAGTTTTGCTAGCAGCAGTCTCAGGATTTACTGTAGTGACCAAGAAAGAAGAGAAATAAAATATCATATTTTTATCAATCGTAGTCAGGTTGGTGAATGATTAAAAACAGGGGAGAACGGATTTGTTCTCTCTTTTTTTGTCTTTTTGCGAATAGATAAGCAGGAGGATGAAAATGCTAAATCAAAAAGAATATGATTTTATTCTAGAGTTTCAAACAAGCAGTTTACACCGTTTTCGAGAGATTGAACGCTTTGCTGAGCTAGATAAGAAGTTAAGGAAATATCAATCCCTAGCTGACATTCCTGTAAGATTTTGATATACTAAAACAGATAAACTTAGAGGAGAAATTGAATGAACGTATACGAGGAAAAAGACGAACAGCTAGAAGAATTTCGATACCAGTATCGGGAACGGCTGGATCAAGAGTCTGAATTTGGACTGGAGCGAGGTAAGAAGAAACGAACTCCGCTTCCATTTTTTAGCATGGTGATTTGGAGTCTGGCTGCTACAGCTGTTTCTGTAATGTTGCCTCTGATCTTTGGTTTGGTGAGCCCCCAACAGATGCAAGATCTTTATACTGGTTGGGCGCTACATCAGAGTGGGCAGATTTACACGGATTATTATGGTTCAAATGGACTGCTTTATTACTTACTAACCTATCTCTCTCAAGGGAATATCCTTTTTGCTTTGGTGGAGTGGTTGGCCTTGTTCGGAGCTGGTGTTTTTCTATTTAAATCCGCTGATACCTTGACAGGTCAGGGAGAACAGGCTAGACAGCTTTTGTTGATTTTCTATCTGCTTGTGGGCAGTCTAGGATTTGGTGGTAGCTATGCAGTAGTTGTGGCCTTGCCTTTTCTATTTTATAGTTTTAGCCTAGTGGCTGACTATCTGGATGATCCAAGTAACGATAAAGGTTTCTTGCGAGTTGGGATGAGTTTAGCACTAGCTTTCTTCCTATCACCTATTCCTACAGCCTTGTTTGCAGCTACACTTGCCTTGAGTTTGTTTGGATTTAATATTGCCAAGCGTCGATTTGCTCATGGTTTGTATCAATTTTTCGCATCAGCTCTAGGATTTTCTATCATATTTTATCCAATTGGCTACTACACTGTATTAACAGGAACTTTTGGTGATGCGATTGGCCACACCTTGTATCCAATAGATACGCTTAGTCTATTTTCAAATGCCAATCTTATGGAGAATACTGCTTTCTATGGCTTGCTATCCATCGGTATTGGAATTCTGACATTGATCTTTTCAGGATTGTTTCAGACCAAGTCAGCCAAACAATCTGCTGTCTCAATAGGCGCTAGTTTAGGCTTACTGGTAACTCTTGCTTTATTAATTTTTTCAAAGGAACCTTTGCATGGCTCACGTTTGGCAGCAATTTTACCCTTTTTGACATTGTTATTGCTAACCAACATTAGAGAAGGCAGCTCTGATCGTATCAGTCGTAGTAGACGAAGAGTTCGCTCTTCATCACTCTTTGGTCGCTACCTCAAGGGAAATTTCTATCTACCATTGGTTGCGATAGTCTATTTACTTTTTCTACCCGTTTTGAGTCGTTATGTTTCTCACCCAGCGACTTACCAGGAGAGAGAGCGTCTTGCTAGTGTGGTGAAAGAGCAAACAAGTTCGGAGGATCGTGTCTATGCTTGGGACGATCGTCCAGATTTTTATCGAGCAAGTGAACGCTTGGCGCCGACTTCTCTAGTGACACCAACACTCTATACTGCAAGCGATGAAAATAAAACCAAACTTATGAATGATCTAAAAGAAAATAAACCGAAGATGATTTTGGTCAATCAAAAAGTAGCCTTGTGGTCGGATGTAGAGAGCTGGCTCAGCGAAAAATACGAGCCTGTTCAGACAGATGCTAGTGAATTCAAGCTTTATAAATCTAAATAACAAAATCAATATCTTGTGTAATTTTAAAAATTTTATAATTTTTAACACAAGATATTGATTTTTCTTTTTAGAGTGGTATAATATCATTTAAGAAGAAAAATAGAAAAGAGCAAGGATATGATTGTATTGGAAGGGAAAAATGCCCCTGCTCCAACCTTATTCGTTGAAAAGCGGGACGGTAGACGAGTTTTATTTGATGTAGACAAGATTGACAAAGCGCTTCACAAGGCAGCTGATAAAGTCATGAATGTGACTCCCTTGGTTGAAAGACGTCTCAATGGATTGCTTGAGCGCATTGTTGCGGAGATTCACAGTCGCTTCCCTCAAGGTGTCAAGATTTACGAAATTCAAAATGTCGTAGAACATGAACTTCTTGAAGCTAAAGAATATGCGCTAGCTGAGGAGTATATCACTTATCGGACACAAAGGGATTTTGAGCGCTCAAAAGCGACAGATATCAACTTTAGTATCCATAAGCTCCTCAATAAAGACCAATCGGTTGTCAATGAAAATGCCAATAAAGACAGTGATGTTTTTAATACCCAGCGTGATTTGACAGCAGGGATTGTTGGGAAATCAATCGGACTGCAAATGCTTCCTAAACATGTGGCCAATGCTCATCAAAAAGGGGAGATTCACTACCACGATTTGGATTATAGTCCTTACACACCGATGACCAACTGCTGTTTGATTGATTTTAAAGGCATGTTGGAAAATGGTTTTAAGATTGGAAATGCGGAGGTAGAGAGTCCCAAGTCTATCCAGACTGCGACAGCTCAGATTTCCCAAATCATCGCCAATGTTGCTTCTAGCCAGTACGGGGGCTGTTCAGCTGACCGTATCGATGAAGTCTTGGCTCCTTATGCAGAGAAGAATTACCAGAAGCACCTCAAGGATGCGGAAGAGTGGGTCTTACCTGACAAACGGGAAGACTACGCTTGGAAGAAAACGCAAAAGGACATCTACGATGCCATGCAATCTCTCGAGTATGAAATCAACACTCTCTTCACATCAAATGGACAAACACCTTTTACTTCGCTAGGTTTTGGTCTGGGAACCAATCGTTTTGAGCGTGAAATTCAAAAAGCTATCTTGACCATTCGTATCAAGGGTCTTGGTTCAGAACATCGAACAGCCATCTTCCCAAAACTCATCTTTACGTTAAAAAGAGGCCTCAACTTAGAAGAAGGTTCACCTAACTACGACATCAAACAGTTGGCTCTTGAGTGTGCAACCAAGCGGATGTACCCAGATGTCTTGTCCTATGATAAGATTATCGAGCTGACAGGTTCCTTTAAAGTCCCAATGGGCTGCCGTTCTTTCCTCCAAGGATGGAAGGATGAGAATGGTGTTGAGGTCAATTCAGGCCGTATGAATCTAGGTGTTGTGACAGTCAATCTGCCTCGTATCGCCCTCGAGTCCGAAGGTGACATGAACAAGTTCTGGGAAATCTTCAACGAGCGAATGAACATTGCGGAGGATGCTCTGGTTTATCGTGTCGAACGAACCAAGGAAGCGACGCCAGCAAATGCCCCGATCCTTTATCAGTACGGGGCCTTCGGTCGCCGTCTCGGAAAAGAAGAAAGTGTAGACCAGCTCTTTAAGAATCGTCGTGCGACCATTTCTCTAGGTTATATCGGCTTGTATGAAGTGGCGACGGTCTTCTTTGGCAATAGCTGGGAGAGTAATCCAGAAGCCAAGGAATTCACACTTGACATCATTCGTGATATGAAACGACGTGTAGAAGAGTGGTCAGATCAATATGATTACCATTTCTCTATCTACTCAACACCATCTGAAAGTTTGACGGACCGTTTTTGTCGTTTGGATACAGAGAAGTTCGGCTCTATTCCTGATATTACAGACAAGGAATACTACACCAACTCTTTCCACTATGATGTCCGTAAAAATCCAACACCGTTTGAAAAACTGGATTTTGAAAAAGTCTATCCAGAAGCAGGTGCGTCAGGTGGCTTTATCCACTATTGTGAGTATCCAGTTCTTCAACAAAATCCTAAAGCCTTGGAAGCTGTCTGGGACTATGCCTATGACCGTGTCGGCTATCTAGGAACCAATACTCCGATTGATCGCTGTTACAAGTGTGATTTTGAAGGGGATTTTGAACCGACTGAGAGAGGCTTTGCTTGTCCCAACTGTGGCAATAACGACCCAAAAACAGTAGATGTTGTGAAACGAACTTGTGGCTATCTTGGAAACCCTCAAGCGCGTCCAATGGTTAACGGCCGCCACAAGGAAATCGCTGCGCGTGTCAAACACATGAACGGTTCTACTATTAAAACGGCAGGACATGAAGTAACAAATTAGAAGGAAACGCAATGGGGAAATACCAATTAGACGATAAGGGACGCGCACAAGTGACCCGTTATCACGAGAAATACTCTAAAGGTGGAACAGGTAAAAAAGAACGCTTGCTCAACCTCAGAGAACAGTTTTTAAACAAGAACAAGAAAAAGTGAGAGTCCGCTCTCGCTTTTCTCTTAATTGGAGGTAAAAATGATACTACGCAGACCAAGATTGGCAGATAAAGAAACAGTTTTAGAGATGATGGCAGAGTTTGAACAGACTCAATCACCCCACGATGGTGGCTTTTGGAACGCCAACAATTTTGTTTATGAAGAGTGGCTAGAAGAAAATCTTCAAGCGGAAGCGGGACTCAATATTCCTGAAAACTGGGTTCCTGCTATCCAGCTGGTTAGTTTTGACGTAGCAGGCCAGGCTCTTGGCTTTCTCAACCTTCGTCTCCGATTAAATGACTACTTACTAGAAAATGGGGGCCATATCGGCTACTCCATCCGCCCGTCTGAAAGAGGCAAAGGTTATGCCAAAGAAGCTCTCCGACAAGGCTTGCAAGTAGCCAAGCAAAAGAATATCAAAAAAGCGCTTGTGACCTGCAGTGTGGAAAATCCGGCTAGCAGAGCCGTCATTCTTGCAAATGGAGGTCTTATTGAGGATATTCGCAATGGTGTAGAACGTTACTGGATAGATTTGGAGTAAAAGGATGACATGGAATACACCAAAACCAGGTGAATGGAAAAGTGAGGAACTTAGTAAAGGGCGAATCATTGATTACAAGGCCTTTAACTTTGTCGATGGAGAAGGTGTGCGAAACTCTCTCTATGTATCAGGTTGCATGTTTCACTGCGAAGGATGCTATAATGTTGCGACTTGGTCTTTCAATGCAGGTATTCCTTATACAGCAGAGTTAGAAGAACAGATTATGGTAGACCTTGCCCAGCCCTATGTTCAAGGCTTGACCTTGCTGGGAGGAGAACCTTTTCTTAATACGGGTATCCTCTTACCTCTCGTTAAACGTATTCGAAAGGAACTGCCAGACAAAGACATCTGGTCCTGGACGGGCTACACTTGGGAAGAAATGATGCTGGAGACTCCAGACAAATTGGAACTCTTATCGCTGATTGACATCCTTGTCGATGGACGGTATGATAAAAGCAAGCGCAATCTCATGCTCCAGTTTCGAGGGTCTTCTAATCAACGGATTATTGATGTGCAAAAATCTCTCAAAAGTGGGCAAGTAGTGATTTGGGATAAGCTCAATGACGGAAAAGAAAGCTATGAACAGGTGAAGAGAGAATGAAGAAAAAAGACCTGATAGAACAACTGGTCTCAGAGATAGAAATCGGAAAAGTCAAAACACTGGGAATTTACGGCCATGGGGCTTCGGGTAAATCAACTTTTGCACAGGAATTGTACCAAGCTTTAGATTCTACCACAGTAAATTTGCTAGAAACAGATCCCTATATTACCTCAGACCGTCATCTGGTAGTACCAAAGCAAGCGACAGAGCAAAAGGTGACAGCTTGTCTGCCGGTGGCACATGAATTGGCAAGTTTGCAGAGAGATATCTTAGCCTTGCAGGCGGGTATGGATGTCTTGACAATTGAAGAACCTTGGAGGGCTAGTGAGATCTTGTCTGGAGCTAAGCCGATTCTGATTGTTGAAGGGATGTCTGTGGGCTTTCTACCCAAGGAACTCTTTGACAAAACCATCTGTTTCTATACGGATGAGGAGACCGAATTAAAGCGACGTCTAGCTCGAGATACGACTGTTAGGAATCGCGATGCATCCTTTATATTGGCTAGCCATCAGATGAGACGGGAGCAATATCTACACTACTATAAAGAAACCGAGTCTAAGGCGGATATCTTAGTGGAGCAATCAGAAGGTAAAATTGAGGTCAAAATGACACACAATATATAGAAGAAAAGGTAGTTTTTTATAGATATAAATCCGTAATTTTGGAAAGATAAAAAGAGAAAACGGTTTCATCTTAAAAAAACGAAAAAAAGCTCACAAATCCCTTGCAATCGCAGGGGCTTTGTGTTATTCTACCGTGGTGCTGTAAATCACATCTTTAGCTGTGATGCAAGAGGTTGTGACCACGATTGGATACACTGCCACACAACGCGCGTCGATTTCCTATTTTTGCTTTGAGTTTGAATCCCTTTATGTCTTAGACTTGGGCACAAAAAATGTTCGTTAAAAATTTTCCAGACTATATCAATAAGAATTGGAAGGATGATCTTGGTTGAAGCCTGCATTGTTTTTCAGCTCTAGTTGAGACCGGTAAATTGAACGTTTTGTTTGTTATAGGCACCGTTTTTTCTGGGAAAAGGGAGTTGATAGTGAATGGTGTGATATATCCTATACGCAAAGAATGCTATTTCATTTTGTTGCGTGAATTAGCCTCTTGGTAGTTAGAAAGTTTAGAGCTGAGGTTGATTGCTAGTCAGTCACCTTAGAAGTGAAAGTAAAAGGAGCGAAGGAATGTTTTTAAAAATAATCAGTAGTATCTCTACAAATAATTTCCAAGATCCAAACATGATGGAAAAAATTAGCCATCTATGGCAGGAGCACCAGAAAGAAGTAGAGGAGGCATTTGCCCAAGGGCTTCCGATTTATGCAGTCTATCATGATTATGTCAGCGACTACAAGGGGGATTACAGCTTGTCGCTCTGTAGTCTATCCGATAAAGAAGACTGGGATTTTGACACTTCGGGACAAACCTACCAAGTATTTGAGGTGGATACAAGTGATTCAAAAGGTTTTCTCCATACCTGGCAACAAATTTGGCAGGCAGAAGAAGCAAGAGAACTGCAACGTCAGTATAGTATTGATTTTGAAAAATATGATCCAGATCAGACAGTATCTATCTTTATCGCCACCCCCAAAAATGGGTAAATTGTCGAACTAAGTTTTATTTACGAAAGAGGATCAGAACATACTCTAGTAACTTAGGTTAGTAAAAAAACGAAAAAAAGCTTACAAATCCCTTGCAATCGCAGGGGCTTTGTGTTATTCTATTATGGTGCTGTAAATTACAGCCTTAGCTTTGATGCAAGAGGTTGCGATACGCTCGGTTGCATTGCCACGCAACGCGCGTCGGTTTTCTTGTGGAGCTAGCCTATTATCTTAAATAGACGAAAAGGAGAAAAAGATGGCAAACAAAAAAATCCGTATCCGTTTGAAAGCTTACGAACACCGTACGCTTGATACAGCGGCTGCAAAAATCGTAGAATCAGCTACTCGTACAGGTGCACAAGTTGCGGGTCCAATCCCACTTCCAACTGAGCGTAGCCTCTACACAATCATTCGTGCGACTCACAAATACAAAGACTCTCGCGAACAATTTGAAATGCGTACACACAAACGTTTGATCGATATCGTTAACCCAACTCAAAAAACAGTTGATGCTTTGATGAAATTGGATCTTCCAAGTGGTGTAAACGTAGAAATCAAACTTTAATCTAAAGCTTGATACCTTGAGCATAAAAAACGCTCGTTAAAAACTTTTTGAATAAAAAATATAGAAAAGGAACTATTTTCTCATGACAAAAGGAATCTTAGGGAAAAAAGTGGGAATGACTCAAATCTTCACTGAAGCTGGCGAATTGATCCCTGTAACAGTTATTGAAGCAACTCCAAACGTTGTTCTTCAAGTTAAAACTGTTGAAACAGACGGATACAACGCTATCCAAGTTGGTTTCGATGACAAACGCGAAGTATTGAGCAACAAACCTGCTAAAGGACATGTAGCGAAAGCTAACACGGCTCCTAAGCGCTTCATTCGTGAATTCAAAAACGTTGAAGGCTTGGAAGTTGGTGCTGAAATCACAGTTGAAACATTCGCAGCTGGAGACGTTGTTGACGTAACTGGTACTTCTAAAGGTAAAGGTTTCCAAGGTGTTATTAAACGTCACGGACAATCACGTGGACCAATGGCTCACGGTTCTCGTTACCACCGTCGTCCAGGTTCTATGGGACCTGTTGCACCTAACCGCGTATTCAAAGGTAAAAACCTTGCAGGACGTATGGGTGGCGACCGCGTAACAATTCAAAACCTTGAAGTTGTACAAGTTGTTCCAGAAAAGAACGTTATCCTTATCAAAGGTAACGTACCAGGTGCTAAGAAATCTCTTATCACTATCAAATCAGCAGTTAAAGCTGGTAAATAATAAAGAAAGGGGAAATCAGTCACAATGGCAAACGTAACATTATTTGACCAAACTGGTAAAGAAGCTGGCCAAGTTGTTCTTAACGATGCAGTATTTGGTATTGAACCAAATGAATCAGTTGTGTTTGATGTGATCATCAGCCAACGCGCAAGCCTTCGTCAAGGAACACACGCTGTTAAAAACCGCTCTGCAGTATCAGGTGGTGGACGCAAACCATGGCGTCAAAAAGGAACTGGACGTGCTCGTCAAGGTTCTATCCGCTCACCACAATGGCGTGGTGGTGGTGTTGTCTTCGGACCAACTCCACGTTCATACGGCTACAAACTTCCACAAAAAGTTCGTCGCCTAGCTCTTAAATCAGTTTATTCTGAAAAAGTTGCTGAAAACAAATTCGTAGCTGTAGACGCTCTTTCATTTACAGCTCCAAAAACTGCTGAATTTGCAAAAGTTCTTGCAGCATTGAGCATCGATTCTAAAGTTCTTGTTATCCTTGAAGAAGGAAATGAATTCGCGGCTCTTTCAGCTCGTAACCTTCCAAACGTGAAAGTTGCAACTGCTACAACTGCAAGTGTTCTTGACATCGCAAATAGCGACAAACTTCTTGTCACACAAGCAGCTATCTCTAAAATCGAGGAGGTTCTTGCATAATGAATTTGTATGATGTTATCAAAAAACCTGTCATCACTGAAAGCTCAATGGCTCAACTTGAAGCAGGTAAATATGTATTTGAAGTTGACACTCGTGCACACAAACTTTTGATCAAGCAAGCTGTTGAAGCTGCTTTCGAAGGTGTTAAAGTTGCCAACGTTAACACAATCAACGTAAAACCAAAAGCTAAACGTGTTGGACGTTACACTGGCTTTACTAACAAAACTAAAAAAGCTATCATCACACTTACAGCTGATTCAAAAGCAATCGAGTTGTTTGCTGCTGAAGCTGAATAATCTAAGGAGGAAATATCGTGGGAATTCGTGTTTATAAACCAACAACAAACGGTCGCCGTAATATGACTTCTTTGGATTTCGCTGAAATCACAACAAGCACTCCTGAAAAATCATTGCTTGTTGCTTTGAAGAGCAAGGCTGGTCGTAACAACAACGGTCGTATCACAGTTCGTCACCAAGGTGGTGGACACAAACGTTTCTACCGTTTGGTTGACTTCAAACGTAACAAAGACAACGTTGAAGCTGTTGTTAAAACAATCGAGTACGATCCAAACCGTTCTGCAAACATCGCTCTTGTACACTACACTGACGGTGTGAAAGCATACATCATCGCTCCAAAAGGTCTTGAAGTTGGTCAACGTATCGTTTCAGGTCCAGAAGCAGATATCAAAGTCGGAAACGCACTTCCACTTGCTAACATCCCAGTTGGTACTTTGATCCACAACATCGAATTGAAACCAGGTCGTGGTGGAGAATTGGTACGTGCTGCTGGTGCTTCTGCTCAAGTATTGGGTCAAGAAGGTAAATATGTTCTTGTTCGTCTTCAATCTGGCGAAGTACGTATGATTCTTGGAACTTGTCGTGCAACAGTTGGTGTTGTCGGAAACGAACAACATGGACTTGTGAACCTTGGTAAAGCAGGACGTAGCCGTTGGAAAGGTATCCGCCCAACAGTTCGTGGTTCTGTAATGAACCCTAACGATCACCCACACGGTGGTGGTGAAGGTAAAGCACCAGTTGGTCGTAAAGCGCCATCTACTCCATGGGGCAAACCTGCTCTTGGTCTTAAAACTCGTAACAAGAAAGCGAAATCTGACAAACTTATCGTTCGTCGTCGCAACGAGAAATAATAGTAAACTAGTCGCCTAAGCAACTAGGAAATCCGCCAGCTCGGTAGCGCTCCATGTGAGCGCAAGCCGCTGTGGTACAACATTTAAAGGAGAAAATATAAAAATGGGACGCAGTCTTAAAAAAGGACCTTTCGTCGATGAGCATTTGATGAAAAAAGTTGAAGCTCAAGCAAATGACGAAAAGAAAAAAGTTATCAAAACTTGGTCACGTCGTTCAACGATCTTCCCAAGTTTCATTGGTTACACTATCGCAGTTTATGACGGACGTAAACACGTACCTGTTTACATCCAAGAAGACATGGTAGGTCACAAGCTTGGTGAATTTGCACCAACTCGTACTTACAAAGGTCACGCTGCAGACGACAAGAAAACACGTAGAAAATAAGGAGAACATAAATGGCAGAAATTACTTCAGCTAAAGCAATGGCTCGTACAGTACGTGTTTCACCTCGTAAATCACGTCTTGTTCTTGACAACATCCGTGGTAAAAGCGTAGCCGATGCTATTGCAATCTTGACATTCACTCCAAACAAAGCTGCTGAAATCATCTTGAAAGTTTTGAACTCAGCTGTAGCTAACGCTGAAAACAACTTTGGTTTGGATAAAGCTAACTTGGTAGTATCTGAAGCATTCGCAAACGAAGGACCAACTATGAAACGTTTCCGTCCACGTGCGAAAGGTTCAGCTTCACCAATCAACAAACGTACAGCTCACATTACTGTAGCTGTTGCAGAAAAATAAGGAGGTAACATCGTGGGTCAAAAAGTACATCCAATTGGTATGCGTGTCGGCATCATCCGTGATTGGGATGCCAAATGGTATGCTGAAAAAGAATACGCGGATTACCTTCATGAAGATCTTGCAATCCGTAAATTCGTTCAAAAAGAATTGGCTGACGCAGCAGTTTCAACAATCGAAATTGAACGCGCAGTAAACAAAGTTAACGTTTCACTTCACACTGCTAAACCAGGTATGGTTATCGGTAAAGGCGGTGCTAACGTTGATGCACTCCGTGCAAAACTTAACAAATTGACTGGAAAACAAGTACACATCAACATCATCGAAATCAAACAACCTGATTTGGATGCTCACCTTGTAGGTGAAGGAATTGCTCGTCAATTGGAGCAACGTGTTGCTTTCCGTCGTGCACAAAAACAAGCAATCCAACGTGCAATGCGTGCTGGAGCTAAAGGAATCAAAACTCAAGTATCAGGTCGTTTGAACGGTGCAGATATCGCCCGTGCTGAAGGATACTCTGAAGGAACTGTTCCACTTCACACACTTCGTGCAGATATCGATTACGCTTGGGAAGAAGCAGATACTACATACGGTAAACTTGGTGTTAAAGTATGGATCTACCGTGGTGAAGTTCTTCCAGCTCGTAAAAACACTAAAGGAGGTAAATAACCAATGTTAGTACCTAAACGTGTTAAACACCGTCGTGAATTCCGTGGAAAAATGCGCGGTGAAGCAAAAGGTGGAAAAGAAGTAGCATTCGGTGAATACGGTCTTCAAGCTACAACTAGCCACTGGATCACTAACCGCCAAATCGAAGCTGCTCGTATCGCCATGACTCGTTACATGAAACGTGGTGGTAAAGTTTGGATTAAAATCTTCCCACACAAATCATACACTGCTAAAGCTATCGGTGTGCGTATGGGATCTGGTAAAGGGGCACCTGAAGGTTGGGTAGCACCAGTTAAACGTGGTAAAGTGATGTTTGAAGTTGCTGGTGTATCTGAAGAGATCGCTCGCGAAGCGCTTCGTCTTGCTAGCCACAAATTGCCAGTTAAATGTAAATTCGTAAAACGTGAAGCAGAATAAGGAGAAGGCATGAAACTTAATGAAGTAAAAGAATTTGTTAAAGAACTTCGTGGTCTTTCTCAAGAAGAACTCGCGAAGCGCGAAAACGAATTGAAAAAAGAATTGTTTGAACTTCGTTTCCAAGCTGCTACTGGTCAATTGGAACAAACAGCTCGCTTGAAAGAAGTTAAAAAACAAATCGCTCGTATCAAAACAGTTCAATCTGAAGCGAAATAATAGACTAGGGAAGGAGAAATTTCAATGGAACGCAATAATCGTAAAGTTCTTGTTGGACGTGTTGTATCTGACAAAATGGACAAGACAATCACAGTTGTAGTTGAAACAAAACGTAACCACCCAGTCTATGGTAAACGTATTAACTACTCTAAGAAATACAAAGCACATGATGAAAACAATGTTGCCAAAGAAGGTGATATCGTACGTATCATGGAAACTCGTCCGCTTTCAGCTACAAAACGTTTCCGTCTTGTAGAAGTTGTTGAAGAAGCGGTCATCATCTAATCAAACCTGAAAGGAGAAAACTGAAATGATTCAAACAGAAACTCGTTTGAAAGTCGCAGACAACAGCGGTGCTCGCGAAATCTTGACTATCAAAGTTCTTGGTGGTTCAGGACGTAAATTTGCAAACATCGGTGATGTTATCGTGGCATCTGTAAAACAAGCTACTCCTGGTGGTGCGGTTAAAAAAGGTGACGTTGTAAAAGCTGTTATCGTTCGTACTAAATCAGGTGCTCGTCGTGCTGATGGTTCATACATCAAATTTGACGAAAACGCAGCAGTTATTATCCGTGAAGACAAAACTCCTCGCGGAACACGTATCTTTGGCCCAGTTGCACGTGAATTGCGTGAAGGTGGCTTCATGAAGATCGTGTCACTTGCTCCAGAAGTACTTTAATTTTTAGAAACAAACTAGTCCCCTAGCTTCAAGCTAGGGTGCCCTTATGGGCGTAAGAAAAATCAAGGAGAAACCTAATGTTTGTAAAAAAAGGCGACAAAGTTCGCGTAATCGCTGGTAAAGATAAGGGAACAGAAGCTGTTGTCCTTACTGCCCTTCCAAAAGTAAACAAAGTTATCGTTGAAGGTGTAAACATCGTTAAGAAACACCAACGTCCAACTAATGAGCTTCCTCAAGGTGGTATCATCGAGAAAGAAGCAGCTATCCACGTATCAAACGTTCAAGTTTTGGACAAAAACGGTGTAGCTGGTCGTGTTGGTTACAAATTTGTAGACGGTAAAAAAGTTCGCTACAACAAAAAATCAGGCGAAGTGCTTGATTAATCACGAAGGAAAGGAGAAGTATAATGGCAAATCGTTTAAAAGAAAAATATCTTAATGAAGTAGTTCCTGCTTTGACAGAACAATTCAACTACTCATCAGTGATGGCTGTGCCTAAAGTAGATAAGATCGTTTTGAACATGGGTGTTGGTGAAGCTGTATCAAACGCTAAAAGCCTTGAAAAAGCTGCTGAAGAATTGGCACTTATCTCAGGTCAAAAACCACTTATCACTAAAGCTAAAAAATCAATCGCCGGCTTCCGTCTTCGTGAAGGTGTAGCGATCGGTGCAAAAGTTACCCTTCGTGGTGAACGTATGTACGAATTCTTGGACAAATTGGTTTCAGTTTCACTTCCACGTGTACGTGACTTCCACGGTGTTCCAACAAAATCATTTGATGGACGCGGCAACTACACACTTGGTGTGAAAGAACAATTGATCTTCCCAGAAATCAACTTTGATGACGTTGACAAAACTCGTGGTCTTGACATCGTTATCGTAACAACTGCTAACACTGACGAAGAGTCACGTGCATTGCTTACAGGCCTTGGAATGCCTTTTGCAAAATAATATAGGAGGTAAATCTAATGGCTAAAAAATCAATGATTGCTAAGAACAAACGTCCAGCGAAGTTCTCTACTCAAGCTTATACTCGTTGTGAAAAATGTGGTCGTCCACATTCAGTTTACCGCAAATTTAAACTTTGCCGTGTTTGCTTCCGTGAATTAGCTTACAAAGGACAAATTCCTGGTGTAACAAAAGCATCTTGGTAATATCATGATACAAAGAGCGTAACAACCACAGCAATAATAGGAAATTTGGTGTAGGAGCGATGCTCCAAAACAAATTTATCTTTTTTGCAGAGGTTGTAGCTCGTGTTCAAATAAGAGTTCTCTCATTTGAATGTGTCAATACTATCTGAGCCCAGCTCAATCATTAACTAGCAAGTGCAACTTGCAAACTACTAGTAAGAGGAGAATAATAAAATGGTTATGACTGACCCAATCGCAGACTTCCTAACTCGTATTCGTAACGCTAACCAAGCGAAGCACGAAGTACTTGAAGTACCTGCATCAAACATCAAAAAAGGGATTGCTGAAATCCTTAAACGCGAAGGTTTTGTTAAGAACGTAGAAATCATCGAAGATGACAAACAAGGCATCATCCGTGTATTCCTTAAATACGGACCAAACGGTGAAAAAGTTATCACTAACTTGAAACGTGTTTCTAAACCAGGACTTCGTGTCTACAAAAAACGTGAAGATCTTCCAAAAGTACTTAACGGACTTGGAATTGCTATCCTCTCAACATCTGAAGGCTTGTTGACTGATAAAGAAGCTCGCCAAAAAAATGTTGGTGGGGAAGTTATCGCTTACGTTTGGTAAAATCAAGATACAAAGAGCGTCATGGGCAATGTGAAAATAGGAAATCTGACAAAGAGTGTTAACACTCTAAGAAGATTTGTCTTTTTCACACAGACCATAGCTCGTGTTCAATTTAGCTGATTTACTGGTCGGCTAAACAGAAAGTAAATTAGTTAAGGAGAAAAAGATGACAGCTGCTGAATTGAATGAAAAACTTATTGTTGCAGAAGACGCTTTGGCTGAATTGTCAAAAGATGACCTTGTATCTCTTTTATGTGAAATTGGTTATAGTCCTGCTGCTATTGATGTATTGACAGAATATCAGGAATTTGTCAAAGCTTTTCGAAAGAAACTAGGCTTGCTCTAATCCAAATGCCCCCCGTGAAAACTGGCTGTAATGGCCTGACAATCTAACAGGAGAAAATAAACATGTCACGTATTGGTAATAAAGTTATCGTGTTGCCTGCTGGTGTTGAACTCACTAACAATGACAACGTAGTAACTGTAAAAGGACCTAAAGGAGAGCTTACTCGTGAGTTCTCAAAAGATATTGAAATCCGTGTGGAAGGTACTGAAGTAACTCTTCACCGTCCAAACGATTCAAAAGAAATGAAAACAATCCACGGAACTACTCGTGCCCTTTTGAACAACATGGTTGTTGGTGTATCAGAAGGATTCAAGAAAGAACTTGAAATGCGAGGGGTTGGTTACCGTGCACAACTTCAAGGAAATAAACTTGTCTTGGCTGTTGGTAAATCTCATCCAGACGAAGTTGAAGCTCCAGAAGGAATTACTTTTGAACTTCCAAACCCAACGACAATCGTTGTTAGCGGAATTTCAAAAGAGGTAGTTGGTCAAACAGCTGCTTACGTACGTAGCCTTCGCTCACCAGAGCCATATAAAGGTAAAGGTATCCGTTACGTTGGCGAATATGTTCGTCTTAAAGAAGGTAAAACTGGTAAATAATGTTGAGTGGTTGATTTTCAACCACCAACCTCATTACCAACTTTGTGCATAGCACACGATTTAAAATTAAAGAGGTGAAAACTGTGATTTCTAAACCAGATAAAAACAAACTCCGCCAAAAACGCCACCGTCGCGTTCGCGGAAAACTCTCTGGAACTGCTGATCGCCCACGTTTGAACGTATTCCGTTCTAATACAGGCATCTACGCTCAAGTGATTGATGACGTAGCGGGTGTAACGCTCGCAAGTGCTTCAACTCTTGACAAAGAAGTTTCAAAAGGAACTAAAACTGAACAAGCCGTTGCTGTCGGAAAACTCGTTGCAGAACGTGCAAGTGCTAAAGGTATTTCAGAAGTGGTGTTCGACCGCGGTGGATATCTATATCACGGACGTGTGAAAGCTTTGGCTGATGCAGCTCGTGAAAACGGATTGAAATTCTAATAGGAGGACACTAGAAAATGGCATTTAAAGACAATGCAGTTGAATTAGAAGAACGCGTAGTTGCTGTCAACCGTGTTACAAAAGTTGTTAAAGGTGGACGTCGTCTTCGTTTCGCAGCTCTTGTTGTTGTTGGTGACCACAATGGTCGCGTAGGATTTGGTACTGGTAAAGCTCAAGAAGTTCCAGAAGCAATCCGTAAAGCAGTAGAAGATGCTAAGAAAAACTTGATTGAAGTTCCTATGGTTGGAACAACAATCCCACACGAAGTTCTTTCAGAATTTGGTGGAGCTAAAGTATTGTTGAAACCTGCTGTAGAAGGTTCTGGAGTTGCCGCTGGTGGTGCAGTTCGTGCCGTTGTGGAATTGGCAGGTGTGGCAGATATTACATCTAAATCACTTGGCTCTAACACTCCAATCAACATTGTTCGCGCAACTGTTGAAGGTTTGAAACAATTGAAACGCGCTGAAGAAGTTGCTGCCCTTCGTGGTATCTCAGTTTCTGATTTGGCATAAGAAAGGGGATAAAATGGCTCAAATTAAAATTACTTTGACTAAGTCTCCAATCGGACGCATTCCATCACAACGTAAAACTGTTGTAGCACTTGGACTTGGCAAATTGAACAGCTCTGTTATCAAAGAAGACAACGCTGCTATCCGTGGTATGATCACTGCAGTATCTCACTTGGTAACAGTTGAAGAAGTAAACTAATGAATTTTTAGGGGATGTGACAATACTCATCCCCTAAAACTAGGTATAGTCATCTAAGATGACGATGTATAGGCGAGTTGATAAGGGAGACAACCTTTTCTCTCTTATCGGCGCTAGCATTTTACAAAAGAGGAGAAAATAATAATGAAACTTCATGAATTGAAACCTGCAGAAGGTTCTCGTAAAGTACGTAACCGTGTTGGTCGTGGTACTTCATCAGGTAACGGTAAAACATCTGGTCGCGGTCAAAAAGGTCAAAAAGCTCGTAGCGGTGGCGGAGTTCGCCTTGGTTTTGAAGGTGGACAAACTCCATTGTTCCGTCGTCTTCCAAAACGTGGATTCACTAACATCAACGCTAAAGAATACGCAATTGTAAATCTTGATCAATTGAACGTTTTTGAAGATGGTACTGAAGTTACTCCAGTTGTTCTTATCGAAGCAGGAATTGTAAAGGCTGAAAAATCAGGTGTTAAAATTCTTGGTAACGGTGAGTTGACTAAGAAGTTGACTGTGAAAGCAGCTAAATTCTCAAAAACAGCTGAAGAAGCTATCACTGCTAAAGGTGGTTCAGTAGAAGTCATCTAGAGAGGTGACCTATGTTTTTTAAATTATTAAAAGAGGCCCTCAAGGTTAAGAAAGTACGATCAAAAATTCTCTTTACGATTTTTATCATACTTGTCTTCCGTATCGGGACTAGTATTACTGTACCAGGTGTGAATGCAAAAAGTCTGGAAGCTTTGAGTGGATTATCCTTCTTGAACATGCTTAGTTTAGTTTCAGGGAATGCCATGAAGAACTTCTCGGTTTTTGCACTCGGTGTGAGTCCGTATATCACAGCTTCCATCGTTGTTCAATTGCTACAAATGGATATTGTTCCAAAGTTTGTAGAGTGGGGCAAGCAGGGGGAAGTAGGACGGAGAAAGATAAACCAAGCGACTCGTTATATTGCGCTTGTACTTGCGTTTGTGCAATCAATCGGAATCACTGCTGGTTTTAACACTCTATCTGGTGCAAAATTATTAACGACAGATCTAACCCCTCAAGTCTTTGTTACGATTGGTATTATCCTGACTGCAGGTACTATGATTGTTACTTGGCTCGGGGAGCAAATCACTGATAAGGGATATGGTAACGGGGTGTCTATGATTATCTTTGCTGGGATTGTGGCTTCAATTCCAGAGATGATTCATGGTATCTATGTGGACTATTTTGTCAATATTCCAAGTGATCGGTTGACGTCATCTATTATATTTGTCGTTATTCTCATTATAGCTGTTTTGTTGATTGTTTACTTTACAACATATGTACAACAGGCAGAATATAAAATTCCGATCCAATATACAAAAGTTGCTCAAGGTGCTCCATCCAGTTCTTACCTTCCTTTGAAGGTCAATCCTGCTGGTGTTATCCCAGTTATCTTTGCAAGTTCGATTACGGCAGCTCCTGCGGCTATTCTTCAGTTTGTCAGCGCTATGGGGCTTGATTGGACTTGGGTACGTACAGCACAAGAAATGCTTGCGACAACATCTCCAACAGGTGTTGCCATGTATGCACTGCTGATTATTCTCTTTACCTTCTTCTATACATTTGTACAGATCAATCCAGAGAAAGCAGCAGAAAACTTGCAAAAGAGCGGAGCCTATATCCACGGTGTCCGTCCAGGTAAAGGAACAGAAGAGTTTATGTCAAAACTTCTTCGTCGCCTTGCAACCGTCGGTTCCCTTTTCCTTGGTGTGATTTCAATCTTGCCGATTGTAGCAAAAGATGTCTTTGGGCTCTCAGAAGCGGTTGCTTTTGGGGGAACTAGTCTTTTGATCATTATTTCGACAGGTATCGAAGGAATCAAACAGCTAGAAGGTTACCTATTGAAACGTAAGTATGTTGGTTTCATGGACAAAACAGAATAAAAGCAAGACTACTTTTGCTTAGAGAGTGGAGTATGAAAGTCTATCTATAAGGGAGACTTTCGTCTCCCCTCTTCTATTTTGTTTTTAAATAGGAGTTAGAACAGTTTTCTGCTTCTATTTAAATACAAAATAAGGAGATCAGATCATGAATCTTTTGATTATGGGCTTACCTGGAGCAGGTAAGGGAACGCAAGCAGCTAAAATTGTGGAACAATTCCACGTGGCACACATTTCAACTGGGGATATGTTCCGTGCTGCTATGGCAAATCAAACTGAAATGGGTGTGCTTGCAAAGTCATACATCGACAAAGGTGAGTTGGTTCCAGATGAAGTTACAAATGGAATTGTTAAAGAACGCCTTTCACAGGATGATATCAAAGAAACAGGTTTCTTGTTAGATGGTTACCCACGTACGATTGAACAAGCTCATGCCTTGGATAAAACATTGGCTGAACTTGGTATCGAACTAGAAGGTGTGATCAATATCGAAGTGAACCCAGATTGTCTCTTGGAACGTTTGAGTGGCCGTATCATCCACCGCGAAACAGGCGAAACCTTCCACAAAGTTTTCAACCCACCCGTTGACTACAAAGAGGAAGATTATTACCAACGTGAAGATGACAAACCTGAAACAGTGAAACGTCGCTTGGATGTGAACATCGCCCAAGGTGAACCAATCATTGCTCACTACCGTGTCAAAGGTTTGGTTCACGATATCGAAGGAAATCAAGATATCAATGATGTGTTCAAAGACATCGAAAAAGTATTGACAAATTTGAAATAAAGCGTTTTTCACACTTGCAAAAAATCGCTACAAATGTTATACTGAGATAGTCTGACTTATAATTGTTGTCTCTATGTTTAGAGGCATCAAATCGAAATTTATGGAGGTGCTTTTGCGTGGCAAAAGACGATGTGATTGAAGTTGAAGGCAAAGTAGTCGATACAATGCCTAACGCAATGTTTACGGTTGAACTTGAAAATGGACATCAGATTTTAGCAACAGTTTCTGGTAAAATTCGTAAAAACTATATTCGTATTTTAGCGGGAGATCGTGTTACTGTCGAGATGAGTCCATATGACTTGACACGTGGACGTATCACTTACCGCTTTAAATAATCGAAAAACTTGGAGGGATAAGAAATGAAAGTAAGACCATCGGTCAAACCAATTTGCGAATACTGTAAAGTAATTCGTCGTAATGGTCGTGTTATGGTAATTTGCCCAGCAAATCCAAAACACAAACAACGTCAAGGATAAGATAGAAAGGAGAAAACATGGCTCGTATTGCTGGAGTTGACATTCCAAATGACAAACGCGTAGTAATCTCATTGACTTACGTTTACGGTATCGGACTTGCAACATCTAAGAAAATTTTGGCTGCTGCTGGAATCTCAGAAGATGTTCGTGTACGTGACCTTACATCAGATCAAGAAGATGCTATCCGTCGTGAAGTGGATGCAATCAAAGTTGAAGGTGACCTTCGTCGTGAAGTAAACTTGAACATCAAACGTTTGATGGAAATCGGTTCATACCGTGGTATCCGTCACCGTCGTGGACTTCCTGTCCGTGGACAAAACACTAAAAACAACGCTCGCACTCGTAAAGGTAAAGCTGTTGCGATTGCTGGTAAGAAAAAATAATATAGGAGGTAAAAGTCTTGGCTAAACCAACACGTAAACGTCGTGTGAAAAAGAATATCGAATCTGGTATTGCCCATATTCACGCTACATTTAATAACACTATTGTTATGATTACTGATGTGCATGGTAACGCAATTTCTTGGTCATCAGCTGGTGCTCTTGGTTTCAAAGGTTCTCGTAAATCTACACCATTCGCTGCTCAAATGGCTTCTGAAGCTGCTGCTAAATCTGCACAAGAACACGGTCTTAAATCAGTTGAAGTTACTGTAAAAGGTCCAGGTTCTGGTCGTGAGTCAGCTATTCGTGCGCTTGCTGCCGCTGGTCTTGAAGTAACAGCAATTCGTGATGTGACTCCAGTGCCACACAATGGTGCTCGTCCTCCAAAACGTCGCCGTGTATAATCATTGCATTACACTGCTTTTCGTTTAAGAGGGAGTAACTAAATGATCGAGTTTGAAAAACCAAATATAACAAAAATTGATGAAAATAAAGATTATGGCAAGTTTGTAATCGAACCGCTTGAACGTGGCTACGGTACAACTCTTGGTAACTCTCTTCGTCGTGTACTACTAGCTTCTCTACCAGGAGCAGCAGTGACATCTATCAACATTGAAGGTGTCTTGCATGAGTTTGACACAGTTCCAGGTGTTCGTGAAGACGTGATGCAAATCATTCTGAACATTAAAGGGATTGCAGTGAAATCATACGTTGAAGACGAAAAAATCATTGAACTTGACGTTGAAGGTCCTGCTGAAATTACAGCTGGAGATATTTTGACTGACAGTGATATTGAAATTGTAAATCCAGATCATTATCTCTTTACAATCGGTGAAGGTTCTTCACTAAAAGCGACAATGACTGTTAACAGTGGTCGTGGATATGTACCTGCTGATGAAAACAAAAAAGATAATGCACCAGTTGGAACACTTGCTGTAGATTCTATTTATACACCAGTTACAAAAGTCAACTATCAGGTTGAACCTGCTCGTGTAGGTAGCAATGATGGATTTGACAAATTAACCCTTGAAATCTTGACTAATGGAACAATTATTCCAGAAGATGCTTTAGGGCTTTCAGCACGTATCTTGACAGAACATCTTGATTTGTTTACAAATCTTACTGAGATTGCTAAGTCAACTGAAGTGATGAAAGAAGCTGATACTGAATCTGACGATCGTATTTTGGATCGTACGATTGAGGAACTGGACTTGTCTGTGCGTTCATACAACTGTTTGAAACGTGCCGGTATCAATACTGTGCATGATTTGACAGAAAAATCTGAAGCAGAGATGATGAAAGTACGAAATCTTGGACGCAAGAGTTTGGAAGAAGTGAAACTCAAACTCATTGACTTGGGTCTTGGATTAAAAGATAAATAAAGGAGGAATACATGGCTTACCGTAAACTAGGACGCACTAGCTCACAACGTAAAGCAATGCTTCGCGATTTGACAACTGACCTTTTGATCAACGAATCAATCGTGACAACTGAAGCTCGTGCTAAAGAAATCCGTAAAACTGTTGAAAAAATGATTACTCTAGGTAAACGTGGTGATTTGCATGCACGTCGTCAAGCAGCTGCTTTCGTACGTAATGAAATCGCATCTGAAAACTATGATGAAGCAACTGATAAGTACACTTCTACTACAGCACTTCAAAAATTGTTCTCAGAAATCGCACCTCGTTATGCTGAACGTAACGGTGGATACACTCGTATCCTTAAAACTGAACCACGTCGTGGTGATGCTGCGCCAATGGCGATCATCGAATTAGTATAAAATCATCAATTTTGTTGAGTGTTATGATGATGGAGTCTTGTGCTCTTAGTCTAGCTCTGGTCTACCGCTGGGACTTCGGTCCTAGCGGGAACACTCATCATCATTTGATAGGGTAGACGCTTGTTTACGAAATTGTTTTTTGTTTAAGAACAACTTCGTAAGCAGGCGTTTTTTAGTATTTTCTATGGAAATATGCTATACTAGGGAAAAAGAAAATCAAAAACGTTCAGGTTTTCTAAAAATCGTAGAAATGGGGTATAAGGATGAAGGCTATTATTACAGTGGTTGGTAAGGATAAGGCTGGAATTGTCGCAGGTGTGTCTACTAAGATTGCAGAGTTGGGATTGAATATTGACGATATTTCTCAAACAGTACTGGATGAGTATTTTACCATGATGGCTGTCGTATCTAGTGATGAAAAACAGGATTTTACAACTTTGCGAAATGAGTTTGAAGCTTTCGGGCAGACCTTAAATGTGAAAATCAATATCCAGAGTGCAGCGATTTTTGATGCCATGTACAATATCTAGGAGGTCATCATGGATATTAGACAAGTTACTGAAACCATTGCCATGATTGAGGAGCAGAATTTCGATATCAGAACCATCACCATGGGCATTTCCCTTTTGGACTGTATTGATCCAGACATCGAACGTGCTGCTGAAAAAATTTACCAAAAAATCACAACTAAAGCTGCAAATCTAGTGGCTGTAGGAGATGAAATTGCTGCAGAACTAGGGATTCCTATTGTCAATAAACGAGTATCGGTGACTCCGATTTCCTTGATTGGAGCAGCGACTGATGCGACGGACTATGTCGTTTTGGCAAAGGCACTTGATAAGGCTGCCAAGGAGATTGGTGTTGACTTTATTGGTGGTTTTTCGGCCTTGGTACAAAAAGGCTACCAAAAAGGAGATGAGATTCTCATCAATTCTATCCCACGTGCTCTTGCTGAGACAGACAAGGTCTGTTCGTCCGTCAATATCGGATCAACCAAGTCAGGCATCAACATGACTGCAGTTGCAGATATGGGCCGTATCATCAAGGAAACAGCGAACTTATCAGATATGGGAGCTGCCAAATTGGTCGTATTTGCGAACGCTGTTGAGGACAATCCTTTTATGGCGGGGGCCTTCCATGGTGTCGGTGAAGCAGATGTCATCATCAATGTTGGAGTTTCAGGTCCTGGTGTCGTCAAACGCGCCTTGGAGAAAGTTCGTGGTCAGAGTTTTGATGTAGTAGCTGAGACAGTCAAGAAAACAGCCTTTAAGATTACTCGTATTGGTCAGCTAGTTGGTCAAATGGCAAGTGAACGGCTTGGAGTCGACTTTGGGATTGTAGACCTAAGTTTGGCGCCGACTCCTGCAGTTGGTGATTCTGTGGCTCGTATCCTTGAGGAAATGGGCCTAGAAACAGTTGGTACGCATGGGACGACGGCTGCCCTCGCTCTTTTGAATGACCAAGTTAAGAAGGGCGGAGTGATGGCTTGTAACCAAGTCGGTGGCTTGTCAGGTGCTTTTATCCCCGTTTCTGAAGATGAGGGGATGATTGCTGCGGTGCAAAATGGCTCTCTGAATTTAGAGAAACTAGAAGCCATGACAGCTATCTGTTCTGTCGGACTGGATATGATTGCCATTCCGGAAGATACGCCTGCTGAAACCATTGCGGCTATGATTGCGGATGAGGCGGCAATTGGTGTGATTAACATGAAAACAACGGCCGTCCGTATTATTCCAAAGGGAAAAGAAGGCGATATGATTGAGCTTGGTGGTTTGCTAGGGACAGCTCCAGTAATGAAGGTCAACGGGGCTTCGTCTGTTGATTTCATCTCTCGCGGTGGGCAAATCCCAGCTCCAATCCATAGTTTTAAAAATTAATAAAAAAGAGAGACGATTTAAGTTGAGTTTAAGGATGACTGTGTATACTATAATCATTAAATAAAGATCTCCTAACTTTATTTAATTAGAATCCTAAACTTTTTCATAATAATCTCCTAGGAAAGCTACCGTTAGGGTAGCTTTTCTTGTGGGAAATTACGAGAGCGGACTTTACTGTTGAAAGCCGAATATTTCTTTGTTCCATGATATAATAGAAGAAAATGGAGGATAGAAAATGTCTAAAGTAAGATTGTACTTGATCCGTCATGGGAAAACGATGTTTAACACGATTGGACGTGCTCAAGGATGGAGTGATACGCCTCTGACTGCAGAAGGTGAGTTGGGAATCCATGAGTTGGGAATTGGCTTACGAGAGTCTGGTTTGCAGTTTGACCGAGCTTATTCTAGTGATTCAGGGCGCACCATTCAGACCATGGGAATTATCCTAGAAGAACTGGGCTTACAAGGAAAAATCCCTTACCGTATGGATAAACGAATCCGTGAGTGGTGCTTTGGTAGTTTTGATGGAGCCTATGATGGGGATCTTTTTATGGGGGTCATTCCTCGTGTTTTTAAGGTGGATCATGTTCATCAGTTATCCTATGCCGAGCTAGCTGAAGGTTTGGTAGAGGTTGATACTGCTGGTTGGGCTGAAGGCTGGGAAAAACTCAGTAGCCGAATCAAGGAAGGCTTTGAATCAATTGCTAAAGAAATGGAAGAACACGGTGGCGGAAATGCTCTCGTTGTGAGTCACGGGATGACCATTGGTACAATGGTTTATCTCATCAATGGCATGCATCCGCATGGTCTGGATAATGGTAGTGTGACCATTCTAGAATACGAGAACGGTCAGTTTACAGTCGATGTCGTTGGTGACCGTAGCTATCGGGAACTGGGACGTAAGAAGATGGAAGAAAATAAGTATTGATAAAAGATAGCTCCTATGCGGAGCTATCTTTTATTCTGCTTAGCAAGATTGTTTTCGGTGCCAATCTTTCTTGATAATGGAGGGGAAAAGATTCTTTCTCGACTTTCAAATTCCCCCAAAAATGGTATAATAGTAACATCATAAAATTGGAGAAATAGCATGAGTTTTTACAATCATAAGGAAATCGAGCCTAAGTGGCAAGGCTACTGGGCAGAACATCATACATTTAAGACAGGAACAGATGCGTCAAAACCAAAGTTTTATGCTCTCGATATGTTCCCATATCCGTCTGGAGCGGGTCTGCACGTAGGACACCCAGAAGGTTACACAGCAACGGATATTCTCAGCCGTTACAAACGTGCGCAAGGCTATAATGTCCTTCACCCAATGGGTTGGGATGCCTTTGGATTGCCTGCAGAGCAATACGCCATGGATACGGGAAATGACCCGGCAGAATTTACAGCGGAAAATATTGCTAACTTCAAACGCCAAATCAATGCGCTTGGCTTCTCTTACGACTGGGACCGTGAAGTCAATACAACAGATCCAAACTATTACAAATGGACGCAATGGATCTTCACCAAGCTTTACGAAAAAGGTTTGGCTTATGAAGCGGAAGTGCCAGTAAACTGGGTCGAAGAATTGGGAACGGCCATTGCCAACGAAGAAGTCCTTCCTGACGGAACTTCTGAGCGTGGAGGCTATCCAGTTGTCCGCAAGCCAATGCGCCAATGGATGCTCAAAATCACTGCCTATGCAGAGCGCTTGCTCAATGACTTGGATGAACTTGATTGGCCAGAGTCTATCAAGGATATGCAACGCAACTGGATCGGGAAATCAACTGGTGCTAATGTAACCTTCAAAGTCAAAGGAACTGACAAAGAGTTCACTGTCTTTACAACTCGTCCTGATACTCTTTTCGGTGCAACTTTCACCGTTCTTGCACCTGAGCATGATTTGGTAGATGCTATCGTCAGTCCAGAGCAAGCTGAAGCAGTTGCTGACTACAAACACCAAGCTAGTCTCAAGTCTGACTTGGCTCGTACCGACCTTGCCAAGGAAAAAACAGGGGTTTGGACCGGTGCTTATGCCATCAACCCTGTCAATGGCAAGGAAATTCCAATCTGGATTGCGGATTATGTTCTTGCTAGCTATGGAACAGGCGCTGTCATGGCTGTGCCAGCCCACGACCAACGTGACTGGGAATTTGCCAAACAGTTTGGCCTTCCAATCGTAGAAGTGCTTGAAGGTGGTAATGTGGCAGAAGCTGCTTATACAGAAGACGGTCTTCATGTCAATTCGGACTTCCTAGATGGACTGAACAAAGAAGATGCGGTTGCTAAGATTGTCGCTTGGTTGGAAGAAAAAGAATGTGGTCAAAAGAAGGTTACCTACCGTCTCCGCGACTGGCTCTTTAGCCGTCAACGTTACTGGGGTGAACCAATTCCAATCATTCATTGGGAAGATGGGACTTCAACGGCTGTTCCTGAAAATGAATTGCCACTTGTCTTGCCAGTAACCAAGAACATTCGCCCTTCAGGTACAGGGGAAAGTCCACTAGCTAACTTGATAAACTGGCTTAAAGTGACTCGTGAAGATGGCGTCAAAGGTCGTCGTGAGACCAACACCATGCCGCAATGGGCAGGTTCAAGCTGGTACTACCTTCGCTATATCGACCCACACAATACAGAAAAATTAGCTGACGAGGATCTCCTCAAACAATGGTTGCCAGTGGATATCTACGTGGGTGGTGCAGAGCATGCTGTACTTCACTTGCTCTACGCTCGTTTCTGGCACAAATTCCTCTATGATATTGGAGTTGTTCCTACGAAAGAACCATTCCAAAAACTCTTTAACCAAGGAATGATTTTGGGAACAAGCTACCGTGACCACCGTGGCGCACTTGTAGCGACTGACAAGGTTGAAAAACGTGACGGTTCCTTCTTCCATGTGGAAACAGGGGAGGAGTTGGAGCAAGCGCCAGCCAAGATGTCTAAATCGCTCAAGAACGTGGTGAACCCAGACGATGTTGTGGAGCAATACGGTGCCGATACCCTTCGTGTCTATGAAATGTTCATGGGACCACTCGATACTTCGATTGCTTGGTCAGAAGAAGGTTTGGAAGGAAGCCGTAAGTTCTTGGATCGTGTTTACCGTTTGATTACAAGCAAGGAAATTGTTGCAGAGAACAATGGTGCCCTCGACAAGGTCTATAACGAAACAGTCAAAGCTGTTACTGAACAAATTGAGTCCCTCAAATTCAACACAGCCATTGCTCAACTTATGGTTTTTGTCAACGCAGCTAACAAGGAAGACAAGCTATATGTTGATTACGCCAAAGGCTTTATCCAATTGATTGCACCATTTGCGCCTCACTTGGCAGAAGAACTCTGGCAAACTCTCGCAGCAACAGGCGAATCTATTTCTTATGTAGCTTGGCCAACATGGGATGAAAGCAAATTGGTTGAAGACGAAATCGAAATCGTCGTCCAAATCCAAGGAAAAGTTCGTGCCAAACTCATGGTCGCTAAAGACCTATCACGCGAAGAATTGCAAGAAATTGCTCTGGCTGACGAAAAAGTCAAAGCAGAGATCGACGGCAAGGAAGTTGTGAAAGTGATTGCGGTACCGAATAAACTCGTTAATATTGTCGTTAAATAACGAGTTTATTAGCTCTATCTTGCCACCTTCAATAGTCCACTGGACTATTGAAGCCAACTAAATTGGTTAATATTGTTGTGAAATAAGAAATGAATCCTTCAGAGTTAGAATCTGGAGGATTTTTTGAATGTTTGCATGAAAGTATGATATACTATGTGCAATTATAAAGTTTGAAAAGCAAAACAAGGAGAAAGCGATGCCAGTAAATGAATATGGTCAGATGGTTGGGGAGACAATGAAAGATTATAAACCCGGTGAATTGCCTTCCATTGATTTTTTAGAAGGACGTTATGCTCGAGTCGAGGCTCTATCGGTGGAAAAGCATGCAGAGGATTTGCTAGCTGTTTATGGACCTGATACTCTTCGGGAGATGTGGACCTACCTCTTTCAGGAACCAGTGGCAGATAGGGAGGAACTGGTCAGCCTTTTAAATCAGATGTTGGCTCGTAAGGACCGTTTTTACTATGCGATTATAGATAAGGCAACTGGTAAGGCCTTGGGAACTTTTTCTCTCATGCGCATTGATCAGAATAACCGAGTAATAGAAGTGGGTGCCGTCACCTTTTCACCAGCACTTAAGGGGACGAGGATAGGGACAGAGGCTCAATATCTCCTAGCTCGCTATGTTTTTGAGGAGCTCAACTATCGTCGCTACGAGTGGAAATGCGATGCTCTAAATTTGCCATCAAGACGAGCAGCAGAACGTTTGGGCTTTGTCTATGAAGGAACCTTCCGTCAGGCTGTCGTTTATAAGGGGCGAACTAGAGATACGGATTGGCTGGCTATGATTGATAAGGACTGGCCTCAAGTCAAAACACGTTTGGAAGCATGGCTGCGTCCTGAAAATTTTGATAAAAATGGGCAGCAGTACAAGAGTTTGAGAGAACTCTAAGAGGTGGTGACATGATTAGCGTTAGAAAGCAAGAAGTTGTCAAGTTAGGAGATGTGTTGCATCTCTATCAGGCAGTCGGTTGGACAAACTATACACATCAACCCCAAATGCTGGAGAAGGCCTTGTCTCACTCACTAGCGATTTATCTGGCACTTGATGGTGATGCTGTTATGGGCTTGGTTCGTTTGGTCGGAGATGGTTTTTCATCGGTTTTTGTTCAGGATTTGATCGTATTGCCTAGCTATCAGCGCCAAGGAATTGGTAGCGACTTGGTGAAAGAGGCTTTAGGGGATTACAAAGATGCCTATCAGATTCAACTGATGACAGACCAAACAGAGAAAAACTTGAGATTCTACCGTTCCTTGGGTTTTGAAACCTTATCTACTTATGATTGCACAGGAATGATTTGGGTAGATCGAAAAAAATAAAATAATTATTTTTCTTAAGTAAAGTTTAAGTCTCCTCGTGTATCATATAGTCATTAGATAAAGACCTCCTAACTTTATTTAATGAAATCCTAAACTTTTCTTTTTCATAATAATCTCCCTAAAGAGGCCACCCAATCAGGTGGCTTTTTTGTTTGAAAAAACTCCTTAGAAAAGACTAAGGAGAAAGAATCATGTTTTCTTTTTAAGTTGTTGGTTTCGATACTGTCTAGGTGTTAAATGATAGTGTTGCTTAAATTGACGGTTGAAGTTTGAAAGGTTGGTGAAACCGACTTGGCTTGCAATTTCTTGAATGCTGAGATTGGTTTGGACGAGTTTCTCACAGGATTTCTCAAGACGTAACTGGAGCAGGTAGTCCATACAACTGGCTCCAGTATGTTGCTTGAAAATACTCATAAAGTGATTTTTACTATATCCAAATGTTGCAGCCAGTTGTTCAATATGAATGGCTTCTGAGTAGTGCTGTTCAAGGTAGCAAATCACTTCTTTTAGTTTTTGGTATTTTTGGTAGGTATCATCTGTATAGTGTCGATTGACATATCTATACTTAAAGAGAAGATGAAGCAATTCGTATAGTTTAGATTTTATGAGTAGATCGTAGTATATGCCTTTTTCTTCAAGGATAGAAAAGAGGGAAAGAAGGCAGGGTTGAATTTGATCATAGGCCTTATCGACTGATGATATTCGAGGAGTAAGGTAAAAGTGACCAGATTGGATGGGTTGGATATAGCGTTGGCTAAAGCTATCAATTTGACTTCTCCCAAGATAATCTAGATGGATCCGAAAGTTGGTAGAAAATAGTTCTTGATCTTTGTGAGAATAGATAGCATGGAGAGAGGTCGGTTGGATAAGAAAAATATCTCCTTCACGACTTTCAAAGCGTTCTGAGTTGATATGAACGATGGCAGAACCCTTTGTAACATAAATAATCTCTAGTTCAGGATGACAATGATAGATTGTGTCAGGAGACGTTTTGGATAAGATTTGTTTTTCAAAATCATATGGGAAGTCAGATGGGTTATCTCGTAAGAAACGTGAACGGTCTGCCATGGTAAATCCTCCCAATATTCTATTACTACTTTTATTATACCAAAAAAACTTCCTTATCTAGGAAGTTTTCGAGTTTTAAGCTTTCTTTTTCATATAAAAAATAGTAAGCATAAGTCCAATGAAGGCCAAAGCAACAGCAACATAAAAAGCTACACTATAATTTCCATTATTAGCCATTGCCATTTGAACAGCGACTTTAGGAGCGAAAAATGCTGCTAAAGAATATCCAGTGAAGACGATACCGTAGTTGACCCCTTGATTTGCAGGACCGTAATTTTCCATGACGATAGATGGGAAGACCCCCATAACACCACCAAAGCAGATACCAAGCCCAATAATTCCTAAGGTAAACCCGAATTGGCCAGGAACGATAGTTAGGGAGAATAAAGCTAGGACAATGACAGAATAGATAATCAATAAGGTCTTTGAACGGCCAATTTTATCAGAAAGTGATCCCCAGATAAAACGACCACTAGAGTTTGCGATTGAATAAAGAGAGACATAGAGAGCTGCAGTGCCTGCAGAGAGTCCAAACATTGATTGACCGATTGGTGATGCTTGAGAGGCAATCATCAAACCAGAAAAGGCGCCGACAAAAAACATGCTAATGATAATGTAAAACAGAGGACTTTGTAGCATTTGTTTCCAGTTTTTATTAGTAGCTCCTTGCTTAGTTTGTACTGGAGCTTTCCAGCCTGCTGGTTGGTATCCACTTGGAGCTGCTTTGATAAAGAAAATTGCACAGATGATAACAACAATATAGACTAGCCCAATTGTACGAAAAGCAAAGAAGGCATCTTGTTGTTGAATGAGATTGCTTGCGACTGGAGAAGCGATGACTGCGGCAAATCCCATGCCGCCTGTCAGAATTCCAGAGGCTAAGCCACGTTTATCAGGGAAGAGGCGAAGTGAATTGGAGAGGGCACCTGAATAGGCAAAACCTTGACCAAGCCCGGCCATTAATCCATAGGTCAAATAAAGCATGGCTGGTGAATTGGCATAGCCGGTTAAGTAAAATCCGCTAGCAAATAGGAGAGCACCGAGGGCGATGGTCCATTTTACATAACCTTTGTCAACTAAATAACCTCCTAGAATCATGGGGATAGGACCAATTGCAGAGTTGATAGCAAATGCTAACATAATATCAGACATGGACCAGCCTGTTGAACTGCTAAGTGGTCCGGCAAAAACAGAAAAGGAATAGACGGCACCTGTACAAAGAAGAATGGCTGTAGACGCGACTAAAATCCGCCAACGATTGAATGTCTCTTTCATAAAAACATCCTCCTTAAATGTATATTTTTTCACCAAAAATATATCATAGTTAAGGAAGATGGTCAATAGTTTATGAAGATGTTTTGTTAATTTTTTCACGAACTTATACTAAAGTACGATAATCTGATAGAATAACACGGTCTTTATTATCAAGGATTTACAAGATTTTCTAAAGTAGTATAATGAAAGTAGATTAAATAAATGAAAGGGGTACCAAGATGAAACTAGTTGCTATCGTTGGAACCAATTCGGATCGCTCAACCAATCGGAAACTATTGAAATTTATGCAAAAGCACTTTTCGGATAAAGCCGACATTGAGGTATTGGAAATCAAACAATTGCCAGCATTTAACGAACCTGAGGACAAGCAAGCGCCAGCTGAAGTTCAAGCTTTTTCAGAAAAAATTCTTGCCACAGATGGTGTGATTATTTCAACACCTGAGTACAATCACACAATACCAGCACCTTTGGCCTCTGCTTTGGAGTGGATTGCTTATACTAGTCGTGCCTTAATCAATAAACCAACTATGATTGTAGGTGCTTCTCTAGGCTTGCTAGGAACATCTAGAGCGCAGGCACATTTACGTCAGATTTTAGATGCGCCGGAGCTTAAAGCGAGAGTAATGCCTGGTACAGAGTTCTTTTTAGGTCATTCTGAGCAAGTCCTAGATGATGAGTGTCATTTGAATAATCCTGAAAAGGTTGCAGAACTGGAAGAACATTTTTCAGAGTTTCAAAATTTTGTTGAATTAACAAAAGCTTTAGTAAAACCTGAAGATACAAATCGAAAAAAATCATTCATCTGGGAAGAATGGTTGAAAGCATAAGTATTTCAAGAAAGGAGAACAATCCATGAAATTAGTAGCTATTGTTGGGACTAATGCAAAAAAATCCTATAATCGCAACCTGTTGCAATTTATGAAAAGACATTTTGCTCAGAAAGCGGATATTGAGATTTTAGAAATAACAGATGTACCAATGTTCAATGAAACAGATGATCAAACAGATACACCTATTATTCAGAAGTTTAATAAAGCTATTTCAGAAGCTGATGGTGTCATTATCTCGACACCCGAGCACAATCATACGATTCCATCAAGTTTGAATAGCTTGCTCGAGTGGTTGTCTTTTAACATTCATCCACTAGACGGAAAGCCGACCATGATTGTCGGAGCTTCCTACGATATTCAAGGTTCTTCACGTGCCCAACTTCATCTTCGTCAGATTCTGGATGCTCCTGGGGTAAATGCAACAGTTATGCCAGGTAGTGAGTTTTTACTTGGTCGAGCGCATCGAGCGTTTGATGACAATGGAGATTTGATTGATGAGCGAACCGTTGATTTCCTAGATAGTTGTTTTTATCGCTTCCTTCGCTTTGTATCTATTGCAAACCAACTAAACCTTCCTGAAGAAGTTCGCTTTGAACCGGGGACTTACCATGTTACAACTGAAGGCCATAATGGTAAATTGCCGATGGATGTTACGATTTCTGAGGACCGTATTGAAAAAATTGAAATCGATTCTTCTGGAGAATCTTCAGGAATCGCAGATGTCGTCTTTACCCGTATTCCAGCAGAAATCATTGAGGGGCAAACATTAAATGTTGATGCGGTGTCAGGAGCTTCTGTGACTTCAAATGGTGTTTTAGATGGAGTTGCGCGTGCAGTCAAACAAGCAGGTGCAAATCCAGATGTTTTACGCAAGCGTTCAAAAGCGCCATCTGCCCTAGATAAAGAAGATAAGACCTATCAGGCAGACGTTGTCGTCGTAGGAGGTGGGGGAGCTGGTTTAGCTGCGGCTGCTGCAGTCTTACAAGCTGGTAAGAAGCCAATTGTTGTTGAGAAATTTCCTGCAATTGGAGGAAATACTGTTCGTGCAGGTGGTCCAATGAATGCACCAGATCCAGCATGGCAAGGAACCTTCGCAGCTCATCCAGGTGAGGCACATACGCTTCAAGAATTGATTGCGACAGATGAATCAACGATTGACCCAGAATATTTAGAGGACTTTAGAGCCTTGAAAATTGAGGTTGAACAGTATTTGCAGGACCCAAGCTATTTGTTCGATTCTACCTTGCTCTATCGTATCCAAACCTATATCGGTGGGAAACGAAAAGATTTACAAGGAAATGAAATTCATGGCCAATACGATTTGGTTTCTGTTTTAACCGAACGGGCCCTAGAGTCTGTTCGTTGGTTGGAAGACATCGGTGTTGAATTTGTTCGTAGTGAAGTGACAATGCCAGTTGGAGCCCTTTGGCGTCGTGGCCATAAGCCGGTTCAACCAATGGGGTATGCCTTTATATCTGTCCTACAAAAATATGTTCTAGAACATGGTGGCAAGATTTTGACAGATTCTCCAGTTAAAGAATTGCTTGTAAAAGACGGGGCTGTCAAGGGTGTCAGAGCAGAAGGTCGAAACGGTCAAACCATCATTGTCAATGCAGATGCTGTTGTTCTAGCTTCTGGAGGATTTGGTGCCAATACCAAGATGCTACAAAAATACAATACCTACTGGACTGAAATTGCAGATGATATTGCCACATCTAATACACCGGCTGTAACAGGAGATGGTATTCTTTTAGGGCAAAGTGTAGGTGCAGATTTGGTGGGTATGGGCTTTAGTCAAATGATGCCAGTATCCGATCCAATGACAGGAGCCCTCTTCTCAGGACTTCAAGTTCCTCCAGCAAACTTCATCATGGTAAATACTGAAGGGAAGCGATTTGTAGATGAGTACGGTAGCCGAGACAAGCTATCTCAAGCGGCGATTGATAATGGAGGCTTGTTCTATCTAATCGCAGATGAACGTATCAAGGAAACTGCCTACAATACTAGCCAAGAAAAAATCGATGCCCAAGTCAAAGCAGGCACTCTATATCGTGCAGATACGATAGAAGAGTTGGCGGTTCAGATTGGTGTGGATCCACAAATTCTAGTGGAAACGATTAAGAATTACAATTCCTATGTAGATGCAGGTTTTGATCCTGAATTTAATAAAGGTAGTTTTGATCTCAAGTGTGAGGTTGCGCCATTTTACGCAACACCGAGAAAACCTGCTGTTCACCATACAATGGGTGGGCTCAAGATTGATACTTCAACACACGTTTTGAATGAAAAAGGTCAGATTATCCCTGGTTTATATGCTGCTGGCGAAGTCGCAGGTGGACTCCATGCAGGTAACCGTCTAGGAGGAAATTCGCTTACGGATATCTTTACTTTTGGACGTATTGCAGGTCAAACAGCTGTTAAAGAAAATTGTTAGTGATTGATTTAAAAATTAAGGAAATTTTAAGTCTCCTTGTGTATTATATAATCATTAAATAAAGACCTCCTAATACTCTTCGAAAATCTCACCATACTTCGTTAGAGTCGACTTAGCTAACTATAGTTATGCTTGCATCTATCTGCCTAGTCTGATTTCGATTTTCATTGAGTACCCTTTATTTAATGAAATCCTAAACTTTTCTTTTTCATAATAATCTCCCTAAAGAGGCCACCCAATCAGGTGGCTTTTTTGTTTGTGGCTTGGATTTTTGATATAATAGAGCCATGAGTAGAATTTTAGATAATGAAATCATGGGGGATGAGGAGTTAGTAGAACGTACGCTCCGTCCTCAGTATTTACGTGAATATATTGGGCAGGATAAGGTCAAGAATCAGCTTCAAATCTTTATCGAAGCAGCGAAGATGCGGGATGAAGCACTGGATCATGTACTCTTATTTGGGCCTCCAGGTTTGGGGAAAACGACCATGGCCTTTGTTATTGCCAATGAACTGGGAGTCAATCTCAAGCAAACATCAGGTCCTGTCATTGAAAAAGCGGGGGATCTGGTAGCGATTTTGAATGATTTGGAACCTGGAGACGTCCTCTTTATTGACGAAATTCATCGCCTGCCCATGTCGGTGGAAGAGGTACTTTATAGTGCCATGGAGGACTTTTACATCGACATTATGATTGGTGCAGGGGAAGGCAGTCGCAGTGTCCATTTGGACTTGCCACCTTTTACCTTGATTGGTGCGACGACCCGTGCGGGTATGCTCTCAAATCCTCTGCGAGCACGTTTCGGGATCACAGGTCATATGGAATACTACGCCCACGCTGACTTGACGGAAATTGTTGAGCGAACAGCAAATATTTTTGAGATGGAAATCACCCATGAGGCAGCTGCTGAGTTGGCGCTCCGTAGTCGAGGGACTCCCCGTATTGCCAATCGTCTCCTCAAGCGCGTGCGCGACTTTGCCCAGATTATGGGGGATGGCTTAATCGATGATGTCATTACGGATAAGGCCTTGACCATGCTGGATATAGACCATGAAGGGTTGGACTATGTGGACCAGAAAATCCTTCGTACTATGATTGAGATGTATGGTGGTGGTCCTGTAGGCCTCGGGACTCTTTCTGTTAATATTGCCGAGGAGCGTGAGACGGTGGAGGATATGTATGAACCTTACCTGATCCAGAAAGGTTTTATCATGCGAACACGGTCTGGACGGGTTGCAACGGCTAAGGCCTATGAGCATTTGGGCTATGAGTACAATGAAAAATGAACAAGAAATCCTAGATAGTGTTAGTGAAAATCCTGATATGATGGCTATTCTGACCATCATCCGTAACCTTGGTTTGAAAGACTCTTGGCTGGCAGCTGGCTCGGTTCGAAATTTTATCTGGAATCTCTTTTCAGACAAAACCCCTTTTGACCATGAAACAGATGTGGATGTGATTTTCTTTGATCCAGATGTTTCTTATGAGGAAACAGTATCCCTAGAGAAAAAGCTGAGAGAAGATTTCCCTCAGTATCAGTGGGAGTTGAAAAATCAGGTCTATATGCACCTACACAGTCCCCACACTGCACCCTACACGAGTTCTAGTGATGCTATGAGTAAGTATCCCGAGAGCTGCACGGCGGTAGGCCTTCGCTTGCATGCTGACGCAACTTTAGAGCTCTTTGCCCCCTATGGTCTAGAGGATATTTTAAAGTTTCAGGTTTCCCCGACTCCTTATTTCCTAGAGAATGAAGACCGAATGAAACTCTATCAAGAGCGGTTGTTCAAGAAAAAATGGCAAGAAAAATGGAAAAATCTGACTTTCTCAAATCTCTAAAAAGAAGTGAGTGACTTGATCACATAAGAATTCGATACGTGAGCTTGTAGTCATCACAAGATAAACAGAGAAATCTAAAGGTGCAAAAAATTATATACTTAACAGGAACAACTCATTCAATCTATCATAGCTAACAAAAATACCGAATTTGTGAGATTAAGTGAGAAAAATATCTACTGGATCTATCCTTATTGTTCTTGGAAGATAAGAACCAATAAAAATCTTAGCCACCTTATCTATAGATTTGTACTTAAAGGATTAAAACTGATAACTAGAAAATGAGTCTTCTCGGATAGAATGCTGGATCAGCATTATTCTAAAATGATGAGATTATGACTTCAAGTAGCTAATTCAAGCTTGAACATTGGCATATAAACGCTTTTGAAAAGTCGTAAATTATGATATAATGTTTAGAGCAATTACTGAGACGAGGATTTAAAAAACAATGAAAGTACATTTCACAAATTTATTTGGGCAAGCATCAACGAGTGTGGCCTTAATGGCGCAGAACAATGTCATGAAAATTGTTCGAGAGTTTGGAGTTAATGAGCTGGGGATCTATTTTTATGATGCAAGCCATGAACCGTGGGGAGAACTGAACTCGCGGATGGATGGAATTGTCGCGGGTGTATCTTATGGAGATGTCGTTTTTTTCCAATCTCCTTCATGGAATAGTGTTGAATGGGACAATCACTTGGTAGAAAAGTTAAAGCTTTCTCATGTAAAAATAGTGATGTTTATCCATGATGTTCAGCCACTAATGTTTGAGAGCAATTATTATCTTATGAAGGCTCACATTGACATGTATAACAAGTGTGATGTGGTGGTAGTACCATCAGAACAAATGTACCAGAAACTCGTTTCAGAAGGATTAACCGTCAAGAACTATGTTGTTCAAAAACTTTGGGATCTTCCCCATGGTTTGGAACTCTATACTCCAAAATTTGAGAAAAAATTAATCTTCTCAGGAGACCCATCTCGTTTTCCACATATTGTTGACTGGAAACACAGTACCCCCCTTCATGTTTATGCTACGAGAGCAGAGGGAGTAGATTATTCAAAAGTCCATCTTGAAGGGTGGCGAACTCAGCAGGAATTATTGTTGGAGTTGTCTAAAGGAGGAGGCTTTGGCCTAGTATGGGGAAATTCCGAAAATCCTGCGGAAGAGCGTGACTACTACAAAGAAAATGTTTCTTATAAGTTGACAACTTATCTAGCCGCGGGTATTCCGGTGGTTGTACCAGACTATCTTTCTAATGCGGACTACATCCGTGAAAAAGGTTTGGGCTTTGTCGTGTCCAGTTTGGAAGAAGCTAGCCGCCTGGTTCAGGAATGTACGGCAGAAGAGTATGATCAAATGGTCACAAGAGCAAAATATACAGCTTACTTAATAAAAAATGGTTATTTCACAAAGAAATTGTTTATTGATTCCATGATGCTCTTAGATTAGCCAAAAGTAGGTCATCGGTTTACTACATTCAGATTTAGAAAGGCAAAATTTCAAGTCGAAGTTAGCCACCTGAGATAATTAGTTTTTTGTCAACTGTGTAGTGGGGTGATGAAAAACCACATCTTGGAGGGAACCAATTTGGTTCTCTCCTTTTTGCTAGACGCTTGAAGCTGATTTCCTGTACTTATAAATTTAGACGTAACAAAATACCCCCAAAACTATCTAACTTTTTTGGGGAAGGTCATATATGGAGGGGGAGAGGATTACAAAATCATCACCAAGGTTCCAATCGTAATCAGGATACAGCCAATGATTGTTTTAAACGTCAGGACATCCTGTAGCAAGAAAAAGGCTAAAACGAGTGTAATGACGAGACTAAACTTATCGACAGCAGATACCTCAGTCGCATTACCCATCTGCAAGGCCTTGTAGTAGCAGAGCCAGGAGGCACCTGTTGCCAATCCAGATAGGATGAGAAAGAGCCAACTTTTTCTACTGATGTTGACAATTTCAGTCTGACTATTGGTCAGGAAAACCATAGCCCAAGCCATAAGAATGACGACGACCGTACGAATGGCTGTTGCTAGATTGGACGGTACTCCCTCAATCCCAATTTTGGCTAAAATAGAAGTTAAGGCTGCAAAGACAGCAGATAAAAGTGCGAAGAAAAACCACATGGTAACTACCTCCTCTCTCTATTATAAGTAATCGAGTCCTACTTGTCATATAAGTAATCGAGTCCTACTTGTCAGTTCTCAAGTGAAATCGCGCTCTACTGGCATTTTAAAAAGCTATACCAATTTTTATGCTTGACAAGAAAGAAAAACAAGTATATACTGTCTTTGCTGGTCCTGTAAAAGGAAAATCAGACTATACCAATTTAAGGGGAAAGCACAGCTGGTCTGTGTCGTATATACTATGTGTGGAATTGTCGGTGTTGTTGGAAACACAAATGCAACTGATATTTTGATTCAAGGGCTTGAGAAACTCGAATACCGTGGCTATGATTCTGCGGGAATTTTTGTCCTAGGTGGTGCTGAAAATCACCTAGTCAAGGCTGTAGGGCGTATCGCAGAATTGTCTGCTAAAACTACTGGCGTTGAGGGAACAACTGGTATCGGACATACGCGTTGGGCGACTCATGGGAAACCAACCGAGGACAATGCTCACCCACATCGCTCTGAGACTGAACGTTTTGTCTTGGTGCACAATGGAGTGATTGAGAACTACCTCGAAATCAAGGAAGAATACCTTGCAGGTCACCACTTCAAGGGGCAAACAGATACGGAAATCGCCGTTCACTTGATTGGAAAATTTGCGGAAGAAGATGGTCTCTCAGTTCTTGAAGCCTTCAAAAAAGCCCTTCACATCATCCGTGGTTCTTATGCCTTCGCCTTGATTGACTCTGAAAATCCAGATGTCATCTATGTCGCTAAGAACAAATCACCACTTTTGATTGGTCTTGGAGATGGCTACAATATGGTCTGCTCAGATGCTATGGCAATGATTCGTGAGACCAACCAATACATGGAAATTCATGACCAAGAGTTGGTAATTGTCAAGGCTGACAGTGTTGAAGTGCAAGACTATGATGGCAATAGCCGTGAGCGTGCTAGCTACACTGCTGAACTTGATTTGTCTGATATCGGTAAGGGAACTTACCCTTACTATATGCTCAAGGAAATCGATGAGCAACCAACGGTGATGCGTAAACTCATTCAAGCCTACACGGATGAGGTGGGTCAAGTAGTGGTAGACCCAGCTATCATCAAGGCTGTTCAAGAGGCGGATCGCATCTACATCCTTGCGGCTGGAACTTCTTACCACGCAGGATTTGCTTCTAAGAAGATGCTGGAAGAATTGACGGATACACCAGTGGAGCTTGGAATCTCATCTGAGTGGGGCTACGGTATGCCACTTCTCAGCAAGAAACCTCTCTTCATCTTCATCAGCCAGTCTGGTGAAACAGCGGATAGCCGTCAGGTTTTGGTCAAGGCCAATGAAATGGGGATTCCAAGCTTGACAGTTACAAACGTGCCAGGATCAACTCTTTCACGTGAAGCCAACCATACCATGCTCCTTCACGCGGGTCCTGAAATCGCGGTGGCTTCAACTAAGGCTTATACAGCGCAAATTGCAGCCCTTGCCTTTCTTGCAAAAGCAGTTGGAGAAGCAAATGGCAATGCTAAAGCACAAGCTTTTGATCTGATTCGTGAGTTGTCTATCGTGGCTCAGTCTATCGAAGCAACTCTTTCTGAGAAAGAAACGATTGATACTAAAGTTCGTGAGCTTCTTGAAACCACTCGCAACGCTTTTTACATCGGACGTGGTCAAGACTACTATGTAGCCATGGAAGCTAGTCTCAAGCTCAAAGAGATTTCTTACATCCAGTGTGAAGGTTTTGCGGCTGGAGAACTCAAGCACGGAACCATTGCCTTGATTGAAGAAGGAACGCCTGTCTTGGCCCTCTTGTCAGATCCGGTCCTTGCCAACCATACTCGTGGAAATATCCAAGAGGTCGCAGCTCGTGGTGCCAAAGTCCTTACCATCGCAGAAGAGAATGTTGCTAAAGAAACAGACGATATCGTCCTTACGACCGTACACCCTTACCTCTCACCAATCTCAATGGTCGTACCAACGCAGTTGGTTGCTTACTTTGCAACCCTCCACCGTGGTCTTGATGTGGACAAACCGCGTAACCTTGCTAAGTCAGTAACAGTAGAATAAGCTAAAAAAGTCTAGTCCGCCTAGACTTTTTTGCTCTTCCTTGTTATACTTGAGTGAGGAGCCACTGTATTAATGACTAAGTTATTTATCCTGAAAAGAAATAAAGTATTATTGCTATGCTAGGCTGGATTAGTCCCAAACTTAGAGGGAATCAAAAGAATAGAAAGAACGATTTTTGATAGTGCGATAAAACTTCCATTCTAATGAAAAACTATGATAGCTACACAAAGATTAATGGGGACTATAGTTTTGATACAAGGGATAGAGCATGCTATCTAGTGGAATATATATTAGTTTATACCAAGTACAAGATAAAATAGCAAAAAAGGCGATTATCCAAGCGGAAATCGTCTTTTTGCTACTTAGAATAAGTCCAGCCTAATATTTCCACCAAAATGTGGTTTTTCAAGAGCCACCTGTGCTAATTGATTGAGTGTTTGTTTACTATTTTCTTGATTATAGAATTTAAGTCCTTTGATGATAACTCCATCAACTTCATCCTCGAAAATCAAATCTTCTTGATGGTCGTTGATGTATGAAAGAAGTTCCTCCTTCCATCTATCTTTTTCTGCCAATTGTTCACCTTTGGGTTCAATGAAGATTTGAAGATAGTAATACTTATTTTGAAGAAGTAGGATAAAGTCTGGTTGAAATCCTGAAAAATTGATTTCCCGTGGATTCTCTTCAAATTGGTGCAATTTCAATTGTTCAACTTTATCTGTACCTTTTAGCATGTTTTCGTCCATCCGAACGAGGAAAACATCACCGTATTGTTCTCTTAGTTCCTCAATATGATTGGCAATAGCATTAACTAAATTTTCTTCATTTCTATTGATTATAGCTGATTGATAAGCAAAAAAGTCAAATTTTTCAAAACTAATATTAGCTACTTTTTGTTCAATGTAGGAGTCACTCTGTTTGGCTGTATCATAATTAGGTATTCGTTTGCGATAATTAACGAGATATTCTGTAATTGGATATCCGATAAAGCGGTTTGTACCTCTTGCTTTGCGATAACCCGCCTTTATTTGGGCAGTCAGTAGGTTAAAAAAGTTATCAACAATTTTCAGCTTTTCCATAGCAGAAAAATCTTCTACAATGGTTTCTTTTTCTGTTGTGACAGAGAGTGTAAGATTTTGCAAATCTAGCCAATTTTCGCCCCAAAAATCTTCCATAGACTTGAGATTTGGAAGATATCTTTTCAGATTTTCAAATCGGAAAAAGTTAGAGCGGCTAATTGATTTTTTAAAATAACGAATATCAATTCCCCTCAATTGGGACGTTTTTAACTCTGTTGCTTCAGCTGAAAGGTAAGCTGTTTCATAGGTGGATTTAAAATAGGTTACATTGGCTAGCTTAGAAATTTCAATACCATATGCACGTAAATTCACATAGTGACTGTCAGGAATTTCCTCAGTTTCATTATAGTAAAGCTTACCTGTTTGAAAGATTTGGGTTTTCTTGAAAGAGGGTTTTAGTTTGATTTCAATTGGAGGATTTTTTTCATCAGTTCCAGTCGCAAGATTCATCTTGTCAAGTGATGCCATCAAATTCTTGATGTATTGTGGTTCATTAAGGGTATGGTAGTGTAATGTTTCCAACAAAAGACTTGCTGTTTCATCTGATTCATCAAATCGTCTTTGGTAAGAAATTTTTTGATTTAAGGAGAAAGGATTGTATCGTGCCCCACGTCCGATCAACTGAGCCTCGGAATTGGTTGATTTAGCATTTCTTTTATCATTCATTTTTCCCAAGTTGCTAATACGAACGATATCGTAAAGATTGAGGACATCCCAACCTTCTGTTAATTTTGCTACGGCAAAGACTACACGATACAGATTATTAGGCGATTCAAGCGAATTGAGGGCTTGATACTGTCCTGTTTCTAGCAATCCTTTTGAACTACTGTCTGAATCATTTGCATTTAGAATTCTAGCTGGTGAAAAACCACGCTTAATTTCTCGAACAACAGTTGAAAGATCATCCTTTTCGAGATAATACTGGTAAGCGAGCTGTAGGGTATGGCTTTGCTCTTCTGATACACTTCTCAATTGCGAAATAAGGAACGATCTTAAACTTTCCACAGTCAAACTATCAATCATCCCATTGAATAGATTATTTGCTTCATAGGAAGCATCAATTTTATGTGATTTGAAAAGAATGACTGGTTTTATCTCAATCCCAAATTTTTCTAGAGCAAATTTGCGACGATATTCACTCAGAAGAACGGTACTAAGCATATTATCTTCATTGGAATTCCCTGTCTGAATGCGTCTTACATTTTTTGAATATCGCTCTTTGATGTATGAATCCAAGGTATAACGGTAAATAATCTTATCTCGATATTTTTGATAAATGGTCTCATCGTCAAAATCAAGTGTTGCTGTAAATTCCAACAAGAGATTATCAGCATGTGCGTGAAGAAGAGAAAATAGGCTTTTTTCCCATGAGATTTTTTCCAATTCTGTTTTATTTTTCTTTTTCGTAGAAGCAGAATAGTGATGGGCTTCATCCGCCAGAATAACCATATTTGTCTTTTGGTAATCTTTTAATGACATGATATTTTCTGCCTGTGTGAATAGGTCATTTGTCAACGTCTGAATCGAAATAAACTTAATATTAATTACATTTGGGAACTATATACCAGTTTATACCAACCATAATATGTAGTATTTTCAACGATACCAAAAAGACGACTTCCTTTCGGAAATCGTCTTTATTTGATTATAGATTTTTGCCATGAGGTAGTGTTTTGATATATTTTTCCATAAAGTCCCAATCGGGTTCATATTTCCCATTGGGATTTTTTTTAGCTGGTAATCTAATCATTGTTTTAGTTAAGTTTGTCTTGTACTTTCTTCCGAATGAATATCTGTATCTTTCTTTATCTAAAATAGTTACAATAAACATAGCGTTATATCTGTTTAGATTAGTGTTTCTTCCAACAGAGAGTGTAGTAGAGCCGATGAAATCATGGTCTATATAATTAGTATAACCAACTGAACCTTGCCCATCACAAATGAAAACAATACAATTTCCTCTGGTTGTTAGTTCTGGAACGTTTTTAACCCATTCCATAAATCCACCGTCTGATTTTTTTGCCCCTATATATTCTATATCTGAGCCTTCTTCAAGTAATTCTGTGGCATTTTTACACTTACAACTTTCTAATTCAAATATCCCCCCTTTTCCTGCCAACTTAAAATACTTCCAATCGGAAGTGTCTAATTCAGTACCATTTGTTTTCAATGCTTGGTCTTGGTGTCGTAATGAGTATGCTCGATATTCATTTATAGACTTCTGGAATTCTAAACTATGAGTATCAGAATAATCAGTTTCCATATATGCTTCTGCCAGCCATTCATCAGTTTCATTAACTTGTTTTACGATAGATTTTCCAATTTTACTGGTTCTATTCCAAAATAATTCTAACCATTCTTTTTCTATTTCTTTCCATACACCTTTACCAGATGGGTCAGTTTTTTCAACTCGTCCTAAGTTTTTCTTTTTCATGAATCCATCATCTTTGTAGTAACCAAAAAATGTTTCTTTGATATTAGCTTTTGAATGTCGTACACCTAGATTAAATACCATACAACAAGCTGAAGCGTTAGCCCCTGGATGAAATACATCAGGAGGTAGTGAAAATACTGCTTCAAGCGTGTGCTTTTTCATCATTTCTTTTTTATAGCGTTTGATTTCCTTCTCTTTCGAGCTACCAATAGCACATTGCATAGGTAATAATACAACAAGTTTTCCAGTTTTGACTTTTTCAGCTATTTCGTAAACAAAGTGAAACCCCTTAGAAGGGTCGGTGTTTGTTTTGGAAGACCATTCAGCAACATACTCTTTTTTACAATGTTTTCTTTGAGCATTATAAGGAGGATTCATTAACACAACATTTACACCTTTATCAACATAATTATCCTCATTAAAACAACTACCTTTGACAATATTTGAATTTCCATCGCCATGAATTAGCATATTGGTTGTTGATAAACCGAAAGCAGTATCTTCAAATTCTATACCATATATCTGGTGCTTCTTGACATTCTTTCGTTCTTCTTCTGTATCACAATCATCGAGTGCTTCAGTTAATGCTCTTACTAGAAATGCTCCGCTACCACAACAAGGGTCTAAAACCACAGAATTTCTATTTATTCCTGCGACCTTACACATGAAATGTACTATATGGTCAGGAGTAAAAGCCTGATTTTTATCTGCTTTACCAACATACTTATTGAAGGTAGTAAAGAAAAGGTTTAGCAAATCTTGTCCTGCTGTATTTTTGTCGTTAATATATGGTAATATATCCTTCTTGATTTTTCTCAAAATTATGGAAAAATCTTCTTTGGGAAGCTCCCTTACATCTTGTGAATCAAGTACATTATTTTTTAAGATAGTTAATTTTGTGGCTTTGTTTAAGTCCTTTTCTAACAAGTTGGTTAAGATAATTTCAATTCCTGAAATTATCTGTTTTGTTTCCAACCCTTCAAAAGTAAGACTATATTTTAAAGATAAGAGACAAGTACCTACAAATTGACTACGAATTTTTTCGTTTATTCCATATTTATGTAGCAGTTCATTTAATGAGTAAGTGTTTTGAACTAATTTCAGGCGATTATTTTTTGTTCCGAAAAACAAGTCGAAATAATACTCTAAATTCTGTATGGTATACTCATTTTTATTGGCATTGTTTGAACTGATGATTCCACTATCATCTGTCCAGATTAGAAAATCATCGTTTTTAGTATTCGCAAGTATAGCAACTATTCTATTATTTGTAAGTTGTTTTTCATAACTTACATAGGCTTCTAACTGCTCGAAATCTTTTTCATTATAAGATGCTTTTGTTTCTACTAATACTGTCAGACCACCATTTTCAAAGCGAATATCTAAGTCTTTGTATTTTCGTTTGTAGTGCTCTTTTTGAAAATCCGCTATATTTTTTCCGACTTCTTTTAGAGCTTTCTGGTAACTAAACTCATCATTTTCAATGTTTGATGTAAGGTATTCTTTTCCAATAGTTTGTATTATTTCAATACGTTTCACTATGCCACCTCACTTTCATACACAACAGAAAAGACCTTCTCACAAAAATGTGAAAAAGTCTGTTTTAGGGCTTGACAAAAAATCCGCTTGATTACATAATCAGCGTGAGCTGTGAGCTGTGAGCTGTGAGCTGTGAGCTGTGAGCTGTGAGCTGTGATTGCTTTCATACCAATCGTTCCTTTACTTTTTGATAGCTCTATTATATCAAAATTTCTAAATTTTGCATATTTGCTTTCCCTGACGGATAGTCGTGTATAAACCACTTAGAAAATATGATTTATGGCTACATCTATACTAAATGAAATACATTTTGAATTGAAAAAGTCCGTTTCTCAAAGAATTGATGGTAAATTGATTGAAGTTCAGACTAGTCTGCCCGAAGTATTTTACGACAAATACATGAAATTTTGCGATAGAAAGTACTGATTTTGTTATAAATCATCGTTTTTCAACTCAATTAACAAAGGTTGTGTTTATGATGCGTTAAAAGAAAGTATCAAAAATAGATAGGAAAGTAATTGCTAGATATATGGCGGATCTAGAAGCCCTTGAAATAGTCTATGGTATGAACTGGTTAGCAGATTATATGAGCGAACACTCTGAGGAATTTAGTCCTTATTAAAAGACGATTTCCGCTTGGAAGTCGTCTTTTTTGATATTCTCGCAAATACGATATCTTATGGTTGGTGTAAACTGGTATATAGCTCCCTTATTTTATTTATCAAAACCTTGTAAGTTTTTTTGGCGCTCTTCAGTTTGACCCTTGGCATCCAATTTATTACCATTGTAAACAGTGCTTTCCCATGATCCATACATTGGGTTAGGGAAAATGATGAATTTCTCACCAAACTCTTTTTGTAGTTCCTCTAATTTTTGGTCGCGCTCAGTTTCAGAGGTCTTTGAAAACTCTGCAAAGTCCACAAGATTGTCTCCTAGTAGCATGACTAAGTTGGTTTTTTCTTGGACTGCTTGTCTACGACCTTCTTTAGATTTGACGCCTTTTTCTAAGAACATGAGATGATCGCGGCTTTGTACAGGAATTCCTTCGTTTTCTAGGTTTTTGATCGTATCATCTACCTGATCTATCGTGCGGTCAGATACATAGTAAATTTGGACACCGTTTTTGTCTGCAAATTGGAGGAAGTCTTTAGCACCTGGTACAGCCTTGGCTGAGGCTTTTTTTACCCAGACATCCCAGTTTTCTGGGGTAAATGCTGTTCCGTCTTTGACATTTTGAGCTTGATAAGGACTGTTGTCTAATACTGTTTCGTCCAAGTCCAAAACGATAGAGTAGGGTTTATCTGTCTGTGTTTTTAGTAGTTCTTTCAAACGATCAGTAGCGACATTATAGCCTTGTAGATAGAGTGCCTTGGTTTCAGCTGCTTTTTGATACCAAAGAGTTGACATAGTGTTCTCTCTTGAACGCAACTGATCGTAGGTCATTGTAACCTGACTATCAGATGTACTACTTTGTGTTGTCTGTGAATTTGCCGAATTTGTGCCACAACCAGTCAGTAAAATGACGGAAGCAAGTGTAGAAGTAATTGTAATAGTGACTTTGGATATTTTCATAATCCCATCCTCCTAATAATAGTCTATTAATATTGTAGCGTTTTCATGGGATTTGTGCAAGGAAATATCGAGAGAAAATAAATTTTTCAGTACTAATTCGGTATTAGGATAAAATTATGTACTTAATTTGGGAATGAAGTTGTATATAAAAAAATTCAATCGGCTTGATAGAAAATCTATATCAGTTCCTTTTTGAAAAATAGATAAAAATAAAGAGAATCTTTGAAAAGCTAGTAAAATCAAGCTTTTCAGAGATTCTTTTCGCTATTGATATAAATAATCTCAATCAGGTCGATAGTCAATATATATTGGGAAAAGGCGAAAAGGAGTGGTAAGATGGTTTCAATCCAAATGGAAGGAGAAAAGTATGACAAGTAAAAGAGAACTAGTTTTTAGAGCCATCCGAGGAGAAGAGGTGGAACGGGTTCCTGTTGGCTTTTGGTTTCATTTTGTAACACTGGAGGAAAAAGGACAAGGTCTAAATAATCCACGTATCTTTCAAAAAAGTGTAGAGGGACATCGGAAATACGTTGAAAGAATTCATCCTGATTTTGTCAAAATAATGAGTGACGGCTTTTTCATTTATCCAAGTAATGTCTATAGTCCGTTGGTCTCAAGTGTTCAGGAGTTGGCTTCTATTGAGTCAATTGGTGAAAACCATCCTTGGATTCAGCAACAAGTAGAAGTGGTACAAGCCATTCGAGTAACCTTCACTGAGGAGATTGCTTCATTCTACAATATCTTTTCTCCGATTTCCTACCTGAAACGGTGGTTTCGTACAGAAACTTCTAGAGGTGATAAGGAGGTTGCAGATCTTTTTCTTGAAAATCCAGAGCTATTCAGGGAGATTTTAGGTGTGATAGCTGAGGATATCGCTATCCTAACCAAGGCAATCATTCAGGATGGTGGAGCAGATGGGATTTACCTCAGTACACAAGAAATTCAGGATGAGCGCATCACAGCAGAATTGTATCAGACCTATATTGAGCCAAGCAACATAAAAGTTTTAGAAGCTGCTAATCAGGTAGGCGGGGTAAATATCCTGCATATCTGCGGTTTCCAAGGTGCCAGTAACGATGTGACTATTTTCAAAGATTATCCAGCCCAGGTTTTCAACTGGGCAACCCACCATGAAGCAGTCAGTTTGCCTCAAGGTCAGGAGCTATTCCATGGCAAAGCGGTCTTGGGTGGTTTTGAAAATGGGAAGCAGAGCCTGCTTTATGGAGGTAGCAAGGCTGAACTACAAGAGGAAACCAAACGATTGTTAGCTGAGGCTGGGACTAGAGGAGTCCTTCTTGGAGCGGATTGCACAGTTCCAGATGACTTTGAATTAGAAAGATTGGACTGGATTCGTCAAGCTGCTGTTTTATAATAGGAGGTCCTTATGAAAAGAAGAAAGTGGCTATTGGCAGGGATGGTCCTCAGCTTTGTAATATTACTTGTGATCAGTCTTAGCAAGGGTTTGACTTGTAAGGGAAATCCAAGATGTCACGGAGTTCAGGATTTTCAGAAAGGAAGTCTTCCTTTTATTCAAACCAATGATATTGCCAGTGTTTTATTAATTGAAAAAGAAAGAAATGGAGAATAGAGATGTCAGAAAAAAGAGAATGGGTTTTAAAAGCATTTAAAGGTGAAAAGGTTGATCGTGTGCCAGTTGGTTTTTGGCATCATTTCACATCCGAAGACGAATGGCTACACGGTTTCTCAAATCCAGCCATTATCGAGAAGAATATCGAGGGCCATAAGCGCTTTATCCGAGAAGTTCAGCCAGACTTTATCAAACTCATGAGTGATGGCTACTTTGCTTATCCAAATCCAGCGATTGCCAAAGGAAAATCACTTCAAGAGTTGGCGAGCATTCAACCACTCGGACCAGACCACGCTTGGATAAAAGAGCAGGTGGACTTGGTTAAGAAAATCAAGCAAGAGTTTACAGAAGATATCGTTGCCATTTACAATATATTTGCTCCTGTGACCTACCTCAAATGGTTGCTTGGGGAAGTGTCTGGTGGAGATGATCTCATTGCAGAATTCTTAGTTCAAGATCCTCAGAAATTAAAAAAAGTCCTCGATGTGATTGCGCAAGATATCGCTAGTTTGAGTCAAGCTATTATTAGAGATGCAGGAGCAGACGGTATCTATCTCAGTGTGCAAAGCATTCAGGATGCGCGTGTTTCTGTTGAAGATTATCAGGAGATTATTGCGCCGAGTGAACTGACCGTTTTAAATGCAGCTAAATCGGTTGGCGGGCTCAATATCCTTCATATCTGTGGCTATGAAGGAGCCCGAAACGATATTCATATCTTCGCTGACTATCCAGCTCATGTTTTTAACTGGGCAGTTGGTCCAGAAGGGATTAGTCTAAAAGAAGGTCGTGAGATTTTCAAGGGTCGTACTGTTTTGGGAGGATTTGAAAACGGAAAAGAGGGCCTTCTATATCGAGGCAGTAAGGAAGAAATTCAAGCTGAAACCAAACGCTTGATAGAAGAAACAGGTAAAGATGGCCTCATACTTGGAGCAGATTGTACCATTCCGAGCGATATTGCAGTGGAGCGTATCCAGTGGGTGAGAGAAGCATTAGCTAAATAAAGGAGAAAAATATGAGTAAGAAAACATGGATTATTGGTGGAGTTGCGGTTGTAGCAGTGCTTGGAGCAACGATTATTGGTAGAACTTTGGCAGGATCATCTGCTAAAGGTGCAGATGCAGCTTCATCTGGACAAGTGACAACTTTAAAGGTTGCCCATACCCAAAACTATGTCCCTTATGATTTTATTGACGAAAAAGGTGAATCAGATGGTTATGAAGTCGCTGTTTTAAAGGCGGTTGATGAGAAATTAGCAGATTATAAATTTGAGTATACAGGAACTAGTGATGATGATCTCTTGATTGGACTTGAGTCTGGCAAGTATGATATTGGGACAAAAGGTGCTTGGTATACAGATGAAAGGGCTAAAAAATTTATTATTCCATCTGAGCCAGTAGGTGCCAGCATTATTGGTTTTACTGTCAGAAAAGAAGATGAAGCAAAATATAAGGATATTAATGATTTTGCCAAAAATAAAGGGAAATTAGTACCAATCTCTCCTCAAAATGCCCAGTGGAATGTCATCAATAGTTATAATGATAAGCACAAGGATGCACCGATTGAGTTGACAGCGGCTGAATCCTTCCAAGTGGCAGATGCCTATGCCTGGGTCTTGGAAGGACGTTATGACGCCTTCTTTGACATCAAACTGTCCTTTGAAAAAGCAGTTACCGCAGAAGATGGCCCTTACCACCAATATGCGGATAAACTCGGCTGGTTCCCATACAAGGGCATTCCAACTTATCCCTTGATTCACCGTGATGAAAAGGGTGAGAAATTTGCTAAAGAATACGAAAAAGCAATCAAAGAGTTGAAAGAAGATGGCACGCTTGCTAAGCTATCTCAGCAATACTTTAAAGAAGATGTCTTTAGTTACGTAGACAAAGACTAGACCAGAAATTCCAAGGCTAGAAAGGGTTTTGCATGGTTTCTTATGATTTTTCCAAGGTCTTTCAGTTTTTGCCGACCTTATGGCAGGCGCTTCCTATGACCTTGTCCATTCTCTTTTTTACCACTCTTCTTGGTTCCCTTTTTGGAGGTCTCTTGGCCTGGGCGCAAGTAAGAGAAGACAAGAGTTTTGCAGCGATTTCCAAAGACTATATCTTTACCCTACGTTGTACACCGCCGATTGTCTTGCTTTTTCTAGTCTTTTATGGCTTGCCAGAATTTCTAAAATGGTGGCTTGGTTTGGATATCAACAACTGGTCTAAAACTATTTTTGTTCTCCTGACGATGATTCTCTTGTTTGCAGCTATTGTTGCCGAGGTTTTCAAGGCGGCCTATCAAGCTATTCCGAAGGGGCAGACAGAGGCCGGCCTTAGTATTGGTCTGACGCCTAGTCAGATATTCTGGAGAATCATTTTTCCCCAAGCTTTTCAAGTTGCTCTTCCCAATATAACAACCGCTATTCTCAATCTCATGCGAGATGCTGCCTTGGCCTATACGATTGGTTTTGTAGATGTCATGGGGGCTGGCAATCTCTTAATCAGTCGCAATTTGGGGAATTACTCTCTTGAAACCTATACAGCGGTTGCCATTCTTTATTGGAGTGTAGCCTTGGCTGTTTCCTTCTTGAGTCGCTTGTTAGAAAAATCTTTGGAAACGAAAGGGAGATAGGATATGGATTTAGACTATATTGCAAAAACCTTTTTAGAGACCTTAAAAGGGGTACCGACCACCTTGATCATTATGATTGTAGCCATAGTCTTAAGTTTTGTACCAGCCTTGTTTTTAGCGCTGGGGCAAATATATAAAGTAAAAGGTGTCCGAACATTCTCCCTCGTGTATCTAGCTTTTATAAGAGCAACACCTCCGATTTTACTGATTCTTTTCTTCTATAGTTTGTTTCCGAGTTTGCTCAATCAATTTCTCAAAAGCATAGGAAGTGATGTTGACATCTTTAAACTCAATCCCATCTATTATGCTTTTATTATCTATAGCTTGATGACAACAGGTAGTTTATCAGAAATCTTACGTTCGGCTATTTTGACTGTGGATAAGGGACAATTAGAAGCTGCACAAGCGATTGGATTGAGCAATAGGCAGGCCTATGTGAGGATTGTTTTTCCACAGGCCTTGCGTTCAGCCCTACCTAATCTTGCTAATTTAGTCATAAATATTGTAAAAGGAACCTCTTTGGTTTTTGTTATGACCATTAAGGATATTACAGCTATTGCCCGTGTTGAAGCGTCCTACGGTTACCAGTATTTTGAGTCTTATTTTGTAATATTTTTGCAGTATATTTTGATCTGTGGTTTGATTCAGTGGGGCTTTTCTGTGTTAGAAAAAGGCTATGTGAAAAAAGAAAAGAGAGCGAAAGCATCTAGCGCGCGTTTTGTATAGGAGGACAAGATGTTACAAGTAGAACATATCGCAAAAACATTTGGTGAGAGGCAGGTCCTGGAGGATGTCAATCTTCAGGTTAACCAAGGTGATGTCGTTGTTATTTTAGGACCATCAGGTTCGGGGAAAACGACCTTTCTCCGTTGTCTCAACCACTTAGAAAAAGCTGACAATGGCCGTTTGACCTTGGCAGGAAAGACCTATGACTTAGCCAAATTAAGCAAGAAAGATATTCTAGAAATCCGGCAAAAAACAGCCTTTGTTTTCCAACACTACAATCTCTTTGCAAACAAAACTGCTCTGGAAAATATTCTAGAAGGCCTAATCGTGGCTCGTAAAGTTCCCAAGGAAGAAGCGCTTAAACGTGCAGAATCTGCCTTGGAAAAAGTTGGTTTACTGGCCTATAAGGACTACTACCCTTCTCAGCTATCTGGAGGGCAACAACAACGAATAGGAATTGCGCGTGCCATTGCCGTCAAGCCCGAGGTCATTTTGCTAGATGAACCAACATCAGCACTAGACCCTGAGTTGGTTGGAGATGTTTTGGAGGTTCTGAAACAGTTGGCGAGAGAAGGTGTGACCATGGTGGTCGTCACGCACGAGATGGGATTTGCTAGAGATGTCGCTAACCACGTTATTTTCATGGATGGAGGCCGTATCGTAGAGGAGAATAATCCCCACGATTTCTTTAGTCGTCCACAAGAAGAACGTACCAAGCAGTTTCTAGCTCGTATCTTATCAGATGCCACCTATAGTGTAGAATATATGATTTGATAGATAAGTGCATTATGAAAGTAACTTATGAAGCAAAGTTTCAATCTATAAACTATGGAAAAAGGTGTCAGCTTGAAATGACTTTCAGAAAAAGCTAGGTTTTAGACTTAGATTGGCTATTTGAGATGATTTGAGCTACTTTTCGTACACACAAGTGGGCAATCTTATTTTAGATTTTTCATTTCTCAAAAAACTTAAGAAAAATTTAAGTTAGGAGGTGTATACTAAGCTCATAAGTTAAGAGAAACTTAACTTAAACTCCTAAAACTTTTTCATAATAATCTCCCTATAAAATTAAGTCGCCCAATCAGGCGGCTTATTTTTTGTCTATCTGTAAGCAGGGGCAGCAACTTAGCAATAGAAGAATAGAGGGAAATATGGTATAATGAAACGATAGATTTTTGAATAGGAATAAGATCATGTTTGGATTTTTTAAGAAAGATAAAGCTGTAGAAGTTGAGGTTCCAACACAGGTTCCTGCTCACATTGGTATCATCATGGATGGGAATGGCCGCTGGGCTAAAAAACGGATGCAACCACGGGTTTTTGGTCATAAGGCAGGGATGGAAGCCCTCCAAAAGGTGACCAAGGCAGCTAACAAGATGGGAGTGAGGGTCATCACGGTTTATGCCTTTTCAACGGAAAACTGGACGCGCCCAGATCAAGAAGTCAAGTTTATCATGAACTTACCAGTCGAGTTTTATGATAACTACGTCCCGGAATTACATGCAAATAACGTTAAGATTCAGATGATTGGGGAGACAGACCGTCTGCCTAAGCCGACTTTTGAAGCTTTGAAAAAAGCAGAGGAGTTGACCAAGAACAATACGGGCTTGATTCTCAATTTTGCGCTTAACTACGGTGGTCGTGCTGAAATTACGCAGGCTCTTAAGGGCTTGGCTCAAGATGTTCTAGATGCTAAAATCAACCCTGGTGACATCACAGAAGATATGATTGGAGACTATCTTTTCACGCAACACCTGCCAAAGGATTTGCGGGATCCTGATTTGATTATCCGTACGAGTGGTGAGTTGCGTTTAAGTAATTTCTTACCATGGCAAGCAGCCTATAGCGAGCTTTATTTTACGGATACCTTGTGGCCTGATTTTGATGAAGCCGCCTTGCAGGAAGCTATTGCTGCTTTTAACCATCGCAATCGCCGTTTTGGAGGAGTTTAGGAGAAGATATGACCAAGGATTTACAAAAGAGAACATTGTTTGCGGTATTGGCCCTGGCAATTTTCCTTCCAGTCTTGTTTGCAGGAGGGCTCTTGTTGCAGATAGGGATTGGCTTGTTAGCGATGCTAGGCGTCCATGAACTTTTGCACATGAAGGGGCTAAAGACTATGACCATTGAGGGCGCTTTGACTCTTTTTGCGACCTTCGCTCTCACAGTTCCTTTAGAAAATTACCTAACATTTTTGCCTGTTGATGGGAATGTGGTTGCCTACAGTGTTTTGATTACCATAATGCTAGGGACGACCGTTTTCAGTAAAAACTATACGATTGAAGATGCCGCTTTTCCAATTGCTGTGAGTTTTTATGTTGGTTTTGGCTTCAATGCCTTACTAGATGCTCGGGTGGCAGGTTTTGACAAGGTACTTTTGGCCCTTTTTATCGTTTGGGCGACAGATAGCGCAGCCTACCTGACAGGGATGAATTTTGGTAGACATAAGTTGGCACCAAGAGTTTCTCCTAATAAGAGTATTGAGGGCTTTGTCGGTGGTATTCTAGGTGCGGTACTGATAACAGTGATTTTCATGTTAGTGGACAGCACAGTTGCTCTTCCTTATGGGATTTATAGAATGAGTCTCTTTGCAGCCTTCTTCAGTGTGGCAGGTCAGTTTGGTGACTTGATTGAGAGTGCCATGAAACGCCATTTCGGTGTCAAGGATTCTGGAAAATTTATCCCTGGACATGGCGGTGTGTTGGATCGCTTTGACAGCATGCTGATTGTGTTTCCAATGATGCACTTATTTGGCCTGTTTTAAAGAAAGGAATATTGAATGATTGGATTGCTAACCTTTATCCTCGTTTTTGGGATTATTGTGGTGGTGCATGAGTTTGGACATTTTTATTTTGCCAAGAAATCAGGCATTCTAGTTCGTGAATTTGCCATTGGTATGGGGCCCAAGATTTTTTCCCATATCGGTAAGGATGGCACTGCTTATACAATTCGTATCCTTCCTCTAGGAGGCTATGTTCGTATGGCAGGCTGGGGTGATGATGCGACAGAAATTAAGACAGGAACTCCGGTCAGTTTAACACTTGCTGACGATGGTAAGGTCAAACGGATCAACCTCTCAGGGAAGAAGTTGGATCAAACGGCTCTTCCTATGCAGGTAACCCAGTTTGACTTTGAAGACAAGCTCTTTATCAAGGGTTTGGTCCTGGAAGAAGAAAAGACTTTTACAGTCGATCATGATGCAACGGTTGTTGAAGAAGATGGAACCGAAGTACGCATTGCCCCTTTGGATGTACAGTATCAAAATGCTTCTATCTGGGGCAAGCTCATCACCAACTTTGCAGGTCCTATGAATAACTTTATCTTAGGTGTTGTTGTTTTTTGGATCTTGATCTTTTTGCAAGGCGGTGTTAGAGATACTCAGACCAATCTCTTTCATGTCATGCCAGAGGGAGCTTTGGCTAAGGTGGGCGTAGCTGAGACAGCTCAAATCACCAAGGTCGGCTCGCATGAGGTTAAGAATTGGCAAGACTTGACCCAGGCTGTGGAAGCAGATACCAAGGACAAGACAGCCCCGACCTTGGATGTGACCATTTCTGAAAATGGTAGCGAAAAACAAGTCACGGTGACTCCAGAAGAGAATCAAGGACGTTATATTCTTGGGGTTCAACCGGGAGTCAAGTCAGACTTTCTATCCATGTTTGTTGGTGGATTTACAACTGCTGCTGACTCAGGACTTCGCATCCTTTCGGCTCTGAAAAACTTGATTTTCCATCCAGATTTGAACAAACTCGGTGGTCCCGTTGCTATTTTTAAGGCAAGTAGCGATGCTGCTAAAAATGGTCTTGAGAATGTCCTCTACTTCCTAGCTATGATTTCCATCAATATTGGAATTTTTAACTTGATTCCTATCCCGGCTTTGGATGGTGGAAAGATTGTGCTCAACATCCTAGAGGCTATCCGCCGGAAACCCCTTAAACAAGAAATTGAAACCTATGTCACCATGGCTGGTGTAGTTATCATGGTTGTCTTGATGCTAGCTGTGACCTGGAATGACATTATGCGACTCTTCTTTTAGATAATCGAGGAATAATATGAAACAAAGTAAAATGCTAATCCCAACGCTTCGCGAAATGCCAAGCGATGCTCAAGTTATCAGCCACGCCCTTATGTTGCGTGCTGGTTATGTCCGTCAAGTTTCTGCCGGTGTTTATTCTTACCTGCCACTCGCTAACCGTGTGATTGAAAAGGCTAAGAATATCATGCGCCAAGAGTTTGATAAGATTGGTGCGGTGGAGATGTTGGCTCCTGCCCTTCTCAGTGCCGATCTTTGGCGTGAATCAGGTCGTTATGAAACTTATGGTGAAGACCTTTATAAACTGAAAAACCGTGAAAAGTCAGACTTTATTCTAGGTCCGACCCACGAAGAGACTTTTACAGCTATTGTCCGTGATTCTGTTAAGTCTTACAAGCAATTTCCACTCAATCTCTACCAAATTCAACCGAAATACCGTGATGAAAAACGTCCACGTAACGGGCTTCTCCGTACGCGTGAATTTATCATGAAAGACGGCTATAGTTTCCATGCTAATTACGATAGTTTGGATGTGACTTATGACGAGTACAAAGCGGCCTATGAACGTATCTTTACTCGTAGTGGCTTGGACTTTAAAGCCATCATCGGTGACGGTGGAGCTATGGGTGGTAAGGACAGCCAAGAATTTATGGCCATCACACCAGCTCGTACAGACCTCGACCGCTGGGTTGTCTTAGACAAGTCAGTTGCCTCATTTGATGAAATTCCTGCAGAAGTGCAAGAAGAAATCAAGGCAGAATTACTTAAATGGATGGTTTCTGGTGAAGATACCATCGCCTACTCAAGTGAGTCTAGTTATGCGGCTAACTTAGAAATGGCAACAAACGAGTACAAACCAAGCAACCGTGTCGTTGCGGAAGAAGAAGTGACTCGTGTCGCAACACCAGATGTTAAATCAATTGATGAAGTGGCAGCCTTCCTAAACGTGCCAGAAGAGCAAACGATCAAAACCCTCTTCTACATGGCAGATGGAGAGCTTGTTGCAGCCCTTCTAGTTGGAAATGACCAACTCAATGAAGTCAAGTTGAAAAACCACTTGGGTGCAGATTTCTTTGATGTTGCGAGCGAAGAAGAAGTGGCAAGTGTTATCCCAGCTGGCTTTGGTTCACTTGGTCCAGTTGGTTTGCCAGAAAATGTGAAAATCATTGCAGATCGTAAGGTACAAGATGTTCGCAATGCTGTTGTGGGGGCTAACGAAGATGGCTACCACTTGACAGGTGTGAACCCAGGTCGTGATTTCACTGCAGAATACGTGGATATTCGTGAAGTTCGTGAGGGTGAAATTTCACCAGATGGACAAGGTGTTCTTAACTTTGCCCGTGGTATCGAGATCGGTCACATCTTTAAGCTCGGAACTCGTTATTCAGCAAGTATGGGTGCAGATGTTTTGGATGAAAATGGCCGTGCTGTGCCAATCATCATGGGATGTTACGGTATCGGTGTTAGCCGTCTTCTCTCCGCAGTTATGGAACAACACGCTCGCCTCTTTGTCAACAAAACGCCTAAAGGTGAATACCGTTACACTTGGGGAGTTAACTTCCCTAAAGAATTGGCACCATTTGATGTGCACTTGATTACTGTCAATGTCAAAGACGAAGAAGCACAAACTCTGACAGAGAAACTTGAAGCGAGCTTGATGGGAGCTGGTTACGAAGTCTTGACAGACGACCGTAACGAACGTGTCGGTGTTAAATTCAGCGATAGCGACTTGATTGGATTGCCAATCCGTATCACTGTTGGGAAGAAAGCAGCCGATGGCATCGTAGAAGTTAAGATTAAGGCGACTGGTGACACCATCGAAGTTCATGCAGACAACTTGCTTGAAACGCTTGAAATCCTCAGCAAGAAATAAAAACTATAATCAGAAGAAAAACAAGGCAAAAATGTAACTAGTTTTTACCTTGTTTTTTCTATATAATGGGAAAAATGAGTAAACGAAGAGGTAAAGCTATGCTAAAATTTCCAAAGGATTTTGTTTGGGGTTCCTCCACTTCTGGACCACAGACAGAAGGACGAGTGCTTGGTGATGGTAAAGGAGATAATCTCTGGGATTATTGGTATCAGGTGGAGCCCAATCGCTACTACAATGGGATTGGACCTGATAAAACATCAACCTTTTACGAAAACTGGGAAAAGGATATTGAGCTTCTAGTAGAAACAGGTCATACAGCCTTTCGTACTTCTATCCAGTGGTCTCGACTTTTCCCGCAAGGCCGTGGAGAGATCAATCCTCAAGGTGTGGCTTTCTACCGTCAGGTCTTTGAAGCCATTAAGGCCAAGGGGATTCGCCTTTTGGTCAATCTCTATCACTTTGACCTTCCTTTTGCCCTTCAAGACGACGGAGATGGTTGGGAAAATAAGGCCACTATCAAGGCCTATGAAGACTATGCTCGTTTCTGTTTTGAGACTTACGGTGATTTAGTGGACCAATGGATCACCTTTAATGAGCCCATCGTTCCTGTTGAGTTTGGTTATTTTTATGATGCCCATTATCCACACAAGGTAGATGCCAAAGCAGCGGTTCAGGTGGCTTATAATACGCAACTGGCTAGTAGTCTTGCGGTCAAGGCCTGTCATGAGGTTTTGCCAGGCTCTAAGATTGGGATTGTTCTCAACTTGACACCAGCCTACCCACGTAGCCAGCATCCTGCTGATGTCAAAGCAGCTCGTATTGCGGATCTCTTTCAAGCCCAGTCTTTCCTAGATCCATCAGTCTTGGGAACTTATCCAGAAGAACTAGTGGAAATTTTAGCTGAGCATGATTTGCTGCCAGATTCTACAGCAGAGGAGTTGGAGCTGATTCGTCAGCATACAGTAGACTTCCTTGGAGTCAACTACTACCAGCCTTTGCGTGTCATGGCTCCACGTTTTGCCAAACATCCTGACAGCCCGCTTCTGCCAGAACATTTCTATGAGTCTTACGTCATGCCAGGTCGTAAGATCAATCCCCACCGTGGATGGGAAATCTATGAGCAAGGGATTTACCATATCGCCCAAAACATCAAGGAAAACTATGGCAATATCGAGTGGATGCTGACAGAGAATGGCATGGGTGTTGAAGGTGAAGATATATTCCGTGAGAATGGAATAATTCAAGATGACTATCGTATCGACTTTGTCAAAGGACATCTTCGTGAACTCCATCGTGCTATTGAAGACGGTGCTAACTGTAAAGGTTACTTAATCTGGACCTTTATCGATTGCTGGTCATGGCTCAATAGCTATAAAAACCGCTATGGTCTGATTGAGCTTGACCTAGAAACGCAAGAACGACGTCTGAAGAAATCGGGACACTGGTTCAAAGAACTCAGTGACAATAATGGATTTTAAGAATAAAAAGTGAGATGCCAAGTGAGATGTCATCTCGCTTTTTAATATGTGATTACGGATCAGTATAGTTTTATCTACTACAAGTATGATAAAATCTTTCCATCTAAATCGCAAGGGAAATGGTACTAGCTATATATTTTCTTTAATTATGGTAAAATAGTAAGAGAATAATGTGAGGGAAATGAATGTCAAGTAAGTTTGAAATTTTAATGAATCAACTAGGAATCTCTGATCAGCTGAGACAGGATCCTGCTCTTATTGGTGCAAGCATTGAGCGTGTCGTGGTTCATAAAATTAGTAAGGTTTGGGAATTTCATTTTGTTTTTTCTAGAATTTTACCGATTGAAATCTTTCTAGAATTAAAGAAAGGGTTGAGTGAAGAATTTTCTAAGACTGGGAATCAAGCTGTTTTTGAAATCAAGGCTCTTTCTCAAGAATTTTCTAATGAACTCTTGCAGGCCTACTACAAGGAGGCTTTTTCTGAAGGTGCGTGTGCAAGCCAAGGATTTAAATCTCTTTACCAGAACCTGCAAGTTCGTGCGGAGGGAAATCAGCTCTTCATTGAAGGTTCAGAGGCGATTGATAAGGAACACTTTAAGAAGAATCATCTTCCTAATCTAGCGAAGCAACTTGAAAAGTTTGGTTTCCCAGCCTTTGTCTGCCAAATAGAAAAGAACGATGCCCTTACACAAGAGCAGGAGGAAGCCTTCCATACGGAGAATGAACAGATTGTTCAGGCTGCCAACGAAGAAGCCCTGCGGGCTATGGAGCAACTGGAACAAATGGCTCCTCCACCGGTAGAAGAGAAACCAGCCTTTGATTTTCAGGCTAAAAAGGCTGCCGCTAAGCCAAAGTTAGATAAGGCAGAAGTTACCCAGATGATTGATGTGACGACTGAGGAAAATCGTTTGGTCTTTGAAGGGGTAGTTTTTGATGTCGAGCATAAAGTGACCAGAACAGGGCGTGTCTTGATTAACTTTAAGATGACGGACTATAGTTCGAGCTTCTCAATGCAAAAATGGGTTAAGAATGAAGAAGAGGCTCAGAAATTTGACCTCATCAAGAAGAATTCCTGGCTCCGTGTTCGTGGGAATGTAGAGATGAATAACTTTACACGAGATTTAACCATGAACGTTCAGGATGTGCAGGAAGTGGTGCATCATGAAAGAAAGGATCTCATGCCAGAAGGGGAGCGCCGGGTTGAGTTTCATGCTCATACTAACATGTCGACCATGGATGCTCTTCCTGAGGTAGAGAAAATCGTTGCGACAGCTGCTAAGTGGGGACACAAGGCGGTTGCCATCACGGACCATGGGAATGTCCAGTCCTTCCCACATGGCTACAAGGCGGCCAAGAAAGCGGGAATCCAGCTGATCTATGGTATGGAAGCCAATATTGTTGAGGATCGTGTTCCGATTGTCTACAATGAAGTAGAGATGGAACTATCAGAAGCGACCTACGTAGTCTTTGACGTGGAAACGACAGGTCTTTCAGCTATCTATAATGACTTGATTCAGGTTGCGGCCTCTAAGATGTACAAGGGCAATGTCATTGCCGAATTTGATGAATTTATCAATCCTGGGCATCCCTTGTCCGCTTTTACTACTGAGTTGACTGGAATTACCGATGACCATGTCAAAAATGCCAAACCACTGGAACAAGTTTTGCAAGAATTCCAAGAATTCTGCAAGGATACAGTCCTAGTTGCCCACAATGCTACCTTTGATGTAGGCTTTATGAATGCCAATTATGAGCGTCATGGTCTGCCAAAGATTAGCCAGCCAGTCATCGATACGCTGGAGTTTGCTAGAAACCTCTACCCTGAGTATAAACGTCATGGTTTGGGGCCTTTGACTAAGCGTTTTGGTGTGGCACTAGAACATCACCACATGGCCAACTACGATGCGGAAGCTACTGGTCGTCTGCTCTTCATCTTTATCAAAGAGGTGGCAGAAAAACATGGTGTGACGGATTTGGCTAGACTCAACATTGATTTGATCAGTCCATACTCTTATAAAAAAGCTCGGATCAAGCATGCGACCATCTATGTCAAGAATCAAGTTGGGTTGAAAAATATTTTTAAACTGGTTTCTTTGTCCAATACTAAGTACTTTGAAGGAGTGCCGCGGATTCCGAGAACGGTCTTAGATGCCCATCGGGAAGGTTTGATATTAGGGTCAGCCTGTTCAGAAGGTGAAGTTTTTGATGCAGTTGTTTCCCAAGGTATTGATGCGGCGGTTGAGGTGGCCAAGTATTATGACTTTATCGAGGTCATGCCCCCAGCTATCTATGCACCATTGATTGCCAAGGAGCAGGTCAAGGATATGGAAGAGCTCCATACCATTATCAAGAGTTTGATAGAGGTTGGAGACCGTCTTGGCAAGCCTGTTCTGGCTACGGGAAATGTCCACTATATCGAACCAGAAGAAGAGATTTATCGTGAGATTATCGTCCGTAGTTTAGGCCAGGGGGCGATGATTAACCGAACCATCGGTCATGGAGAACATGCTCAACCCGCTCCTTTACCGAAGGCACATTTCAGAACGACTAATGAGATGTTGGATGAATTTGCTTTCTTGGGCGAAGATTTAGCACGCAAACTAGTTATTGAAAACACTAATGCCTTGGCAGAAATCTTTGAACCCGTTGAGGTTGTTAAGGGTGATTTGTACACACCTTTCATTGACAAGGCTGAAGAAACGGTCGCTGAGCTGACCTACAAGAAGGCCTTTGAGATTTATGGAAATCCTTTACCGGATATTGTTGACTTACGTATTGAAAAAGAATTGACTTCCATTCTGGGGAATGGCTTTGCCGTGATTTACCTAGCTTCCCAGATGTTGGTGCAACGTTCCAATGAACGGGGCTACTTGGTTGGTTCTCGTGGATCTGTCGGATCTAGTTTCGTTGCGACTATGATTGGGATTACAGAGGTCAACCCTCTCTCTCCTCACTATGTCTGTGGTCAGTGTCAGTACAGCGAGTTTATCACCGATGGTTCTTACGGTTCAGGTTTTGATATGCCCAATAAGGACTGTCCAAACTGCGGTCATAAACTCAGCAAAAATGGGCAGGATATTCCGTTCGAGACCTTCCTTGGTTTTGATGGAGATAAGGTTCCCGATATTGACTTGAACTTCTCGGGAGAAGACCAACCTAGCGCCCACTTGGATGTGCGTGATATCTTTGGTGAAGAGTATGCCTTCCGTGCAGGAACGGTTGGTACGGTGGCTGCTAAGACGGCCTATGGCTTTGTCAAGGGCTACGAGCGAGACTATGGCAAGTTTTATCGTGATGCAGAGGTGGAACGTCTTGCCCAAGGTGCTGCCGGTGTCAAGCGGACTACAGGACAACACCCGGGGGGAATCGTTGTTATTCCGAACTACATGGATGTCTACGATTTTACGCCTGTCCAGTATCCAGCGGATGATGTGACGGCTGAATGGCAGACCACTCACTTTAACTTCCACGATATCGATGAGAATGTCCTCAAACTCGATGTACTGGGACATGATGATCCGACCATGATTCGGAAACTTCAGGATTTGTCTGGTATTGATCCCAATGAAATTCCTATGGATGATGAAGGTGTTATGGCCCTCTTCTCTGGAACTGATGTTTTGGGTGTGACACCTGAGCAAATCGGTACTCCGACAGGTATGCTGGGAATTCCAGAGTTTGGAACCAACTTCGTCCGAGGCATGGTTGATGAAACCCATCCGACAACCTTTGCGGAATTGCTTCAGCTCTCAGGTCTGTCTCACGGTACTGATGTCTGGTTGGGGAACGCCCAGGATCTGATTAAGCAAGGAATTGCTGACCTATCAACCGTTATCGGTTGTCGGGACGACATCATGGTTTACCTCATGCATGCTGGTCTCGAACCAAAGATGGCCTTTACCATCATGGAACGGGTACGTAAGGGATTGTGGCTCAAGATTTCTGAAGAAGAACGAAATGGATACATCGAAGCCATGAAGGCCAATAAGGTACCAGAGTGGTATATCGAATCTTGTGGAAAAATCAAATACATGTTCCCTAAAGCTCATGCGGCAGCCTACGTTATGATGGCCCTTCGTGTAGCTTACTTCAAGGTTCACCATCCGATTTATTACTACTGTGCTTACTTCTCCATCCGTGCCAAGGCCTTTGATATCAAGACTATGGGTGCGGGCTTGGATGCCATCAAACGCAGAATGGCAGAAATTGCTGAAAAACGGAAAAACAATGAAGCGTCCAATGTAGAAATTGATCTCTATACAACTCTTGAGATTGTCAATGAAATGTGGGAACGTGGTTTTAAGTTTGGCAAACTCGATCTCTACCGTAGTCAGGCGACAGAGTTCCTCATTGATGGGGATACCCTCATTCCGCCATTTGTGGCTATGGATGGTCTGGGAGAGAACGTTGCCAAGCAGTTGGTGCGCGCTCGTCAGGAGGGAGAATTCCTCTCTAAAACCGAGTTACGCAAGCGTGGAGGCCTTTCCTCAACCTTGGTTGAAAAGATGGATGAAATGGGGATTCTCGGCAATATGCCAGAGGATAATCAGTTGAGTTTGTTTGATGAGTTGTTTTAAATGTTTAGCAGTGTGTCAAATATTTTATAGGATAAGATAGTCGAATGTAAGTAGCTTTATTATGGACAACCGAAATATGATTATGTATTGTTATTGATGATTTTGGTGTGTTATGTAATTAGAATAAGTAAAATAGTTAGGTTTGGTCAATATGGCTCTAGAAATATTAACTCATCTAAACGTGATTGTTTTGTAAGGTTTGTTATTAAAGAAAAGGAAAAAATGCTAGGAAATATGTTGAAATTGGGGAAAGAACATTTATTGGGGTAATATTAGGGCAATGAGAGTTGATAGAAGAAACGCGGTGTCTAGTTGGAGTGGTTATAATCATCAAGGAAAAGTGGGAATATATTTAGCATTAACCGAACTTAAAGAACTTATAGGAAAAGGAAATCCATATAAAGATTATAAACTAATACTTGAAAAAAATGGTGGTGAAGATGTTGAGATTTGTCAATCTACGCGAGTAATATCAAGGCATCAAGTAAAAGCTAAGAAAAAGGGGAGATATCCGAATGATTATCGTAATGTTAGAACAATAAATTCTAAGAAATGCCCCTCTGGGTATCAAACTTCAGGAACGACTAAAGATAGTAGATTTTTACATGTTATTTGTGAAGTTCAGGGATGGGATATGAATGAGGAAGTGTTCCAACAAACCTATAAAGGAGCAAGTTATGTACCTAATAAGAGCCGAGTTCAACTATATACCTATCCAGATAATAAAAAATATTGTGATTTAGTTAGAGGGGGCCAATCACCTATTGATAATTTTTGCGAAGAAAAAATCAAGGAAATCTTGATATATTCTAATAGTTCTTTAAAAGATGATTCTGAACATATAGAGGAGACGCTATGTGAAATTAAAGATTTAGTTTCTAGACGGATTAGTCAAGCACATAATAATGGAAATGGTGTTTATCCTGTAATATATTTTCAAGAAATTTTAAAAATTATTATTTCACAGGAAAAACGTCATAAACAATCTATTAGAAGAGCGAAATTAAGTTTTGAAATGTATTGGAATAACATTGTTGAAGATGATGTTGATACGACTGTTATAAATCAGATATTAAATTTACCTGATGACAAATTTGAACAATTGTTGATTGATTTGCATCCAGATAACAATATCGCTGAACTTCAGCAATTAAATAATATAGATAATTTAATTGATAAAGATAGCATTGGATATATCCTATATGAATTTCTTAAAAATTGTAAACAAGAAAGACTTTTGTTAGATAGTTTACGGTATGATCAAAACAATGAGTCATTGAGACTTAGCATGATTCATGCGCCCAAAGCGGCAGCGAGAAATGTTAGCGACGAAATTATTAAGAATATAAACTTTCTAGAAGCAAGTTTTGATACTGATTATTTGATTAATATGAATATAAATGGACAAAAGTTTTTTGAAGAGAAGCCAATCCATGAAGGTGGAAAAGAAAAGCTGTTTGCAGGAGCCCTTGGCGAGGAAAAAAATAGAATATTTTCAAATAATTTAGAATATATTGATTGTGTGAATACTGTTGAAAAATTGAAAGAGGATTGAAATGGATAGTTTTTTGCAACAGATCTTAGAACAACATAATTTTCATAAATGTGATGAGCATTTAGAATTGTGGGGAGGGGAAGGAAATGAATTTTTCCTTATTCAAGAATATAGTAGGGAGGATTTTAAATCTAGTAGCGAAGGAGGGTCAGATTTTTTTACTTGTGAGCAAACAAATAAGTTGATATCTTGCTTTGAAAAACTTAATGATAATAAAATTAAGAAAAATACCTCTTTATTTGTAACCATAAAAGTTGATGAACTGAAGCAATCATATGAAAGTCTTAGAAATATGATTATGAAAGTTGAAGAAGATGAATATTACTTTAGAAAGTATGTCATACTATATACCGAGGAAGGATTGAGCAGATTGAACTCGAATATTGAAGACTTGCTAAATTATATTCAGTCTATATCTCCTGAGGGTGAGTATTTATTTGATAAATTTGAGAGTGACATGTTTTTTGATACTTCTTATTTTATTGCTATACAACTAATTATTAAATTACCATTTGCTTCTCTTCATCATTCTGATAATCATTTTGAAATAGTTGAAAATAAAATCCAAGCACGAATTGAAATGGAAGGGTTAAATGATCATAAAAAGCAGGTAGATAATATTTTAGAAATTTTTAGTGGAGTTGATATTAGGAAACAACTTGAAGATGAAGCTAGTGGTTTGCTGGATAGCTTAAATCAAATTTTAGGAGACTGAACTTGTGAAGATTAGGAAAATTTTACTTTATAATTTCAAGAACTTTAGAAATGAAACAGTTATTGATTTTAGTGATGGAATAACATTTTTAGTGGGACCAAATGGATATGGAAAGACAACTATTTTTGATGCAATAGAGTTAGGATTGACTGGTAATCTTTCTCGCATTAATAAAGTTACTGCTGAAAATATTGTGTATAATAAGCCCTTCTTTCAGAATGAAATTGGTCAGCCGGTAATTATAAAATTGTGGCTAGAAAAAATGAATGGTGACCAACTTGTAATTGTAAGAAAATTAGTAAATAGTTCTACTGATAGTAGAAATTCATTTGCACCTTTGAAGTCTGCCAGTCAGTTTAAGTTATTTAGACAAGTGGAAGTAAGCGAGACAAATTTTAGTTCTATAGATAATACTAGTCTGGAAGAGATTACTCAAAGTTCTATTGACGCATTTTTAGGTATTAATGGGAAATATGAGATAGAAAAAATTTTCAATCTATTTAATTATATTCAACAGGAAGAAACAACCTTTTTTCTAAAGCAAACGGAACAAGAAAGAGGCGATAGTTTATCTTTTTTAGTAAAAACGGATAAAGTAGAGAAGAAAATAAAAGAGATTAATACAGTAACAAACGTTATTAATAGAAAGATTAGTGATTTAGAGGGACAATTAAAAAACTTAAAACAGCAAGAACTATCGGATGTCCCTTATCATAGATTATTTAATCATAAGGAATTTGTATTTGATTGTGAAACTCCTTTTTCTATTGCTAATCTTGACAAATTATTAACTTATCAAAATACTTTACAAAATATTATTGATTTTAAGAAGAATTTCTCGATAGAAGAGTATAATAGAAAGAGGGAAAGAGATAAAAGAAAAAAAGATATTGCTGATGATACGGCTGTCAAACAAGCATTATATTTTTCAATATTATCTCCCAATATTCTTAGATCAAATTCTCAATGGCTGTGGGAAAAGTATTCATTAGACAATCCAAAATTATTTGAATATGTGCTTTTAGAGAATTACCTACAATCATATGAGAGAGTTGTTCATGATTGCAATCGAAGAAAGCAACTAAATACCTACTTGACTAATTTATCAGCGGATATTACTGAGATGACAGAACAGTCCATTACTTATACTCAAAATGATAGATTGTCAGGTGATTTTGAATTGCTTAAAATACAAGTAGTTAAATTCCAAAGTCTGAGGAATAATGCTAGCCAGGTAGACAAAAATTTAAGTGAACTACGACAATTAAGGAGTAACTTAGGTAATAAGTTTGATGAGTTGAGACATCGACATATTGATGAAAACAAATGTCCATTCTGTAATTCACAGTTCCAAACATTTGAAGAATTGAAGCAAGCTTATGATAGTTATAAAAATTATCTAACTGAAATTTCGTCTCAAAATAGTCTGCAATTGCAAGAAGTTCAATTATTGCTGAATGAACTGATCCAGCAACTGAAGAAGAAAATCATTGATGAAATAAATAGCTTCTCTACGGATGTAGATAAAAATTTATTAGATAGATTACAAGAATTAAAAAATTTGTATCAAAGTTATTCTCGAAATGTCGAAGGTTTTAAAACTTTTATTCAGTCGTACACAATTATGGTACCATATGAGTTGGGAAGGTTAGAATTTAAAGACTATAACCAGCAGTACCAGTTAAACTTGAAAGAATTTCAATCAAAATTAGTAGTTGATAATGATGTTTATCGGTTACTAGATATTAATAATCTGGAAAATATAAAGAGGCAACTGGGTGATTTAAGAGAAGAATTTTCTGAATTACAGTTTGAAACGTACCAATTGGAATCAAGCTCATATTCGAAGATAAATATGGCGATGATTGATAGTAAATTGCTTGAATTAAAAAATGCTATTCACTCGGCAGTTGATAATAAATATGCTATTAATGAGAATCTGATAGCAGACGCTGAGAACATATTTCCTACATATTTTCAAAGTAAAGTGGAAGTATTAGAGGATATTCGTATTGGAGATTTAGAGAATAAGAAACTTTATCTTGATAGACAGCATAAACTAGTTCAAAATCAGCAACTTCAAGATTTATCAAGTCAGATAGAAACATTGAGAGCAACTGTGGGGCGATTAGAAGAAATTAATACTATATATAAAGAAGAAGTAAAACAGTTCAAAATAGATATTGTTAAAAAACTACGTATCCCATTCTTTATATATTCAGCAAAAATGTTACAAAATTATCAACAAGGTATGGGAATTTTCTTAACGTACAAGAAAACAACGAGTAGTGATAATGGGAAAGTAGCAATTATTAGATTTAAATCCGACACTAATAATGATCATGATGTAATGAATCAGCTGAGTACAGGGCAGTTGGCTGTTGTGTCTCTAGCATTTACTCTTTCACTGAATACGATGTTTAAGCTATCTGATAATTTGAATTTCTTAATGATAGATGATCCAGTTCAAGACATGGATGCTATGAATGTACTATCTTTTATTGAAATTTTACGTCATGGAATTATAGATAAGTATCAGATCATTTTATCAACTTATAGCGATTTTAATGCTTTGTTCATGGGTTATAAATTTGCAAATTCAAATTCGGAAGTAAATATAAAATATGAAAAGGTTAGTGACTTGCAAGGATAATATGTAAATTTTTTCTTTTCCTTGTTTTCTCTGTGAATCTTCCGCGCTACAATAATATCCAATAACAAAGAGGCTAATGTATATCCAAAAGATTTACATTAGCCCTCTTTTTTGTTAAAATAATAAATAGAAAGAAGGTGAAAATATGTCAAAGACGAGTATGAGTATCCGTTTGGATAGTGAGGTTAAGGAGCAGGCCCAACAGGTTTTTAATAATCTGGGAATGGATATGACCACAGCTATCAATATTTTCCTTCGTCAGGCTATTCAATATCAGGGTTTGCCTTTTGATGTTAGGCTTGATGAGAATCGGAAGTTACTTGAGGTATTAAGGGATTTAAATCAAAATCGTAATATGAGCCAATCCTTTGAATCAGTCTCAGACTTGATGGAGGACTTACGTGCTTAAGATTCGTTATCATAAACAGTTTAAAAAAGATTTTAAGTTGGCTATGAAGCGTGGTTTGAGGGCAGAATTATTAGAAGAAGTTTTGAATTTTCTTGTTAAAGAAAAAGAACTTCCTGCTAGATATCGTGATCATCAATTAACGGCATCTAAGCATTTTCAAGGAGTTCGTGAGTGTCATATCCAACCAGATTGGCTTTTGGTCTATAAAGTAGACAAGTCAGAATTGGTTTTAAACTTGCTGAGGACGGGCAGTCATAGCGATTTATTTTAATAAATTTTAAGGAGTTCAATATGAAACTAAGAATTTTTGCGGAAGACAAACCTGCTGAAAAGTTCTTTGACTATCAGTTAGAGCTGGCAGACGAAACAATCATCCTATCAACAGTACTCTTGTCTGGTGCCATTGCTTTAGCAGGATTATTCTCTGCTTTGAAAGAAAAATAAATATAGAAAAGAGAAAACAAAATGGTTTTACCAAATTTTAAAGAAAATCTAGAAAAATATGCGAAATTGTTGGTTGCGAACGGAATTAATGTGCAACCTGGTCACACCTTGGCACTCTCTATCGATGTGGAGCAACGTGAGTTGGCTCACTTAATCGTTAAAGAAGCATATGCACTTGGAGCACATGAAGTTATCGTTCAGTGGACAGATGATGTCATCAATCGCGAGAAATTCCTCCACGCGCCGATGGAGCGTTTGGACAATGTGCCAGAATACAAGATTGCTGAGATGAACTATCTCTTGGAGAATAAGGCTAGCCGTCTCGGTGTCCGTTCTTCTGACCCAGGTGCCTTGAACGGAGTGGATGCGGATAAGCTTTCAGCTTCTGCCAAAGCGATGGGTCTTGCCATGAAGCCAATGCGTATCGCAACACAATCCAACAAGGTTAGCTGGACTGTGGCTGCTGCTGCTGGACTCGAGTGGGCTAAGAAGGTCTTTCCAAATGCTGCAAGCGATGAAGAAGCAGTGGATCTCCTTTGGGATCAAATCTTCAAGACTTGCCGTGTCTACGAAGAAGATCCCGTTAAGGCTTGGGAAGAACATGCAGCTATCTTGAAGAGCAAGGCAGATATGCTTAATAAGGAGCAATTTTCAGCCCTTCATTACACAGCGCCAGGGACAGATTTGACACTTGGTTTGCCAAAGAACCACGTTTGGGAATCAGCTGGTGCTGTCAATGCACAGGGAGAAGGGTTCTTGCCAAATATGCCGACAGAGGAAGTTTTCACAGCGCCTGACTTCCGTCGTGCAGATGGTTATGTAACCTCTACAAAACCACTTAGCTACAACGGAAATATCATTAAAGGGATTAAAGTAACCTTCAAGGATGGTCAAATCGTTGATATAACTGCTGAGAAGGGTAATCAGGTCATGAAAGACCTTGTCTTTGAAAATGCTGGCGCGCGTGCCTTAGGCGAATGTGCCTTGGTACCAGATCCAAGCCCAATTTCTCAGTCAGGCATTACCTTCTTTAATACCCTTTTCGATGAAAATGCCTCAAACCACTTGGCTATTGGTGCTGCCTATGCGACTAGCGTTGTTGGTGGTGCAGAGATGAGTGAAGAAGAGCTTGAAGCTGCGGGGCTTAACCGTTCAGATGCTCACGTGGACTTTATGATTGGCTCTAACCAAATGGATATCGATGGTATCCATGAGGATGGAACACGCGTACCTCTCTTCCGTAATGGAGACTGGGCAATTTAAGGAGAAGCTATGCTTGGAAGTATGTTTGTTGGTCTCCTAGTGGGGCTCTTGGCAGGTGCTTTGACCAATCGTGGGGAGAGTATGGGATGCTTTGGAAAAATGTTTCTCGGCTGGATTGGTGCCTTTTTGGGCCACTTGCTTTTCGGAACTTGGGGTCCAATTATAGCAGGAACGGCCATTATCCCAGCTATTTTAGGAGCTATGATTGTCTTGGCTATTTTCTGGAGACGAGGAAGTTAGTTTCTTGAAAAATTAGAAAAAAGAAGGTTGGTCACTTGGGCCAGCCTCCTTTTGAGTATGATATAATAGTTCTATGAGATTAGATAAATTTTTAGTTGCCTGCGCTGTAGGGAGTCGAACTGAGGTCAAAAATTTGCTTAAAGCTGGGCGCGTGACGGTAAATGGTAAAAAAGAAAAGTCAGCTAAACTGCAGATCAATGAAGAGATAGATGAGATTCGTTTTGACGGTCAAGTGCTGGAGTATGAAGAGTTTGTCTACTACATGATGAACAAGCCCCAAGGAGTCATTTCGGCGACTGAGGATCCCAAGCATAGAACGGTTCTGGACTTGTTGGACGACTATGGACGTGCCAAAGAAGTCTTTCCTGTAGGGCGTTTGGATATCGATACGCATGGACTCTTACTCTTGACAAATGATGGAAAGCTGGCCCATACCCTTCTTTCACCTAAACGTCATGTGGACAAGACATATCTGGCTCAGGTCAAGGGAATCATGACCCAAGAAGATGTGGGAACATTTGGCAAGGGTATTCCACTTAAGGACTTTACCTGCCAGCCGGCCAAACTGGAGATTTTGTCAGTGGATTCAGATAAGGGTGAGAGCCAGGTTCGTGTGACCATAGCAGAAGGGAAATTCCATCAAGTCAAACGCATGGTGGCCTACTGTGGTAAGGAAGTAGTGGACCTACAACGTTTGACTATGGGGACTCTAGTTTTGGATGAGAATCTAAAACGAGGAGAATGGCGTCGCTTGACCAAGAAGGAGTTAGAAGTTCTCCTTGCTAGCGTTGCTTAAGTCAATTTACTTTAGTAAAAAGGTGAGGAGAATGTCCTTGCCTTTTATGTTTTTCAGTTGCTTCCTTTGTGAAAAGAGTTATAATAGACAGTAGAATAAAAGGAGGAATCTATGAACGCGATTCAAGAATCATTTACGGATCAATTATTTGCCAACTATGAAGCAAATGTAAAATACCAAGCTATCGAAAACGCTGCAAGCCACAACGGAATTTTTGCAGCCCTAGAACGTCGTCAGAGCCATGTGGATAACACACCTGTTTTCTCGCTTGATTTGACCAAGGACAAGGTGACCAATCAGAAAGCATCTGGTCGTTGCTGGATGTTTGCGGCTCTCAACACTTTCCGCCACAAACTCATCTCGCAATACAAACTAGAAAACTTTGAGTTGTCACAAGCCCACACCTTCTTCTGGGATAAGTATGAAAAATCTAACTGGTTCTTGGAGCAAGTCATTGCGACTGCAGACCAAGACTTAACTAGCCGCAAGGTTAGTTTCCTACTCCAAACTCCACAACAAGATGGCGGTCAGTGGGATATGGTAGTGTCCCTCTTTGAGAAATACGGTGTCGTTCCTAAGTCTGTTTATCCTGAGTCTATCTCATCTAGCAATAGCCGTGAACTCAATGCTATCCTCAACAAATTGCTTCGCCAGGATGCCCAAATTTTGCGTGATTTGTTGGCTTCTGGGGCTGACCAAGCGACTGTTCAAGCCAAGAAAGAAGACCTCTTGCAGGAAATCTTTAACTTTCTTGCCATGTCATTAGGGCTTCCGCCACGTAAATTTGACTTTGCTTATCGCGATAAGGATAACAACTATCAAAGCGAAAAGGGTATCACACCACAAGAGTTTTACAAGAAATATGTCAATCTGCCTCTAGAAGATTATGTTTCTGTGATCAATGCTCCAACTGCTGACAAGCCTTATGGCAAATCTTACACAGTTGAGATGTTGGGAAATGTCGTTGGTAGCCGTGCGGTTCGTTATATCAACGTTCCAATGGAGCGCTTGAAAGAATTGGCGATTGCCCAAATGCAAACAGGAGAGACTGTTTGGTTTGGTTCAGATGTCGGTCAGCTCAGCAACCGTAAAGCTGGAATCCTTGCGACAGATGTTTATGACTTTGAATCAAGCATGGACATTAAACTGACTCAAGACAAGGCTGGACGTTTGGACTACAGCGAAAGCTTGATGACCCACGCCATGGTCTTGACAGGTGTGGACCTGGACGAAAACGGCAAATCAATCAAGTGGAAGGTTGAAAATTCATGGGGAGACAAGGTCGGTACAGATGGTTACTTTGTTGCCTCAGACGCTTGGATGGACGAATACACCTACCAAATCGTTGTTCGCAAAGAACTGCTGACAGCAGAAGAACAAGCTGCCTATGAAGCAGAACCAATCGTGCTCGCACCATGGGATCCAATGGGAGCCTTGGCAGAATAAAATATCAAGAAAAAAGGTTAGGGAAAGACTGGCTGACACTCAGCACTCTAAAATAATCTGAGTTCATGCATCTTATAAGCGAGTTAAAAGACGGTTCAAATGAGCCGTCTTTTTCATATATTCAATTATCGTTCACTAAATGAAACTTTAAAATTATACATTGTGCAATTAGGATTTTTGCAAACTTTTATAACTTTACCACGGGCGTCGTCTGCCGCGTAGAACCAAAGAACCTCGTGGCATTTTGTACATTTTTCAGTCATATCAAAACTCCTATAGTTTATTACCGCAATGACTACACCGTTCTGGTCGGTCGCTTGTTTCTCGTCCGCAAGTTGGGCACTCAATAGTTGCTGTAAGAATTTTTTTAACTTGTTTAATCATAATGATTACCATCCAGATTTCTTTTGACAAGTTCCATAATCACACCTATGGTAAGAAAGATTGTGGTAAATAGCTTCTTTACACCAATCGCATTTATTACCACTTAAAGCACGTTCACAAGCACAATACCATTCATTAGGGTTTCCCATAATAAAAACCTCTTTCTATTTACAATATTTTATAGCACAATACCGCAATCTTGTGCTAATTCTTCTAATGTAAGTCCAGAATACCGTCGTAGGTTCAAAAGTTCCTTATCGATTTCCAGTCTTCCACCTGAAGAATCAACTCTCCACTGCAAAATTGATTCCATAGCTCGAATACTTGCTTCAATTGTCTCTAAAGTTTCTTGAAGCGATTCTCTTTCTTGAGTTAGACTGATGTATTGTTCACGGTCTGCCGAAGCCATTCGTCCACCCAGCTCGTTAATATCAGCCATTACTTCTAAGCGAATTCTTTTCGATTTTTCAAGAATTTTCATTGCTAATTCCTGTTTTTTAGTGTATTTATCAATGGCAGATTTTCTGATAAACCATAAAATTCCGCCAATAATTGCGATTATAAAAATTAAACCCATACTTTCTCCTTAATAAAATCTATGAGTATTTGTAGCGTCCTCAAAAATCGTATCTATCTCAATACGAAAAACCTCCTTTTTTATTTTCACTCAAAAATCCCTGCTACAATAGGGGCTGAGCTTGTTTTAGTGAACGGTCGTCAACTAAAACAATGAAAAAATAAAAATGCCAATTCAACAAGGTAACTAAAACCTTATTAAATCAGCATTTTAAATATTTTTATTGATAACTTTGATTGTTTTAACAAACGACCGTTTGCTAAAACTGTTGATAGGTTTAATTTACTATTTTTCTAAGGATTTGTCAATCAATTATAGGTGATTTCTTCTATTTATTTGAATACCATTGCGCTTTAGCACATTATAAATGGTTGCGGTGGAAATTTCCAGTTGATTGGCTATATTTCGAACAGAATTTTCTTTTTGTAGGTATTGCTCAATTATTTGTTTTTCGGTATCTTTAGACAACCCTTTATTTCCTAGTTTTACACCTCGCTCTTTAGCTTTACGGAGTCCATCTTTAGTGCGTTCAGAAATAGCTTGGAGCTCCCATTCTGCCACATAACCTAACATCAAACAAAAGAACTTTCCAGTTAAAGAATCTGTCTCAATATTCTCATGAATAGATTGTAGACGAATGTTATTCTTGGTTAAATCTTCAATAATAGCAGAGAGGTGAAGCATCTTTCTCGTAAGTCTATCTAATTTGTATACGACAAAATTTGTTTTAATGCCTTGTTGAGCGTATTTTTTCGCAAGTTTCAAAGCCTTATCAAGTTGAGGGCGTTCTTGATTGCCACCAGAATCTTTTTCAATATAGAGCTTGTCGCAAAAGCTGAGCGCCTCTTTTTGAACAGACAGCCCCAATTCTTGCCGATTATCTGTTGAGCTAACGCGAGCATAGCCGATAGTCATGGTTTTGATGTTTTCTAATTTGTTCTTGTGATGGTTTGTCAAAATTTCTCCTTTCTTTACTATTGTAGCAGGAATAAAAGAGGAGAAATATAGAAAAAGAGCCATTTGGCTCTCAATATCATAAACTGATTACTTTTAAATCAAGTAACTTATTATATAACTCATCAGCATTAGCTCCTTGTTCTTGAATCCAATATAAGGCTAATACAAGTTTTTGAGGTGACTCTGCCTGCACGCAAGCTTGCCATTGACCGTTTAGAAAAATAGGAATAAATACACCATATAGACCCTCAAAATAGCTAATATCTGCTATACCCGTTCTTTTATACATAGCTAAACATATATCGTAAGCTGAATTGAAAACATCATCTAATTCAAATCCCTCTGAACGAAGCCATTCCGCAAACTCTAATAAACTATGTAAAGAGCTTCCCTCATGTTTAACGATAGAATAATAGTATACTCTATCCGAATTAGATAATTGCTGAATGGTTTTATCTTTAAATTTTAAATCCACTATATCAAACCTCTATACTCCGACTTAGACTTCACCAGAGCCATTACACTCTATACATTTACCATTCCCGTCACACTGTATACAACGACTACCTCCACCAGAAAAAACATTATTTGGATTGGGGTGAGGATTATTCATTCTGTCATCACCAGTTCCATTGCAGAAACGACAAATTCCAGTTCCATTGCAAACACCACATTGAGCCATAAGGAACCTCCTTTTTTATTTTTATTTCTTCAAAAGATTTCGCAATATAAGTTCAGGATTTTCTAAAGTAAGTTTTGTAATTTGATAGCTTTCTGAATCGTGATAATCAATTTCTTGAATAGATTCATTAAAATTGTATATTTTTGAATTTGGTAAAGCTGTAATAATAGGGGAATGAGTAGCTATGATGAATTGAGCTCCGCTTTGCGTTAGTTCATATATCTTTGCCATAAAGGCTAATTGATTTTGTGGCGAAAGAGCAGCTTCTGGTTCATCTAAGATATATAATCCATTAGGTTTAAATTTATTTAAAACCAGACCTAAGAATGCCTGACCGTGCGAGCGTTCGTGAGGGATTCCGCCGTAAGAATCTAATTTATAGCCCATAGCAATCTCTCTACTGTATATATCTTCCAGATAAGTAGCTACATTATAAAAACTTTCAGCCCTCAAGAAAAATCCATCCCGTGGTCGCTTAGCTCCTCTAACAATCTGAATATATTCGCTAAGGTTTGAATGAGTTTCTTTAGTTGCAAAATTAAAATTAACAGTTCCACCCTCAGGGTTAAATCCTAAAGAAACCGCAATACCTTCAAGTAAAGTTGATTTACCACTCCCATTTTCGCCCATAAAAAAGGTAATGGGAGAAGACAAATTTAAAGAATCAATGGAATTTATTGATGGAATTTCAGAGTAGTATTTACCTTTAGGTATAGGTTTTATCCTTATTTCTTTGATAAAAGCATCCATTGTATCCCCTTTCATTTTTTATTATATCATTTATCTTTTGATAGATAAAGTAAAATCAATTAGTAAATAAAAAATAATTTCATCATTTTCCAAATTATTACTTCCACCTACAGTAAGCTCAATTTTATCTTGTGTTGTGAAAGCTCTATTTTCTAGATAATTTACAACATTTTCTGTTAAGATTACCATATTTTTCATTTTCGAAGCGGTATAGTCATAACTGGCTTTTATAGATAAAGCGAAACTTTTAACTTTAAAAATTTTATTGATAGCTTCTTTGGGTAAATGTCTATCAATAACTTCATGAAATTCATCTTCATTTTTACAAAAGCCAGCAATTAAGGTTAATTTGTTGCTATCTTTAAAATTGCTTTCAATAAACTGAGCGATTCGCTCATTGATGGTCTCATTTTGAATTATAAAACCATTCTGGATAATTGGCATTTTGGAAATAGAATCTTGAATCAAAACTTTTAAAGTGGATGAAACGAGATTTTTATTATCGTTTAACGCTTCAGGCTTATATAAATCAAAATAAAAAATCTGTTGTTGACTTTTTAAAGCTTCCTCAATAGCTTTTCTATGTGAATATGGCGTTAATAGAATCTCATTTTCAAGATACTTAAAAATGTGCTGGTTAATGATTTGCGCTTGTCTTAATTCTTCTGAGTTTTTGGAAGGAATATTCGAAAGATTCACCAAGAAAATCAAAAGGGTCGCCAAGTAAAATTCATTTTCTTGACAATGATTAAGCAATTCTATTTTTTCGCTACCAAAAACAACGGTAGCTTTTTTGGCTTGGTTTAAAAGAGCGGATTTGATTTTAAAAACAGCTTGATTATAATCGAAAGTTTCATCACGGTTTAAATCTTTCAAAATATCAGCTATCCTTTGAGACTGAAAACTTAAATCACTAATCGGCAAAGCTTCGCGGTAAAATTCTGGAACTTCTTCATCGCCCGTAAAAATGCGGTTGCTAGAAACACGGTTAATTTCTGGAATAAATGAAATTTTAGGGTTATTTTCACCCACCAATCTATTCAAAACACTATTGACGAAATCTTCTTGGTTTCGTTTTTTCTTTTCAGATTTTTGCAAAATATAGCAAAACCATCCTAATCTAAATTCAGTCATACGATTTCTCCTTGAGATTTCTGAGATTTTTTACCTGATGAATGAGATAAATATATTCGCTACACTATAATCATAAACAAAGTCGACAATGTTTATAACCTAAATTATACCAAAATCAAAGGAGAAATCTCATGAATCATATTCAAAAGTCAACCCCAAAAGTAGACCTTCCTCAACTTGTTAGCCCCTATCAGTTAGAAGTGGCTAAAACACTGAGTGAAGCGATGGCAGATAATCAAGCCTTGGAGCTTCTCGCTAGCGACATTTTATATAAAGTGGGCAATCTGGCGCTTACTCAGTCTGAAATACTCAAAAATACGCCAGAAGCTAAAGCATATACAGATTATATCCTCAAAGCGTTCACTTATTACGCTACTGAAAAGATGAAATGAGGTAGCTTTATGATAGATTACCTTATAGCTTTTATGATTATCGTCGTTGCCATATTTATTTGGGATTGGTTCGAAAAACCAAGACCAGAAGACAAAAAACACTGTAGTGAAGAAGAAATCGCCCTGGCAGAATTTCTGGAAAAGCGGCAAGAAATCAATCAACTTTTTTTGGTTGCTAAAGCAGAAATGCGAAAAATTTCAAGAAAATAAAAGGATTGTTTAGACTAGACAAACGGTCAAAATATGTTCAAATATACTACTGTTTCATTGCCTAAAATTCATTCCAATCGCTCTAAAAACTGAAGGTAGCGAAATTTAACTTTTTACCAATTTTCTTGTATAAATAGAGGCAGAAAGGAGACCAGCTATGAAAAAACTAATAGCATACATTCTTGGATTTGTTGCTTTTGCTTGGCTTATTAACTGGGCGGTGAAACTAATTCTAGAAGTTTGGTGGTTCTTGATTTTGATGACTGCAGTTATTTTCATTGGCTGGCTTGCCTTTCGGATTATTAAATCTAAAGATTGGAGGTAGAGATGAAAAGAAAATTCGAAGCACTATCTTGGAGTGAATTCAACTGGATGCGCCCGTTTGAGATAGATGATGTGAAATCTATGTTGGGTCAACTGGTGGGACTAAGTCGGCGCAAAGCAGTTATCTTTGAAATTCGATTATCTAAGAATCGCGTGCGCTATCTGCTAGGAACGGAAGAACAGGACAAACGACATATAAGCCAACTAATTCAATCGCACCGAGCTATTCAGTTTTCAAGGGCCTCAAAGCGTGAAAAACTACTTTCGGTTGCACGGTTAGTGAATATCAAAGAATCTCACTATGCTTTAAAAATAGACTCTGCAGAAAATATGATACGTTCAAGTCTTGCAATTTCAAAAATACTTCAGCAAGATGAGACAGTGGTTGTTCAGTTGGTTATTGGTGCAGGCTCACCACCTCGCCCGCAGCCAAAAGATTTGCCGAATTTATCTGCTAAATGGTATCAATTGATTACAAATAATGTTCCTGAGCTTTCCGAAAATTCCAAAAAGCTGATGAAACAAAAATTAAATCAATCTACTTTTAAGTGTGAAATTCGTCTTGGTGTCCAATCTCGCAGTATTTTGCGAACAAAGGAATTTCTTACTAGCCTGCTTAGTAGTTTTCGCATGATGGAATCAAATGCAACAATTGAATTAAAACCATTAGCTATCCAAAAACTCAATCAAGCGCAACCTTCTTGGACTTATCCCTATAGTTTGGGAGTTTCAGACCTCGCTTGTTTTCTACTTCTGCCAATTGGTGAAGAAAATATTACAGGTGTGCCAAATGTTCACCCTAAATTAGTAGCGCCACCTTTGGGCTACAATGTTAATCGAAAAATTCAGCGAAGTTTGGCACAAACGGTTGAAAGTCAATCAAGACCAATTCAAATTTCAGCTCAAGCTGGCAAAAAGCACACCGTTTTTCTCGGCTCAACTGGCTGCGGCAAAACCACTTCTATGAGTCATTTGATTTTATCAGATATACAGTCGAAAAGTCACAGCATGGTTGTAGTTGATGCAAAGGGTCAACTAACTCATGAACTATTAGAGCGCACATCAACTGAACACGATGAAGATATAGTAGTCATCTCACCAATCGCCAAACGAGTTGTTGGTGTCAATCCTTTTGAACTAACTAAATATGGTATTGAACCCGAAGTTATCGCAGACTATCTGTTGGAGCTATTTAAAGGACTTTATCCTGAACATTTTGGAATTTACTCACTGGATATTCTATCACATAGTTTTCTAACACTTGCTAGAATTCCAAACACTTCTTTAGTCATGTTACCGAGTTTACTCACTAACCAGTCCTTTCGAAACAAACTATTAAGAGAGTTAAAAGACCCAATTGGGCTGGAAAGTTTCTGGAACTGGTTTGAACTGCTTAGTGAAGCCCAACGTCATCAGATGTTAAACCCCATTTTGAATAAATTCCGCCAGTTTTTGCTTCGACCGCAACTTCGGGCAATGTTGGGACAAACTAATCCAAATTTCAGTCTTGTGGAAATCTTCAAAAGTCGAAAAATCGTATTGATTCCACTAAATAAAGCGATAATTGGTTCAGAATCTGCCAAACTTATCGGTAGCCTAATCACTTCAATGCTATGGATGTTAATTTTGCGCCAGTCTTCGGTTGAGCCAAGCAAACGCCAATCGGTCTTTATCTATATTGATGAAACACCGAGTTTCCTAGGAATCCCTAACGCTAACTTAGACGAAGCACTTTCGCAATCTCGCCAATTTAATGTTGGCTGGAATATTGGCTTCCAACACCTCGCCCAGATGTCGCCTCAGCTAAAAGCTGGAATTGAATCTAATGTTGCGAATAAAATCGTTTTTGGCTTGAATCTTGATGAAGCCCGCGAAATGGCAAAATATACTCTGGAGATTGATAAAGAAGATTTTTACAGCTTGCCCCCATTTTGGGCATATATCAGGACAGAAGTTTCACCCAATGCTTATCGATGGATTATTGGTAAAACCTACCCACCTAAACCAAAAATTAGAGATAGTCGTGTGCCATTTTTGAATAGCTTGAGCCGATACGGACAAGATATTTCAGAAATTGAAAGCCAATTCGAAAACTGTATTTTTGACAAATCTACTTTGAAAAATGAAAATTCTAACCAGAAATTAACAGATTTAGGGCGAAAGAAGCGTTCCAATCGCTCTTCGAATCGTGTTGATGAAGAAAATCCGTCCACCCCTGACAAATAAAGGTTTTCAGGATTTTCACTCACACGACTTACTCCGTAACTAAGCACATTTTACGGGAGCACCCCCTTTAAATTTTAATGGAGAACAAAACAGATGAAATGGAATTACAAAACAGATAACGACACGCAAATTCTTTACTTTTTGAGCCAAGCAAGATTTGCGACAACTAACCAACTAGCCAGACTCTTTTTTGCCAGTAGCGTGAGAACTGAAACCGCCATTCGCCGTGCTAATTTTGCACTACAAAGTCTGAAGAAAGCTGGATTGGTTTCACACTTGAAACGGCGAGTCGGTGGCGCACGCCGCGGTTCAGCTTCTTATGTTTGGCAAATTACTTTTCAGGGACTAAAATTTCTTAAAAACCAAGATGAAACAGTTGTTTTGCGCTATAAAAATAAATACGAGCCAACTCAACATCATGTTGAACATACTTTAGCAATTATAGAAATCTTTGTTGAGACACTAGAGGCTGTTCGAAATTCAGAAAAACTGTCGCTTGAAACTTTTTCCTTTGAGCCAAACTCTTGGCGAAGCTACCAAAAACTTTCTGGTGTTGGAATGACTTTGAAACCAGACGCTTATTTAGAGCTAGTCAATCACGATTACGAAGACCATTATTTTCTGGAAATAGACCGAAGCACGGAAAGTCTTGCGCGTATTGCAAATACTTGTAAGAAATATATTGAATATTATCGCTCAGGTATTGAACAGCGCCAAAAGGAAGTTTTTCCCTATGTTTTGTGGGTTGTGCCAGATGACAAGCGCAAACTCACTATCTCGAAAGTGATTCAAAAAGAACTATATAACTTTTGGGAACTATTCACCGTGATTACTTTGGACGAATATTCAGATTATATCAAGGGAGGAATAGCTAATGAATCAAAAGAATCAAGATAGAGACTCAAACCAGCCCTCACGCACCGCCGATGAAATTTGTCGAATTGGTCGAACGACTTACTTAATCCGTCACCGTTTTACTGGAAATCGCAATCTTGAAAATGTCCTAGAAAGGTTGATTTTAAGCGATAAATCACTACTTTAACAGTAGTAAAAATGGTATAATAGAAGCATAAGGTGTGTGAACTCCAAAAGGAGAAAAACACATGAACAGAACTTTGACAATTTCAGATTATAGACAAGTAGATACTTCAAATCTTTCAGATATTACGGTGGTTTATTGTCGCTTAAGTCAAGATGATGGACTGGACGGAGATAGTAACTCAATTACCAATCAGAAGAATATTCTTCTTGATGTAGTAGCGAGAGAAAAACTGCCAAATCCAGTTCTTTTCGTTGATGATGGTTTCAGTGGCACAAATTTTGACCGTCCAGCTATTTCAGAAGCACTTAGATTGGTGGAAAATCGGCAAGTTTCAAACTTTCTTGTAAAGGATTTAAGCCGTTTAGGTCGCTCTTATATCAAGGTTGGTCAACTAACGGAAATTACTTTCCCTAGCTTTGATGTCCGCTTTATTGCTTTAAATGATGGTGTAGATTCAAATAAGCCTAATGAAACTAATTCTATTTTCTTGCCAATCAAGAGTTTAATGGATGAAATGTATGCGGCAGATACCAGCAAGAAGATTCGGGCGGTGGTGCAAGCTAAAGCGAGAGCTGGCGAGCGTGTCACAGTAAATCCACCTTACGGCTATCTCAAAGATTCAAATAACCCTAAAAATTGGATTATTGACCCAGTTGCCAGTGAAGTTGTGAAACGGATTTTTCAAGAAGCGAAAAGCGGAAAAAGTCTTTCGGAGATTGCGAAAGGGTTAGAAAATGACAAAATTTTTAAACCAGACCGTCACCGAATAGAAATCGGTTTGAAGTCAATTTCTTCCAGCCCAAATGTGGAAACTTTGCCATATTTTTGGACGCGGGAAACCCTAAGCGCTATTTTAGGGCGTGAAGAGTATCTCGGGCATACTGTCAATCTTCGAACTCGGACAAAATCTTACAAAGATAAGCGTAAGGTGGATAACTCAAAGGAGGATTGGTTAGTTTTCAAAAATACTCATGAAGCGATAATTGACCAAGAAACTTTTGATGTTGTCCAGAAGATGAGGAGTCATAAGCGGTCTAATCAACGATATAAAAATCGGGCTGGTCACGAAAACTTGTTTGCGGGATTAGTTTTTTGTGGAACTTGTGGGCGAAAGCATTATTTCTGCCCACAAGAGAAAAACGGACTAAATCATGACCATTACAAGTGTTCTGGCTATCGCAAGCCGATTGATGGTTGCGAAAATCCACACTACATTCAAAAATCCGCCCTGATTAAGATTGTGAGCGACAAACTTCGTCAAACTATCCACGAGTGTCAATTAGACCAAGAAACCTTTTTAAAAAAGCTAGAACAGCAAAGCCAAGCTCAATTCAACAAAGACAACAACCGCCAGCAACTGCAACTTCAAAAGGATGAACACCGCTCTAAAGAGATTGATACCATCATCCAAAAACTTTACGAAGATAATCTACTTGGCAAAATTTCAGATGAACGCTTTGTGAAGCTAAGTCAGAGCTATGAAGAAGAACAGAAACAGCTCCAAACTTCCATTTCTGACTTAACCGAAAAACTCACCAAACAACAAGAAGATAGCCTTAACATCTCCAAGTTTATGGCGAGAATTTCAAAATATACAGAGCTACCAGAATTAACCGTTGAAATAGTGAATGAACTGATTGACAAGATTGTAATTCACAAGCCAACTGGTACGAAACGCAATCGTATTATTCAGATTGACATTTATTATAATTTCATCGGAAAACTAAACAACGAAAAAAGCGAGCCAAACAACTTGGCTCGCTAAACATTAACCCATTTAACTAAACTGCTGGGTGTCAGGTCAGCTAAATCCTAGCCTTTTTTAAGTCCTTCTTAAAGTGGGGATAGATGGTGCTTGTCAAGTAAGTCTTTCTTAGTTTGAGTCTTTAAGTGACAGAGGAAAAGATATGTGTTATTATAGTAGTACAAAAGGATATCGGAGTAGAGATGAAGTATTTAAGCAGTCAAGACATCAAGGATCGTCAACGAAACATCAGCGACATTAAACCCTATAAAACAACCAAGGAAATCGTCGTTTCAAATATCTTTACCTTCTTTAATGCCATGAACTTGGCTCTGGCAGTTCTGGTAGCCACAACCTTGCGATTTGAAAATATGCTCTTTTTAGGTGTGATTGCTATCAATACAGCCATTGGCATTTTCCAAGAAGTGCGTTCAAAAAATGCCTTAGAAAAGCTGAGTTTGCTTGGTAAAAGTAAGTACAAAGTCAATCGAGATGGTCAAACGATCGAGATTGATCCGGAGGACATTGTTTTAGGGGAGTATCTGCATCTCAATCTGGGTGATCAGGTGCCTGTTGATGCAGAAGTTCTTGAAGGGAATATTGAAGTGGATGAGTCCTTGCTGACTGGTGAGAGTGATTCGATCTTTAAAACGGTTGGTGATAAGCTGATGAGCGGAAGCAATGTCGTCAGCGGTACTTGTCTGGTCACGGCGACGGCTGTGGGGCAGGATAGCTATATTAACAAGCTCACAAAATCCAGCAAGGAATTCAAAAAATATCCTTCTCAACTACGCGATTACATGAATAAGATTTTAAAAATCGTCTCTATCTTGCTGGTGCCAGTTGCCATTCTGCTCTATGTCAGAGGTTTTAGTTTAGGGCGGTCTTATGTTGAGATTGTCTTGGGAAGTTCAGGTGCCTTGATCGGTATGATTCCAGAGGGCTTGATTCTCCTGGTCAGTGTATCCCTTGCGGTAGCGGCCATGAAGCTGGCTAAAAAGAAGGTTCTGGTGCAGGAGCTATACTGTGTAGAGACTTTGGCGCGTGTAGATGTTCTTTGTTTTGATAAGACAGGTACCATCACGACTGGTAATATGAAAGTCCAAGAAATGGATGCTAATGTGGCAGAGAAACTGTCTTCTTATCTGGCTTATTTCGAGGATGAAAATGCAACTTCCCGAGCTCTGAAGACTTACTTAACCTGTGAGAAAAAGTGGGAAGTTCAAGAAGTCGGTGCCTTTTCAAGCAAAAACAAGTATTCCTTTGTCCAAGTAAAAGATGGTGGGACCTATTTCTTCGGAGCCTATGAATTTCTAGGCTTTACCCAGCCGATGGATGCCTACTATGAGCATCTGAAACAGCAAGGTTTTCGAATTTTGTCCCTTGCTCATAGTAAGGACCAAATCACGAGTCCAGCCAATATGGAATTACTAGGGCACGTCGTTTTGTCAGATGAGATTAAGGATAATACCAAGGAAACCTTTGACTATTTCGAGTCACAAGGTGTTGAAGTGAAGATTATCAGTGGTGATAATCATGTAGCTGTATATGGGGTGGCTCGTAAAGCAGGTTTTAAGGAAGAAGCACGGGCGATTGATATGACCAAGGTGAGTGAACAAGACTTTGAAAGAGTGGTCTTGGAGCATGATATCTTTGGTCGCGTGACTCCTGAGCAGAAAGAAAAGATGGTGACCGTTTTGCAAAATGCTGGTAAAACAGTTGCCATGAGTGGCGATGGGGTCAATGATGTTCTGGCTCTCAAGAAAGCAGATATCAGTTTTGCTATGAATGGTGCTACTAGCGCAGCCAAAAGTGTATCCAATATTGTTTTCCTGACAGATGACTTTGCAGTATTTTATGATATCTTGATGGAAGGTCGCCGTGTCATCAATAACATCCAAAAGGTGGCTTCTCTCTTTCTAACAAAGACCTTCTTCTCCATCGTGTTTGCCATTTTGAGTGTGATATTTGGTTTAGAGTTTGCCTTTATCCCCATTCAGTTTACAATCATTTCAGCCATTACGATTGGGATTCCATCCTTCTTCCTGACTTTTGAGTCTAATAAAGAAAAGGTCAGCACGCATTTTATGAGAGATATCCTAACCAACGCTGCGATTGGTGGAGGCGTTCTGGTTGCTAGTGTTCTCTTGACCAATTTCTTTATCACTGTCCCAGGTCAGGTCAAATTTATTTGCTTCCTCCTTGCCCTGATCAATGGTCTGTGTCTAGTTGCCAAGGTCAGCCTGCCTTTTAATCGATACAAGTTACTCTTGCTCACGTTTTTGAGCTTTGCAGCTCTTATTGGCGTCCTTGCAAATACTTTTATTCTGCAAGGAGCTTTTGTGCCTTTAGCAACCAAAGAGATGCTCTATGTTGCCATTCTAGCAGTAGTGATTGGAAGCTTTCATTATCTTACTCGGAGAAAAAGTTGATACACAAAAAGAATCAGGTTTAATCCTGATTCTTTTTTATCTATATTCTCAATTGCTTGGATTACATGATACCGAAGAAACGAGCTGCGATACCTACTGCAAAGAGAGCAAGGATGATTGAGATTGGTGATACTTTTTTCTTAAGCAACCACATGCAAAGGAAAGTAAGGAGAAGTCCCATCAATCCTGGAATCAATGAGTTCAACTGACCTTGAAGGGTTTGTGGTTGAATCTTATCTAGGCTCAATCCACCAAGTGCTTGACCAAGAATACCTTTCAATTCAGCACCTGATACAGGACCTTCTGGGAAGTTAATGTAAGCACCTTCAGCCAATTGTTTACCTGGAAGGTTCACAGTAAAGTTGATAGATACCCAACGTTGTACAAGAACGGCAAGGATGAACATACCAAGGATAGAAGCACCTTTAGTGATGTCTTTCAAGATACCACCAGACATGTCTTTAGTGATTTCAGATCCAGCTTTGTAACCGAACTCTTGTGTGTACCATAGGAAGGCCATACGGATAGCATTCCATCCGAAGAAGAAGAGAAGAGGACCAACAAGGTTACCAGATGCAGCAAGAGATGCACCAAGAGCTCCAAGGATAGGACGAACTGTAAACCAGAATACTGGGTCACCGATACCAGCAAGAGGTCCCATCATACCGATTTTAACCCCTTGGATAGCCGCGTCATCGATTTCAACACCGTTAGCACGTTCTTCTTCAAGTGCAAGCGTAACCCCCATGATTGGAGCAGCTACGTATGGGTGAGTGTTGAAGAACTCAAGGTGACGCTCAAGTGCAGCGGCTTGTTCTTCTTTAGTAGTGTACAATTTTTTGATAGCTGGGATCAATGAGTAAGCCCAACCCAAGTTTTGCATACGCTCATAGTTCCAAGAACCTTGAAGGAATTGTGAACGCCACCAAACTTTTTGACGATCTGATTTTGATAATTGAATTTTTTCAGCCATGATTGTTCCCCTTTCTAGTAGTCTTCTAGGATATCACCGATTGGGTCGTTAGAAGTCGCAGCTCCTCCGCCACCGTTACCACCTTGTTTTGAAAGGTTAAGGTAGATGAAGGCAAGAGCAACACCGATGACACCAAGGGCAATCAAAGTCAATTGAGAAATCGCTGCAAGAGCGAAACCGATAGCGAAGAATGGCCATACTTCACGAGTTGCCATCATGTTGATAACCATAGCGTAACCAACGGCAACGACCATAGCACCACCGACAGCCATACCACCGTTCAACCAGTCTGGCATCAATTTAAGAGCATCTTGAACGGCAGAAGCTGGGATGGCGATAAGGAAGGCTGCAGGGATGGCAATACGAAGGCCTTGAAGAAGAAGTGCAACAAAGTGAGCACGTTCAACAGCTGCAATATTTCCTTCTTTAGCAGCAGCATCGGCAGTGTGAACCAAACCAACTGAGATTGTACGAACAATCATTGTCAAGAAAAGTCCAGCTACGGCAAGAGGGATAGCTGTTGCTGTTGCAACCGCGATACCTTCAGTAGTAAAGTTTCCACCTTTGATCAAGATGATCGCTGCAGCAACAGATGCAAGAGCAGCGTCAGGAGCTACGGCAGCTCCGATGTTTGCCCAACCAAGGGCGATCATTTGAAGAGATCCACCAAGCATAACACCTGCTTCGAGGTTACCAGTTGCAAGTCCGATAAGGGTACATGCGACGATTGGTTGATGGAATTGGAATTGGTCGAGGATACCTTCAAGACCTGCAAGGAAGGCGACAACTACAACCAAGATAGCAGAAATGATTGAAATATCTGACATGGTTTTATTCCTTTTCTATTTAATTATATAAAGTGTAAAATCTTTCTTCTAAGAGTTCGAGAGAAGATTCCAATTATTGAACGTTCGCTTTGTTAATCAAGTCAAACAAATCTTTTTTCGTGTCGTTTGGTACTTTACGTACGTCAAATTCAACACCGAGGTCACGCATTTTTTCAAAGGTGGCAACGTCTTCCTTGTCCATAGACAAAACGTTGTTAATCATTGTTTTACCTGTTGAGTGAGCCATAGAACCAACGTTAAGAGTCTTGATTGGCACGCCACCTTCGATGGCACGAAGTGCATCTTGTGGTGTTTCAAACAAGATAAGGGCATGTGTTTCGCCGAAACGTGGGTCTTTTGCAACGTCAATCAATTTTTGGATTGGTACGACGTTGGCTTTTACTCCGTTTGGAGCTGCTTGTTTGATCAATTCTTTACGCAAGTCGTCGTTAGCAACGTTGTCTGAAGCAACGATGATACGGTTTGCTTTTGAATCTGGAGTCCAAGCAGTTGCAACCTGACCGTGAAGTAGACGAGTGTCTAGACGAGCAAGGTTGATTTTCAGTTTGCCGTCTCCGATAACAGTTCCTTCTGGGATAGCTGCTTGGGCTACTGGACCAGCCGCAGCACTTGCAACTTCCTCAACTGGGTTGAGCTCTTCTGGAAGAGCTTTGATGCCATCTTTGGCTTCTTTAATGATATTCGCAGCGACTTTTTCCACACCTGCATTTGCGTCCATAAGGCGCTCTGTGTAGGCTTGGATCAACATCGGTAAGTTCAGTCCTGTGATGATGGCAAACTTACGATCTGGGTTTTCTCCCATCACGCGGCTAGCTTGGTTGAATGGAGATCCACTCCAAAGGTCAGCCAATACTAGAACCTCATCTTCTGCGTCAAATGCAGCCACAGCGTTGTTGAATTTAGCGTAAAGGTCATCTGGACCTTCATTTGGCATAAAGGTTACAACTTGAACCTTTTCTTGTTCACCAAAGATCATAGATCCTGACTGATGAATACCCGCAGCAAATTCGCCGTGGCTCGCAATAATGATTCCGATACTCATTATTGTCATTCCTCCTTATAAAATGTTTGACTGTGTGTTTAAGAAAACTTTAAGCCTAATTAAGTATAAACCGTTTTCATATAAAAAGCAACCATTTCTTATAAATATGTGTTAATTTTCAATGAAAACTCGTTTACAAAATGTTAATATATAAATATTTTGTGGAAATGTATGAAAAAATAAGAGAGTAATTTAATATAAAAAAATGAAAACAGGCCGATTAATTGAAAAATTGTGAAAATCAAAAAAGCTAGCACAGGCTAACTTTTTGAGTGTTATAGGAACAAATCTTGTAGGGTATGGGCAACACCATCTTCATCATTTGTCAGAGAGAGTTGCTCATCTGCATATGGTAGCAAATCGGGATTGGCATTCTTCATAGCATAACCCTTGCCTGCAAAAGCCAGCATTTCGGTGTCATTATGTTCATCTCCAAAGGCAATCAGGTCTTTTTTATCACGATTCATAACATTGAGCAAATATTCGAGGGCAAAGGCCTTGTTTACACCTTTTGGAGTACATTCGAGGATGTTGAGGGGGCCTCCCCAAGTATTGATGGATAGTTGGTGTTGATAAAAACGATTCATCTCGTCTGCAAGAGCGTATTTGTCCTCAACCCTTGTTTGCAAGAGGATGCAGTTGGGATCCTTGGTCACCAGTTCAGGCTTGAATTGATTTTCGGGTTGGAAATTTTCCACACCAAATAATTTTGGATCTGCGATTTCTTCATTAGGAGCTGTAATGTAAAATTTCTTACGGTATTCCCCTGCAATAAAGTCAGCTTGGATATCCTCTTTGCGTTGGACTATGTCCAAGAGGTATTTTTTGTCCAAGGTCAAGCACTTCTCATGCGCCCAAGTCTGTCCGGGTAGATGGGTGAGGGATCCATTAAAGTTAATCATGGGAGTATGCAACTCTAGTTCATGGTAAAATTCTTTTGCCATGCGGTAAGGACGGCCTGTCGTGATGACAACATGGTGTCCCTTTTCAGTAATTTTTTTGATTGTCTTTTTGGTAAAATCGGAGAGCTTGCTTTCACCATTGAGCAAGGTTCCGTCCAAATCGACTGCAATAATTTTTTTAGTCATATAAACCTTCCTAGTAGATTCCAGATAAGATGTCTACTATTATATCAAAAAGAAAGAAGAAAAACAGACTCAAAACAAAAAATAAAAATTCCATTTGGTTAAATAATTCAAACAAACATATTGAAAAGGTGAATTATAAATGGTATAATACTCACATTGTTCGTAAAAAACAAAAGGAGATTTATGATGGACAAACTATTTAAACTAAAAGAGAACGGAACAGATGTTCGTACAGAAGTTCTCGCTGGTTTAACAACTTTCTTTGCAATGAGTTATATCCTCTTTGTAAACCCTCAAATGCTTTCACAGACTGGTATGCCTGCTCAAGGTGTTTTTCTTGCAACGATTATCGGTGCGGTAGCTGGTACCTTGATGATGGCTTTCTATGCTAATCTGCCTTACGCTCAGGCACCAGGTATGGGACTCAACGCCTTCTTTACCTTTACAGTTGTTTTCGGGCTTGGTTATTCATGGCAAGAAGCCTTGGCAATGGTCTTTATCTGTGGGATTATTTCATTGATTATTACCTTGACGAATGTTCGTAAAATGATCATTGAATCTATTCCTACTGCACTTCGCTCCGCTATTTCCGCGGGTATCGGTGTCTTTCTTGCCTATGTAGGGATTAAGAATGCTGGCCTTTTGAAATTCTCGATCGACCCAGGAACTTATACTGTTGCTGGAGAAGGAGCGGATAAGGCGCAAGCTGCAATTACAGCGAACTCTGCAGCGGTGCCAGGTTTAGTAGACTTTAATAGTCCAGCTGTTTTGGTTGCGCTTGCTGGTCTTGCAATTACGATTTTCTTTGTTATTAAGGGAATCAAGGGAGGAATTATCCTTTCTATCCTCACAACGACTGTTCTTGCTATTGCTGTTGGTTTAGTGAACCTATCTAACATTGACTTTTCTAGCAATAACTTCGGCGCTGCAGTGGAAGGTTTGAAGACAATCTTCGGTGCAGCACTTGGTTCGGAAGGCCTAGGAGCACTATTTTCAGATACAGCTCGTTTGCCTGAAACCTTCATGGCTATCCTTGCCTTCTCATTGACAGATATTTTCGATACAATCGGTACTCTTATTGGTACGGGTGAAAAAGTTGGTATCGTAGCAACAACTGGTGAAAATCACCAATCAGATAAGCTGGATAAGGCTCTTTACTCTGACTTGATTGGTACCTCTATCGGTGCGATTGCGGGTACTTCAAACGTAACAACTTATATTGAGTCTGCTGCTGGTATCGGTGCAGGTGGACGTACTGGATTGACTGCCTTGGTAGTTGCGATTTGCTTCGCTATTTCAAGTTTCTTTAGTCCACTTTTGGCGATTGTTCCATCATCTGCGACAGCACCAATTTTGATCATCGTTGGAATCATGATGCTTGGTAGCTTGAAAAACATCCAGTGGGATGATATGGCTGAGGCTGTTCCTGCCTTCTTTACATCTATCTTCATGGGATTCAGCTACTCAATCACTCAAGGGATCGCAGTTGGTTTCTTGACTTATACTTTGACAAAAGTTATCAAAGGGCAAGCCAAGGATGTGCACATGATGATTTGGATTTTGGATGCCTTGTTTATTCTGAACTATATCAGCATGGCGCTATAAATGGTATAATATAGAAAGGGGGGCCTCCCCTTTTTATTATAAGGAGGTATATCATGAAGAAAAAAAGTATCTGGCAAGAAATTCTGGATAGAGGAATATGGGTGTTGATTTTTTTAATAGGACTGGTATTATCCCAACTTCCCTTAATTTTATCTGCCCTTTTATCCGCTAGACAATTCCCGCTCCTCCAGTCAGGACTCCTAGTGGCTTTACTGTCGGTTGCTATTCTAATTGTTTTTATCTTTAGTGCGCGAAAAACAGAACTTGCGACCTTCAATCTTTCTTTTTTCAAGGCAAAAGACCTGGCTCGCTTGGTGTTGAGTTATCTAGTGATTTTTGCTAACAATTTGTTTGGTGCAGCTTTGCTTCGTCTGATGAATGAATCTACGACCGGCAATCAATCAACTATTAATAATCTGGTTCAGAATAGCTCGCTGATTTCCAGTTTTTGCTTACTGGTTCTGATTGCTCCCATTTGTGAGGAAATATTGTGTCGTGGAATTATCCCTAAAAAGATCTTTCGCGGGAAGGAGAAGCTGGGTTATCTTGTAGGTGCAGTCGTCTTTGCCTTGCTCCACACACCGACCAATCTGCCTTCTCTCCTTATCTATGGAGGAATGTCGACAGTTTTAACTTGGACAGCCTACAGAACAGAACGTTTAGAGATGTCAATCTTGCTTCATATGATTGTCAATGGTATCGCCTTTTGTTTGCTGGCTTTACTGGTTTTGATTAGTCGAAATTTAGGCTTGCCTTTCTAAAGCATTTCCTTACTTGGAAAAGATGAATGCTAGCGTATCCATCTTTTTCTTTTTATGGTAAAATAGAGAAATAATGTGGTGAAAAACCTTGAGGAGTGACCCTATGTCCAATAAAGCTAGTCAGGCAAAAACAGCCATTTGCGGAATTATCAATGTAACCCCAGATTCCTTTTCGGATGGTGGACAGTTTTTTGCTGTTGACCAAGCGCTCCAGCAAGCCCGTAAATTGATAGCTGAAGGAGCGAGCATGCTAGATATCGGTGGAGAATCGACTCGTCCGGGCAGCAGCTATGTAGAGATAGAAGAGGAAATCCAGCGTGTTGTTCCAGTGATTAAAGCTATCCGTAAGGAAAGTGATGTCCTCATTTCCATCGATACTTGGAAGAGTCAGGTAGCAGAGGCTGCTTTGGAAGCTGGTGCCAATCTGGTAAATGATATCACTGGGCTCATGGGTGATGAAAAAATGGCTCATGTGGTTGCCAAAGCGGGAGCGCAAGTGGTCATCATGTTTAATCCAGTTATGGCTCGACCTCAACACCCTAGTTCGCTCATATTTCCTCGTTTTGGCTTAGGAGAGCCTTTTACAAATGAAGACTTGGCAGACTTTGAACAACTACCAGTAGAAGAATTGATGACAGCTTTCTTTGAACGAGCTTTGGCGAGAGCAGATCAAGCTGGGATTGCAAAAGATAAGATCATGTTGGATCCAGGAATTGGATTTGGTCTGACCAAGAAAGAGAATCTGCTCCTTCTAAGGGATCTTGACAAACTGCATCAGCAGGGCTATCCAATCTTTCTCGGTGTTTCGCGCAAGCGATTTGTTATCAATATCCTTGAGGAGAATGACTTCGAAGTCAATCCTGAGACGGAAGTCGGTTTCCGCAATCGGGACACCGCTTCGGCTCATGTAACGAGTATCGCTGCGAGACAGGGTGTAGAAGTGGTGCGCGTGCATGACGTAGTCAGTCATAAGATGGCAGTTGAAATTGCGTCAGCCATTCGTTTGGCAGATGATGCGGAAAATCTAGATTTAAAACAATACAAGTAAGATGAAAGAAATTCAAAACAATCAGTGGATTGCCCACTATCGGACAGACCAACCGCATTTTGGTTTGGAACGGATGGTAGAACTCCTAGAACTACGAGGCAATCCCCATCTCAAACTCAAGGTCATCCACATCGGTGGAACCAACGGCAAGGGCTCGACCATTGCTTTTCTGAAAACTATGCTGGAAAAGATGGGGCTGAAAGTTGGAGTCTTTAGCTCGCCCTATCTCATTCATTACACAGACCAAATTAGCATCAACGGGATATCCATCCCAGAAGCGAGACTAGAAACCATGATGGCAGACTATCGTGCTATACTCGAGGGGGAGAAGGGTGCTGCTTTACAAGGAACGACCGAGTTTGAGATTATCACAGCCCTAGCTTATGATTATTTTGCCACTGAAAAAGTTGATGTGGCTATCATGGAAGTCGGCATGGGTGGACTTCTGGATAGTACCAATGTCTGCCAGCCCATTCTGACAGGCATCACGACCATTGGCTTGGACCATGTAGCCCTACTGGGTGATACCTTGGAAGCCATAGCAGAGCAGAAGGCTGGGATTATCAAGCAAGGTGTTCCTTTGGTGACAGGTCGCATAGCTCCAAAAGCCTTGGCTGTTATCGACCATATGGCAGAAGTTAAACATGCACCGAGACTTGCCTATGGGACAGATTATCAGGTTTGTCATCAAGAAAGTGTGGTGACAGGTGAGGTCTTTGACTATACAAGTGCTGTCAGACAAGGTCATTTCCAGACAGGTCTACTTGGTTTGCATCAGATCGAGAATGCAGGGATGGCGCTTGCTCTTCTAGACACTTGTTGCCAAGAGATTGGGCGAGAATTAGCTAGCAATGACTTGGTTGCTCAAGCCTTGGAAGAAACCAGATGGCCAGGGCGTTTGGAGGTTCTGTCTGGCGACCCCTTGATGGTTTTGGATGGGGCCCATAATCCCCATGCTATCAAGGCTTTATTAGCAACCTTGCAAGAACGATTTGCGGACTATCATAAGGAAATTCTCTTTACCTGTATCAAAACCAAGGCTTTGGAGGATATGTTGGATTTGCTGGAGTCGGTGCCAAATAGTCAACTGACTCTGACTCATTTTGAAGATAGTCGAGCTACTGATGCGAAAGTGATGCAAGAAATTGCAGCTTCTCGAAAACTTAACTACCAAAGTTGGCAGGAGTTTTTAGAACAAAAATTGAAAGTAGATGAAGAGAAACAAACAGTTAGGATTGTCACGGGTTCCTTGTATTTCTTGAGCCAAGTGAGAGCCTACCTAATGGAGAGGAATAACTAGAGAATGGATACACAAAAAATTGAAGCGGCTGTAAAAATGATTATCGAGGCTGTTGGTGAGGATGCTAACCGCGAAGGATTACAAGAAACACCTGCTCGTGTAGCTCGTATGTACCAAGAGATTTTTTCAGGTCTTGGTCAAACTGCGGAGGAACATTTGTCAAAATCCTTTGAGATTATTGACGATAATATGGTGGTGGAGAAGGATATCTTTTTCCACACCATGTGTGAACACCACTTCTTGCCCTTCTATGGGAGAGCGCACATTGCCTATATTCCAGACGGTCGTGTGGCAGGCTTGTCCAAGCTAGCTCGTACGGTTGAAGTTTATTCGAAAAAGCCACAAATTCAAGAACGTTTGAATATTGAAGTGGCTGATGCCTTGATGGACTATCTGGGGGCTAAGGGAGCCTTTGTTGTGATTGAAGCGGAGCATATGTGTATGAGTATGCGTGGTGTTCGAAAACCAGGAACTGCAACTTTGACAATAGTTGCTCGTGGCCTATTTGAGACAGATAAGGATCTCCGAGATCAGGCTTATCGTCTTATGGGACTATAAAAGAATCCGCTATAAGCGGATTTTTCTAGAAAGGACTAGTTATGGATCAGCTAAAGATTAAAGATTTGGAAATATTTGCTTATCACGGACTCTTTCCAAGTGAGAAGGAATTGGGGCAGAAGTTTGTTATTTCCGCAAGCTTATCCTATGATATGACCAAGGCAGCGACTGAGTTAGATTTGACTTCTTCTGTCCACTATGGAGAACTTTGCCAACAGTGGAAGACTTGGTTTCAGGAAAACACTGAGGATTTGATTGAAACGGTAGCCTACAAACTAGTAGAGCGTACCTTTGAGGCCTATCCCCTTGTCCAAGAGATTGAACTGGAACTCAAAAAACCTTGGGCACCGGTGCATTTGCCACTAGATACTTGCTCGGTAACCATTCACCGTCGCAAGCAACGGGCCTTTATCGGCCTAGGAAGCAATATGGGCGATAAGCAAGCAAACTTGGAACAAGCTATCGACAAACTGCGAGCTCGCGGCATCCATATTCTCAAAGAATCCAGTGTTTTGACGACGGAGCCTTGGGGCGGTGTGGAGCAAGATAGTTTTGCCAATCAGGTGATTGAAGTAGAAACCTGGCTACCAGCACCAGTCTTGTTAGAGACCTTGTTAAGCATTGAGTCAGAAATGGGACGGGTTCGAGAAGTGCATTGGGGGCCTCGCTTGATTGATTTGGACCTGCTTTTTGTGGAGGACCAGGTCATTTATACAGACGACCTTATCTTGCCTCACCCTTACGTAGCAGAACGCCTCTTTGTCCTTGAGCCGTTAGTGGAAATAGCTCCCCATTTTATCCATCCAATCTTAAAACAACCAATTCGCTACTTGGTTGACCAGTTGGAGCAAGGAAATGCCTAAACTTTCCGAGACCTATAGTAAGTGGAAGAGTATCGGGGAGGGACTGCTTGCTATTACTTTGGGGCTTCTCCTGATTTGTTTTGGACAAGTTATTCCGCGGATGGGGTACCAGTTGCTGATGGGCTACTTTTCCTTATCAGCAGTTTGGCACTTGTTGACTCGCTGGTTTCAGGATAAAAAACGTCGGGAAAATATCTTTGTAACCTTGGCCAAGCTGGTGGTTGTGGCTCTCATGTTTGACTCTATCATCTTGCAAGACTTTGCCCTCTATCTCCTAGTCTTTGTCATTGCGAGCTACCAGCTGTTTACGGGTGGCATTAGTCTTGTGACATGGTCTCTCTATCGAAAAAATGCCATTCATCCTCGTCTTCACCATCTCTTCGATGCTGTATGGATGATAGGATTCGGTCTTTATAGCATCTCTCCTTTTCACGATGCAGCGAATTTTGAATTGCTCTTGCTTGGGTTTTACTTGCTCATGCTAGGGGCTAGTAGCCTTCGGGACGGTTTCTTTTTTGAAAGGATAGAAAACAATCCCAAGCTGAAGCGACGTATGCGAATGACCCTGCCTATCTTTGTGACGGCTCTGATTCCTATCAGCACCTTGCGAAAACTAAATGAGTGGCTGGCAAATCATGAAAGCCAAGAAGGGGAAGTTCATTCGGAAAGAAAAAACGACCAGACGGTTGATCTGGAAATTTTTATCCATACCTCAGAAACCTCCTTCTTCCTCGCCATGGGACATGTGGATATTTGTTATCAAGGGCAGGTTATTTCCTATGGTTCGTATGATCCTCACTCGGAGCGTTTATTCGGCATGGTTGGAGACGGTGTTTTGTTTAAGGCTAATCGGGAAAAATACATTGAGCTTTGTAAGAGGGAGAGTCAGAAGACTTTGTTTGCTTATGGTCTGAGTTTGACAGCCCAACAGAAAGCAGCTATCCAAGCTCGCTTAGCAGAGATAGAAGACCTGTTAATTCCTTGGAAACCAAGCTCTCAGTTGATAAAAAGAAGAGAGGGAGAGGTCAAGCATACCTACTCCTACCAACTGAAACAGGAAGCGGATGCGATGCTTTATAAATTCAGCTCATCCGAGTTTAAGACCTACTTTGTTCTCAGTACCAATTGTGTCTTGCTGGCAGACTCTATCGTGGGAAAAGCTGGGACTGATATATTGAGTCCTCAAGGTTTCATTGTGCCAGGGACTTATCAGGATTACCTTGATTTAGAGTATACAAAGCCCAACGGTCTAGTTGTCAGTCGATCCATTTATTAGAAAAAGAAAACTCTAGTTCCTCAGCAGTTTGCGCCGAGAAGCTAGAGTTTTTAAAATAGGTCATTTTCCTCAGGAAGGAGGATGGTTTCTCTACCGTCCATGTCTAAAACAAGGACCTTAGGAGGATAAAGAGGATCGAAGGGATGATTAAAATCAAAGTCGATACTAGTCGGTAGGTGTTGACTAGAGAAATGGAAGGTGATGGTTCCCTCGTTATTGAGCAGTTGAAATTCGAGTTCCTCTTCTAATTCAAAGACGTTTTTCAAAAAATGATCGATAATAAACCATAAAGAGTCAATAACATCATCAGGCAAGCTGGTTACAACGCCAAAACTGGCCGAACGTCTCTGGGTATTTGTAAAAGCCATAGCCTCTCCCTCCTTTGTTTTTCTTATGATACAGTAAAAAAGTTCAAAAATCAAGGAAACCTACTTGCTTTTTCAAAATGAGAATAGACTGTGAAATTTTTTCAAAGTTTCTCTAAAAAATACTTGAAAGTGTTTACAATAAGTGATAAAATGGAGTAAACAGATGCGTGAAAGCGAAATTTTCAATATAGAAAGGAAACGGAATGAACACAGACGATACAGTAACGATTTATGATGTTGCTCGTGAAGCGGGTGTTTCCATGGCAACTGTTAGCCGCGTAGTGAACGGAAATAAGAACGTCAAAGAGAATACTCGTAAAAAAGTTCTAGAGGTGATTGATCGTCTTGACTACCGTCCAAATGCGGTAGCGCGTGGCTTGGCCAGCAAGAAAACCACGACAGTTGGTGTTGTAATTCCTAACATTACTAATGGTTATTTTTCAACACTTGCTAAGGGGATTGATGATATTGCAGAGATGTATAAGTACAATATCGTCCTAGCCAACAGTGACGAAGACGATGAAAAAGAAGTTTCAGTAGTTAATACTCTCTTTTCAAAACAGGTTGACGGGATCATTTTTATGGGCTATCACTTGACTGAAAAGATTCGTTCAGAATTTTCTCGTTCTCGGACACCAGTTGTCCTTGCAGGGACTGTGGATATCGAACACCAGTTGCCAAGTGTTAATATTGACTACAAACAAGCAACGATTGACGCAGTGAGCTATCTTCTCAAAGAAAATGAGAAAATTGCTTTTGTGAGTGGCCCACTTGTCGATGATATCAATGGCAAGGTTCGTTTGATTGGTTATAAGGAAGCTTTGAAAAAAGCGGGAATTCCTTATAGCGAGGGCTTGGTCTTTGAATCAAAATATAGCTATAACGATGGTTATACCTTGGCAGAACGATTGATTTCATCACAAGCCACAGCAGCAGTTGTGACTGGTGACGAATTGGCAGCAGGTGTGCTAAATGGGCTGTCAGATCATGGTGTTTCAGTGCCAGAAGAGTTTGAAATTATTACAACTGATGACTCTCAAATTGCACGATACACTCGTCCAAACTTGACGACAGTTGCCCAACCTCTTTATGACTTGGGTGCTATCAGCATGCGTATGTTGACTAAGATTATGCATAAGGAAGAATTGGAAGAGCGTGAAGTTCTCCTACCTCATGGCTTGACAGAGCGTCGTTCGACACGAAAACGTAAATAGAAAAAATCAGGGAATCGTGAAGATTTCCTGATTTTGCGTTCTAGAGAAGGGGCTTAGCCTTCCATATAGTCTTTTAAGGCTTGTCCTTTTAGTCCAGCATTAAGGGCGATTAATAATTTGAGGCGAGCTTTTTGAGCGTTGAGTTCTTTGACAAAGAAAACACCAGCTCGTTGCAACTGCACTCCTCCACCTTGGTAGGCGTAGACAGGTTCAGCAATACCATTAAAACATCGTGAGACCAAGGCGACTGGAATTCCTTTTTGGAGGAGATTTTCCAACTTTTGAGCTGTTTCTTTGGGAACATTGCCTGCTCCAAAGGCCTGAATGACTAGGCCATCCAGTTGTTCCAAGTCTAACATATCGATCAGCTCGTCTGTCATACCTGCATAGGCTGAGATGATGGGAACCAGACCTTGAATATGCTCGAGATCAAAACGGACACGAGGTTCGGCCGTTTTGAAGTAGAGGATTTCTTGCTTCATGATGAGGCCAAGTGGTCCATGTGTTGGGGTTTGAAAGGTGCTGACGTTGGTCGTATGAGTTTTGGTAACATACTTGGCTGCGTGGATCTCATCGTTCATGACGACCAAAACGCCCTTGTCGGCTGCTTTATCATCGCTGGCAACTCGTAAAGCGCTCAGATAGTTATAAACACCATCGCTACCAAGTTCGTTTGAACTACGCATGGCCCCTGTTAGAACGATGGGGATGGGAGGAATTTTCATGGTATCAAGGAAGTAAGCTGTTTCTTCTAAGGTATCTGTACCATGTGTGATGACAACTCCATCGTAGTTATCAGCTTCCTCTTTGATTTTATGATAGAGTGCAAGCATATGCTTGGGTTTGATATGAGGGCTTGGCAGATTAAAAAAGTCTAGGGCATGAACCTCAATCCCTTCAAGTGGATTGGAAACATGGTTCATGGGATTGTCCTGACTAGTCACAACTGCGCCAGAGGCGTCTGCCTGCATGGAAATAGTCCCACCTGTATGTAAAACAAGGATTTTCTTAGGCATGATTTAGTCACTCCTTCTGAAATGTGGTATAATCATTGTAACACAAAAGGGGAGAATGGAATAGGATGGAAGTCAAAGCTGTTTTTTTTGATATCGATGGAACGCTAGTCAACGATCGTAAGAGTGTTTTGAAATCCACTAAGGACGCGATTCGGATCGTGAAAGAGCAAGGGGTGCTTGTTGGAGTGGCGACAGGACGGGGACCTTTCTTTGTCAAGGAATTGATGGAAGATTTAGACTTGGATTTTGCAGTGACCTACAACGGCCAATACATCTTTAATAAAGAAAAGGTGCTCTTTGCTAGTCCGATTGCTAAGTCAAGTCTACGTCAACTGATTGCTTATGCTAAGAAGGAGCGTAAAGAAATCGCTCTTGGAACGGAGCATGCAGTTGTTGGCTCTAAAATTATGTCCTTTGGTCTCGGATCCTTTTCACAGCTGGTTAGCCGTTTTATCCCGACTGTCTTAACAAGAACCGTTAGCCGTTCCTTTAATCGAATGGTTAGTAAGGCAGTCCCTCAAAAGGAAGATGACCTGCTTCGCTTGATTAATGAGCCAATCTATCAAGTGTTAATGCTGATGACTCCTGAAGAATCTGAGAAAGCTGCAAGTGATTTTGAAGATTTGAAATTGACTCGAAGCAATCCTTTCGCAGCAGATATCATCAACCAAGGGAATTCAAAATTAGAAGGAATTCGCCTAATTGGGAAAGAATATGGATTCGACCTCAACCAAGTCATGGCCTTCGGAGATTCAGACAATGACCTGGAAATGTTGGCGGGTGTCGGCATGTCTGTAGCCATGGGAAATGGCAGTAACAGCGTCAAAGAGGTTGCCAAACACATCACTGCAAGTAACCAACAAGATGGTATCCACAAGGCGCTTGAGCACTTTGGCGTTTTAGCTTCAGAAAAAGTGTTTGTCAGTCGGGACTACCACTTTAATAAAGTCAAGACCTTCCACCACATGATGGATGAGCGGACTCAAGAAGAGCCGCAAGCATGGGATATTGAAGGGGCGACCCATCGTGCAGACTTTAAAATTGAAGAATTAGTGGAGTTTGTTCGTGCAGCAAGTTCTTCAGAGGAAGAATTCCAGCAGTCGCTTGCAAGCATGCACGAGGCGATTGATAAGGCGGTAGAGAAAGTGGTGAAAAAGACACCTGCCCAAAAAGATTTGATTGGACAAGTTGATGCCTTGCTCGATACCCTCTACTTTACCTATGGTAGCTTTGTCTTGATGGGAGTAGATCCGGAACGTATCTTTGACATTGTTCACGAGGCGAATATGGGGAAAATCTTCCCTGATGGAAAAGCTCATTTTGATCCAGTTACTCATAAAATTTTAAAACCAGATGACTGGGAGGAAAAGTATGCTCCAGAAGCTGCTATTAGAAAAGAAATTCAACGACAAGTCAAGGCTTATGAGCGCCACAAAGAGAGAAATAAGTAAGAAAAAAGGAGCCTAGTAGGCTCCCTTTGTGTTCTTATAATGTTTTTTCTTGTTCTCTCACGACAAGCAAATCGACTTTTGCATGGCGGAGGATGTATTCAGATGAAGAGCCAACCAAGAGGCGTTCAAAGGCATTAAGGCCCGTTGCACCGACGAGAATCAAGTCAACATTTTCAGCGTCTGGAATAGTACGAGCAAGGAGGGTTTTTGGATTTCCCATTTCGATGACGATGTGAATATCAGTCACACCAGCATCTCTTGCGCGTTTTTCGTACTCTTTCATAAGACTTTCAGCGTCGACTTGGAGTTCTTCGTAAACTTCAGCATCAAAGGTAGATACGCTTTGAAGAGCGCGTGTGTCAATAACATGGACAATGGTGAGCTTAGATTCATTGCGTAGAGCGGTATAAACACCCTTGACGAAAGCTAAGTCTGCTTCTTTAGAACCATCAATTGCGACCATAACATTTTGGTAACGTTGTGCCATAATGAAACCTCCTGAAATTTTCTTACTTTTATTGTAACCCTTTTCACTAAAGAAGTAAAGTAAAAATCATATTTTAAATCATATTGTTGGTCATAAACTTAGTGCGTATATATAAATAAAAGAAAATTGGTGAGGATTCCCATTGTCAATACTTTTTCTTTTGCTTCCTTGTTTATGGAAGCTTGTCGCAGCGACTTTCTAGTGGTATAATGTTACTATCCTGACGAATTGAGGAAAAAAGATGAAAGAATTTAACAAATCTAGCAAGCTAGAGCATGTGGCTTATGATATCCGTGGCCCTGTTTTGGAAGAAGCCATGCGGATGCGAGCAAATGGAGAAAAGATTTTACGCCTGAATACAGGGAATCCAGCAGAATTTGGCTTTACAGCGCCGGATGAGGTCATTCATGATTTGATTATGAACGCGCGTGATAGCGAAGGATACTCTGATTCTAAAGGAATTTTCTCAGCCCGTAAGGCCATCATGCAGTATTGCCAACTGAAGAAATTCCCAAATGTGGATATTGATGATATTTACCTTGGAAATGGTGTCAGTGAGCTGATTGTCATGTCCATGCAGGGGCTTTTGGACAATGGAGATGAGGTCCTGGTGCCTATGCCAGACTATCCTCTCTGGACAGCCGCTGTCAGCCTAGCTGGGGGAAATGCCGTTCACTATATCTGTGATGAGGCTGCAGAATGGTACCCTGATATTGACGATATCAAGTCAAAAATCACTTCCAATACCAAGGCCATTGTCCTTATCAATCCAAATAACCCAACTGGAGCCCTTTATCCCAAGGAACTCTTGTTGGAGATTATTGAGATTGCACGTCAAAACGACTTAATTATCTTTGCGGATGAGATTTATGACCGCATGGTGATGGACGGACATGTTCATACACCGGTAGCAAGTCTGGCTCCAGATGTCTTCTGCGTCAGCATGAACGGTCTTTCGAAATCCCACCGTATCGCTGGTTTTCGTGTGGGTTGGATGGTCTTGTCCGGACCTAAGACCCATGTCAAGGGCTATATCGAAGGGCTCAATATGCTGTCTAACATGCGCCTTTGCTCCAACGTTTTGGCCCAGCAGGTAGTACAAACCTCGCTAGGTGGGCACCAGTCGGTGGACGAATTGCTCCTTCCTGGTGGTCGTATCTATGAGCAAAGAAACTTTATCTATAATGCCATTCAGGATATTCCTGGTTTGTCCGCAGTCAAGCCTAAGGCGGGTCTTTATATCTTCCCGAAAATCGACCGTAATATGTATCGCATCGATGATGATGAACAGTTTGTGCTTGATTTCTTGAAACAAGAAAAGGTTCTCTTGGTTCATGGTCGCGGCTTTAACTGGCAAGAACCAGACCATTTCCGTATCGTTTACCTTCCTCGTGTGGACGAATTAGCACAAATCCAAGAAAAGATGACTCGTTTCTTGAAACAGTATCGTAGATAGGGGTTCTATAAGGTTCAACTAGATTTTAGCGTTTTATCTCAGAGAAAGCGAACGTTTTTATGATTTAAACGTTACCTCTCTGAGATTTTTATTTCCTTGGAAGAATACTGGGCAAGTATAATATCCTGAAAGATTAGAATTTATTGTTAGAATTGATTAGACATTCTGAACTTAGAAACTTTAATATTATAAACATTAGTAACTATGAACTACAAGAGTAAAGATGAATAGAGGATAATAGGTAAATAAAATGCCAACTATGAAAGAGATTCTTGAAAAATTTGATGAAAGTTCCAATGATATTAAGTTTTTAGAATTTAATAAAAAAATAACGGACAGTATAGAAACACCACAAGAGCTGAAGTTTATCTTAAAACATTTTTCTTATATAACTGTTAATGGTTATTTAAAGATTTTGGGGAATGATTCAGAGAATGGTTTCATCTATTGCAATGAATTGTTTTCAAGATGTTATAATCCTGAGCGTTGTTTGATAGCTTATGATATCTTGGGTGGTCTATTTGCAATAAATATTGAAAAATTAAATTCAATAGAATATTTCGCCCCTGATACATTAGAATGGGAGGATTTGGAGATAGATTACAAGGGATTTTTATATTGGGTTACGACAAGTCAGTTAGACACATTTTATCAAGAACTTATAGTACCAGATTTGTTCAAATTAGATTTATCGCTTGAAACAAATGAAGTTGTTCTGACCTATCCTTTTATTTGGTCAATGGAATACACTCCATCAGGTGCAGTTAGAAAAATAGTTCCTTTTAAAGAATTGTTAGAAATGAATGCTAATTTTTGTAGACAGTTTGGGATATGAAATCGGTGGATTCAATATAGGAAATGCATGTTGGCAAGAATTATTTTTTACTGATTTATTAGCATCTGAAGAGAATGTTACTGTTAACTGTTTCAGATAAGGGCTTTCAATAAGGGCTTTCATAGGAAAAGCTCGAAAACATTTGCTTGGAGCTATTGACAAAAGTGGCAGAATCAGATAGAATAGTAAAGTATGTTTAGTAACTGATCACTTTATAGCCGGCTAAACGAATACAAAATCTATGAGGAGGTATTCATCGTGAAACGTACTTATCAACCAAGTAAACTTCGTCGTGCGCGCAAACACGGATTCCGTAACCGTATGTCAACTAAAAACGGTCGTCGCGTATTGGCAGCTCGTCGTCGTAAAGGACGCAAAGTTTTGGCTGCTTAATCCAAACGAATTCAACAAAGAAGTCAGTAGGAACTCGAGTCTACTGGCTTTTCTTTTTTTCTATAATATCAGTCTGTAAATGCTTTATATTTTTGCTGAAATAGTGTATAATATTTCACATACTATAAAAATGGAGAACAGTTATGAAGAAATCAAAAGCCCTCCTACTAGGGGCTGGAATTTTGAGTGCAAGCTTCTTGATGGTGGCTTGTAGCTCGACGCAGTCAAATGCTGCAGATAAAACTTACTCGTATGTATTTGCAAGTAATCCAGATACATTAGACTATATCACTTCAACACGTGGATCGACCTCTAGTATTACGACAAACTTGATCGATGGTTTGTTGGAAAATGATCAGTACGGGAACCTCGTCCCTTCTATGGCAGAGTCATGGACAGTATCAAAAGATGGTTTGACCTATACCTACAAAATCCGCCAAGGAGCTAAGTGGTATACCTCTGAGGGAGAAGAATATGCTGAAGTGACAGCTCATGACTTTGTGACCGGTCTTAAGTATGCAGCTGATAAAAAGGCAGAAAACTTGTACTTGGTACAAGACTCAATCAAGGGTTTGGCAGACTATGTTGAGGGAAAAACATCTGACTTTGAGACTGTTGGAGTCAAGGCTGTGGATGATTATACTCTTCAATATACTTTGAACAAGCCGGAGTCTTATTGGAATTCGAAGACAACCGGAGGAATTTTGAGTCCTGTCAATGAAGCCTTTTTGAAATCTAAGGGAGACGATTTTGGAAGTGTTACCCCATCTAGCATCCTGTCCAATGGGCCATACTTGTTCAAGTCTTTCACATCAAAATCTTTAATTGAGTTTGAAAAGAATCCTAATTACTGGGATAAGGACAATGTGAAGATTGAGAAGGTAAAACTTTCCTTCTATGATGGTTCAGACCAAGATAGTTTGGCTCGAGGATTCTTAGAAGGCAACTACACAGACGGACGTATCTTCCCGACAAGTTCTGTCTTTGACCAGCTGAAAAAAGGAAATGAGGATAAGATTACTTATACTCCTCAAAACGCTGTGACCTTCTATTATCTTTTCAATGTCAACCGTCAAAGTTACAATCAAACCATGAAACAGACGGATAAAGAAAAGGCGGATTCGCGTCTAGCTATGCAAAATAAAGATTTCCGTCAGGCGATTAACTTTGCCTTTGACCGTCATGCCTACGCTGCCCAGACTAATGGAGAAGATGGAGCTGACCGTATCCTTCGAAACACTGTCACACCAAGCAACTTTGTTCAAATCGGTGGCAAAAACTTCGGGGATGCTGTTAATGAAAAGATGGTCAACTATGGTACAGAGTGGTCAAATATCAATCTGAACGACGCTCAACCTGCCTTCCTGAATGCTGATAAAGCCAAGGCAGAATTTGCTAAAGCTAAAGAAAGTTTGCAGGCAGAAGGTGTTACCTTCCCGATCCATTTAGACATGCCAGTAGACCAGACTGCCAAGTTAGACGTACAGCAAGCAAGTTCTTTCAAGCAGACAGTTGAAGAGACACTTGGATCAGATAATATTGTTATCGATGTGATTCAATTGTCTCCAGACGAGAAAGACAACGCAACCTTCTTTGCTGACACAGCTGAACAAAAGGACTATGACATCGACATCTCAGGCTGGAGCGGAGATTACTCTGATCCTAGGACCTATCTTGATCTCTTGGATCCAGACTCTGGTTCTCAGTTAAAAAATCTTGGTTTGACCCCAGGAAAAGACAATAATATCAAGGACAAGATTGGTCTTTCTGACTATAAGAAACTCTTGGATCAGGCTGATGCGGAAATCACAGATACTCAAGCTCGCTATGAAAAATTTGCTGAAGTTCAAGCTTGGCTAACAGATAGTGCTCTCTTCCTACCTGTTCAAAGTGGTGGAGCAAATCCAATTTTCCGTAAGACTGTGCCATTCACAGGAGCCTTCTCATTTGTCGGACACAAAGGGGATGCGGACAACTACAAATATGTTGAGTTGCAAAAGGAGCCCGTAACTGCGAAACAGTATCAAGAGCTTTATGAAAAATGGCAAAAAGAAAAAGCTGAGTCCAACAAAAAAGCTCAGGAAGATTTAGCTAACCACATTCAATAATATGCCTAGTCATTCTTTTCAGTTAATACTCCATGAAAATCAAAGAGCAAACTAGAAAGTTAGCCGCAGGTTGCTCAAAGCACCGCTTTGAGGTTGTAGATAAGACTGACGAAGTCAGCTCAAAACACTGTTTTGAGGTTGCAGATAAGACTGACGAAGTCAGTCACATATATAATCCAAGGTGAAGCTGACGTGGTTTGAAGAGTATAAGCCTAGTGACTGGATTCAGAAAAAGGGCCTTACCAGACGCTTATTGGTTCTGGTAGGGCCTTTTCTTTATTCTTTTAAGTGATAAGAGTAGCTAGCGACAACGATGTCTTGGTGCCAACGAAGGGCGTATTTGAGTTTGAGACTCATCTGATTGTGCAGGATATTTTGCCAAGGTTTATTAGGGATAAACTGGGGGACGAGGACAGTGATTGTATAGTTCTTTTTCTGAGCTTCCTCGGAAATCCGTTTGACATACTTGACAGTAGGGGTGATGATGTCGCGGTAGCTGGTCTTGATGTTTTTTAGAGTAATGGTTGGGAAGTAATCGGCAAATTCTTGGAGAATTTCTTGGTCTTTTTCGGCAGTTTCTTTAGTAGAAATGTGCATGGCCAACACTTCGTCACCGATACTTTGAGCGTAGTTAATGGCTCCGACGCTGACTCGGGTGACATTTCCTACTAAGACCAGAACCAGATTGCCGTCGTAAGTACGTTTTTCGCTTCCTTCATAGAGTCGCAGCTGTCGGGCTACTTTTTGGTAATGACTGTGAATTGCCAAGAAGAGTAGAGTGAGTACGAGAATAATCGGGAAGAAAGGCCAGATATCACTGAGACGGAAAAAGAGCAGGATTAGCACAATAGCGTAGCAAATGATGGCCCCAAGGATATTAGCAAGAGCAGGTTTTAAGAAGTTGGCCCCTTTTTCCTTTTTCCAATGGCGAATCATCCCAGTCTGAGATAGGGCGAAGGGAACGAAGACCCCGATAGTATAAAGAGGAATCAAGCGTTCGGTATTGCCATTAAAAATGAGAAGAAGAATCATAGCCCCAAAAGCCAGAGTTAAAATTCCATTGGAGTAGCCCAGGCGGTCTCCTTTTTCCATAAAGAGATGGGGCATGTATTTGTTTTTAGCCATATTGTAAGCCAGCATAGGGAAGGCCGAAAATCCAGTATTTGCAGCTACGGCCAAAATCAAGGCTGTCGAGAACTGGAAGAGATAGTAGCTAGCATGACCAAAGAATGAATCACCAAGAATCCCCTTGGCCATTTGTGAAAGTATTGTTTCACCGTGTTGAGGCATAATCCCCATCCAGTAGTTTAGGAAGGTGATGCCTGCAAAAAGAAATCCTAAAATCAGTGACATAATGGTCAAGGTTTGAGCAGCATTCTTTTCTTTTGGAGCCTTGAAAAAGGGAACGGCATTTGAAATAGCTTCAACCCCTGTCAGAGAGGCAGATCCGCTGGTAAAAGCTCTTAGGATGAGAACGATAGACAGACTCGGAACAGTATGCCCAATAGGGGAAGTTGCCTGATAGCTGAGAGAACCAGTTACTAGTTGAAAGAATCCATAGAGCAAGAGAAAGACAGTACTGAAGATAAAGAGGTAGACGGGAATCATCAGTGAGCTGGCAGATTCTTTCAATCCTCTTAAATTCAAGAGCATGAGCAGGCAGACTAGGAAAATAGAGATATGAAGATTATAAGGATGGAGGGTAGGGATGGCTGCTGTAATAGCATCAGCTCCAGACGCAACGGATACGGCTACTGTAAGCATATAGTCAACAAGGAGGCTACCCCCTGCAATCAAGCCCAGTTCAGGGGAGAGATTTTCCCGAGTGACCATATAAGCCCCTCCGCCTTGAGGATAGGCATGAATGATTTGACGATAGGAAATCGTCAAACTAGCGAGCAGTAAGAGGACAAAAATACCGATAGGGAGGCTCCACCAAATAGCAAGAGGAGAGAGACTGACTAATACGAGAATGACTTGTTCAGGTCCATAGGCAATAGAAGACAGGGCATCACTGGATAACATTGCAAGTGCCTGCATTTTTCCAAGTAATCCCCCTTCGCCGTCTGTGAGAGACTTGAGTGGTCGACCGATAAAGGTATATTTTAATTTTCTAAACATTTTCTTTTCCTTTGCTGAAAATTTCAATAAGTGTTATTATACTGCTTTGAAAAAGAGCAGTCAAGGGAGAATGATTGGTATTAGAATATTTTTACAAGCCGAGGGATGCTATTTTTGGTATAATAGATGGAAGAAAATGAGGTTAGAAGAGATGATTTTTGATACGCACACACATTTAAATGTAGAAGAATTTGCAAGACGTGAGGCCGAAGAAATCGCCTTGGCTGCTGAGATGGGCGTGACTCGGATGAACATTGTTGGTTTTGACAAGCCGACCATTGAACGTGCCCTGGAGTTAGCAGATGAGTATGAACAACTCTACGCGACTGTTGGCTGGCATCCGACGGAAGCAGGGACATACACAGACGAGGTCGAAGCTTACTTGCTTGAAAAGCTAAAACATCCCAAGGTTGTTGCTTTAGGTGAGATTGGTCTGGACTACCATTGGATGACAGCACCTAAGGAAGTGCAGGAACAGGTTTTTCGTCGTCAGATTCAGCTGTCTAAGGATTTGAACTTGCCCTTTGTGGTCCATACCCGTGATGCGCTAGAAGATACTTATGAGATTATCAAGAGCGAGGGCGTTGGTCCTCGTGGTGGAATTATGCACTCATTCTCAGGCTCTTTGGAGTGGGCGGAGAAGTTTGTCGAGCTTGGCATGACCATTTCTTTCTCAGGTGTGGTGACCTTTAAGAAAGCGACGGATATCCAAGAGGCTGCTAGGGAACTTCCTTTGGACAAGATTTTGGTAGAAACGGATGCACCTTACCTGGCTCCTGTTCCTAAACGTGGCCGTGAAAACAAAACAGCCTACACACGCTATGTGGTGGACTTTATCGCTGACTTGCGCGGCATGACGGCAGAAGAGCTAGCAGCAGCAACGACTGCAAATGCAGAGCGGATTTTTGGATTGGACAGCAAGTGATGAAAGAAAAAATTTCCCAAGTCATCGTGGTCGAAGGTCGCGATGATACGGCCAATCTCAAACGTTACTTTGATGTAGAGACCTATGAAACACGAGGTTCCGCCATAAATGACCAGGATATAGAACGCATTCAGCGCCTGCATGAATTGCATGGAGTCATTGTCTTTACAGATCCTGACTTTAACGGTGAGCGCATTCGTCGCATGATTATGACGGCCCTTCCAACAGTGCAGCATGCTTTTCTCAAACGAGATGAAGCGGTTCCCAAGTCCAAGGCTAAGGGGCGTTCTCTGGGAATCGAACACGCCAGCTATGAAGATCTAAAAACAGCGCTGGCTCAGGTGACAGAACAATTTGAAAACGAGAACGAGTTTGACATTAGTCGCAGCGACTTGATTCGCCTTGGTTTCCTAGCGGGAGCAGACAGTCGTAAGCGCCGAGAGTATCTGGGCGAACAGCTCCGCATCGGCTATTCCAACGGCAAGCAGTTGCTCAAGCGTTTAGAGTTATTTGGAGTGACCTTGGCAGAAGTGGAAGAGGTTATGACTAAGTATTCAGTCCAAGGGAGTCAGAAATGAAAAAAGTGATTATTACGGGTGGCAATAGTGGTATTGGCTACCAGGCTGCTAAACAGTTAGCTGAAAAGGGCTGGTCAGTGACCCTATTTTGCCGGCGAAAAGAAGCTGCTGAGCAAGCCTGTGAGAAAATCCGTCAACAAACAGGAAATCCGCATGTAGATTATATCTTGGTTGATCTATCTGATATGAAGAGTGTCAGGAAAGCAGCGGAACAGTATATCCAAAAAGAAGATACTTTAGATGTTTTAATTAACAATGCGGCTGATTTTGATTTATCGGTCAAAAAGCCCATCCTGACTAAGGATGGTTTAGAAAAGCAATTTGCGACCAATGTTGTCGCCCCTTTCTTGCTTTCTATCTTGTTGAAAGGTTTATTGGAAAAGTCTGAGAGTGGTCGGATTATTAATATTTCTTCTCAAGGGCTGGTGCTTTATCCTTTCATGAAACTTGATTTTGAAAATTTATCTGGTCAAAAACGTTACAGTCCTGCCAAGACTTATTATCAAAATAAACTGGCCTTGTTGATGCTGTCGCTTTATATGCGGAAACATTGGAAAGGTGTCAAGGTTCAGGCAATCCGTGTGACCAATGTCAAAGTTGATATGCGTCGCTATGATCACCTCAGCGCTTTTATGAAAAATCTGTATAAAATTAAGTCGAAATTTTCGATTAGTCCTGAAGAAATGGCCAAAGTTTATACAGCTTTATCTACAGAAGATCGCTATGAAGGATTTTTGTATGACGAGAAATGCAGGGAAGTAAAAGCAAATGCACCTGCTTACGAAGAAGAGGAGCAAGAAAAACTCTATTCTTTGCTTGAACGCCTGACTTTTTCAAGAGACAATTCATAAAGGATTAGAAAAATAAATTTTATGCTTACTTTAATAGTGGAAAGAAATTTAGATATCGAAATCTGTTTGCAGAGTCCTGAAAAGTGATAACAATAACCAGATAACCCGAAAATACAAAGGGAATGTGTTACAATAGAGGTAAGTAGATTTATTTCTAGGGGATTCATTTTGATAGTATTCAAATAGAAATTTGTGAGGAAAGAGTGTTATGAAAATAATCGTTGATAGAGAGTCTATCTGTATGGGGGATGATGTATTGCCTCATGAGGTAGAATTTGAAGTTCCTGAGGATATGACAGTAGAGGAATTTTGTGACTTCCTTCAAAAGGATAGATATTTGCCTAGATTGGATACAGAATGGCTTCTCCGACATGGTGGGCAGACAATAGCAAGTTATCATACAGAAACAAAAGAACTGACGAATCCCAATATCTATTTAAAAGACCTGATTCATCAGAGTTCTAGAGGAAATGAATTTGTTTGGATATATCGTCGTTCATATTAGAAAAGAGAATAAATGAGAATTGCAGATTATAGCGTGACCAAGGCAGTGCTGGAGCGTCACGGTTTTACCTTTAAAAAGTCCTTCGGACAAAATTTTTTGACCGATACCAATATCCTTCAAAAAATTGTCGATACGGCTGAAATTGATGACCAGGTCAATGTCATCGAGATTGGACCAGGAATTGGTGCCTTGACGGAGTTTTTGGCTGAGCGCGCAGCTGAGGTCATGGCTTTTGAGATTGACCACCGTTTGGTACCGATTTTGGCAGATACCCTGCGTGATTTTGACAATGTGACCGTAGTCAATGAGGATATTCTCAAGGTTGACTTGGCCCAGCATATCCAGAATTTCAAAAATCCTGATTTGCCAATCAAGATAGTAGCCAACTTACCTTACTACATTACGACGCCTATCCTCATGCACCTGATTGAAAGTGGCATTCCTTTTAGTGAGTTTGTCGTCATGATGCAAAAAGAGGTGGCGGATCGTATCTCCGCTCAACCCAATACCAAGGCTTACGGTAGTTTGTCGATTGCTGTCCAGTATTACATGACAGCCAAGGTTGCCTTTATCGTGCCTCGTACGGTCTTTGTGCCAGCGCCAAACGTGGACTCAGCTATCTTGAAAATGGTCCGCCGCCCAGAACCTGCGGTAGCAGTAGAAGATGAGCAGCTCTTCTTTAAGGTTTCCAAGGCTAGTTTCACTCATCGTCGCAAGACCTTGTGGAATAACCTGACAGGCTATTTTGGCAAGACTGAGGAAATCAAGGAAAAGTTGACCAAGGCTTTGGATCAAGCAGGTTTGTCACCAAGTGTACGTGGAGAAGCTCTCAGCTTGGCAGAATTTGCTAGTTTAGCAGATGCGCTTAAAGGACAAGGATTCTAAGATGCAGGGACAAATCATTAAAGCCTTGGCGGGCTTCTACTATGTGGAGAGTGAGGGTCAAGTTTACCAGACGCGTGCGCGCGGGAATTTTCGTAAAAAAGGTCATACCCCCTATGTTGGGGATTGGGTAGATTTTTCTGCAGAGGAGAACTCAGAAGGTTACATTCTCAAGATTCACGAACGGAAAAATAGCCTGGTCCGTCCGCCTATTGTCAATATTGACCAAGCTGTGGTTATCATGTCGGCTAAGGAGCCGGATTTTAATAGCAATTTATTGGATCGCTTCTTGGTTCTTTTGGAGCGCAAGGGCATCCATCCCATCGTCTATATTTCTAAAATGGATTTGTTGGACGATAGGGGAGAACTGAATTTTTACCAACAAACCTATCGTGCTATTGGTTACGACTTTGTGACTAGTAAGGAAGAACTCTTACCGCTTTTGACAGCCAAGGTGACAGTCTTTATGGGGCAGACAGGTGTTGGGAAGTCAACTCTTCTTAACAAAATCGCACCAGACCTTAATCTTGAAACAGGAGAAATCTCAGATAGTCTTGGCCGTGGTCGCCATACCACTCGAGCTGTTAGCTTTTACAATCTCAATGGTGGTAAAATCGCGGACACGCCAGGATTTTCATCACTGGACTATGAAGTGTCAACGACGGAAGACCTCAATCAGGCATTTCCAGAAATTGCCACTGTCAGTCGAAACTGTAAGTTCCGTACTTGTACCCATACCCATGAGCCAGCATGTGCTGTTAAACCAGCTGTAGAAGAGGGCATCATTGCCAGCTTCCGTTTTGACAATTACCTACAATTCCTCAGTGAGATTGAAAATCGCAGAGAAACCTATAAAAAAGTCAGCAAAAAAATTCCAAAATAAGGAGAAACCTATGTCTCAATACAAGATTGCTCCGTCAATTCTGGCAGCAGATTATGCCAACTTTGAACGTGAAATCAAACGCCTAGAAGCAACTGGTGCAGAATATGCCCATATCGATATCATGGATGGTAACTTTGTGCCACAAATCAGCTTTGGTGCTGGTGTGGTTGAAGCTCTTCGTCCTCATAGCAAGATGGTCTTTGACTGCCACTTGATGGTAGCTAATCCTGAGCACCATTTAGAGGACTTTGCGCGTGCAGGTGCAGATATCATCAGCATTCACGTAGAGGCAACACCTCATATCCATGGTGCCCTCCAAAAGGTTCGTTCTCTAGGTGTCAAGCCATCTGTTGTCATTAATCCTGGCACACCTGTTGAGGCTATCAAGCACGTCCTTCACCTAGTGGACCAAGTCTTGGTCATGACAGTGAATCCTGGCTTCGGTGGACAAGCTTTTCTGCCAGAAACCATGGATAAGATTCATGAGTTGGTTGCCCTTCGTGAGGAAAAAGCCTTGAACTTTGAGATTGAAGTGGATGGTGGGATTGATGATCAAACCATTGCGCAAGCCAAAGAAGCTGGTGCGACCGTTTTTGTAGCAGGATCCTATGTCTTTAAGGGAGATGTCAATGAACGAGTGCAAACTCTCCGAAAACAACTGGACTAGGGTTGCAGTTTTTGCAGGCGGAGACCGTGGTCATTATCGGACGGATTTTGACTGCTTTGTCGGTGTGGATCGAGGATCGCTCTGGGTCTTGGAAGAAGACCTGCCTCTCGCTCTAGCAGTTGGGGATTTTGATTCTGTCACTGAAGAGGAACGTCAGTTGATTCAAAATCAATCCCTGCGCTTTGTTCAAGCTCAGCCAGAAAAAGATGATACCGATTTGGAATTGGCTCTCTTAACCATCTTTGAGCAAAATTCTCAGGCTCAAGTCACTATTTTCGGTGCTCTTGGTGGTCGCATTGACCACATGCTGGCCAATGTTTTTCTACCTAGCAATCCCAAGTTGGCACCTTATATGCGCCAGATAGCGATTGAGGATGGGCAAAACTTGATTAGCTATTGTCCAGAAGGGTCTAGTCAGCTTCAACCACGCTTAGACTATGACTATCTAGCCTTTATGCCGGTTCGGGATAGTCAGTTGACCATTCTCGGGGCCAAGTATGAGTTGACTGAGAAGAATTTTTTCTTTAAAAAAGTGTACGCTTCTAACGAATATATAGATAGGGAAGTTTCGGTGACTTGCCCAGATGGCTATGTAGTCGTACTGCATAGCAAGGACAGGAGATAGGATGGAGATTTTACTTGTTATTTTATTAGTTGCTAATCTTCTTGGGCTCTTTCTCATTTGGCAAAGACAGGATAAGCAAGAAAAATACCTTGCCAAGAGTTTGGAGGATCAAGCAGATCATCTGTCAGACCAGTTGGATTATCGCTTTGAACAAGCCAGACAAGCCAGCCAACTAGACCAAAAAGACTTGGAAGTGGCTGTTAGTGACCGTTTGCAGGAGGTCCGAATCGAGCTGCATCAAGGCTTAACTCAGCTTAGGCAGGAGATGAATGAGAACCTTCTCCAAACTAGAGATAAGACCGACCAACGTCTCCAAGCCTTGCAGGAATCAAATGAGCAACGTCTAGAACAAATGCGCCAAACAGTCGAGGAAAAGCTAGAAAAGACCTTACAGACGCGCTTACAGGCTTCCTTTGAGACAGTTTCCAAACAACTGGAGTCTGTCAATCGTGGTCTTGGAGAAATGCAGACGGTTGCCCGCGATGTCGGAGCCCTCAATAAGGTTCTCTCAGGAACCAAAACGAGAGGGATTTTGGGAGAATTGCAACTGGGGCAAATCATCGAAGACATCATGACACCAGCCCAGTACGAACGAGAATATGCAACGGTTGAAAACTCCAGTGAACGAGTGGAATATGCCATCAAGTTACCTGGGCAAAGCGACCAGGAATACGTCTACCTGCCGATTGACTCCAAGTTTCCACTGGCAGATTATTACCGCCTAGAAGAAGCCTATGAAGCAGGTGACAAGGACGAGATTGAGCGCTGTCGTAAGTCGCTCTTGGCAAGCGTTAAGCGTTTCGCTAAGGATATCAAGAGCAAGTATCTGGCGCCACCTCGGACGACCAATTTTGGAGTCTTATTTGTTCCGACAGAAGGACTTTATTCGGAAATCGTCCGCAATCCTGTCTTCTTTGATGATTTGAGACGGGAGGAACAGATTATTGTTGCTGGTCCAAGTACCCTATCAGCCCTGCTCAACTCCCTATCAGTTGGCTTCAAAACCCTCAATATCCAAAAGAGTGCCGACCATATCAGCAAGACCCTTGCCAGCGTCAAGACGGAGTTTGGCAAGTTTGGGGGAATTTTGGTTAAGGCACAAAAACATCTCCAACATGCCTCTGGCAATATTGATGAATTATTAAACCGTCGTACTACAGCTATCGAGCGGACGCTCCGTCACATTGAGTTATCAGAAGGTGAGCCTGCGCTTGATCTACTCCATTTCCAAGAAGATGAGGAAGAATATGAAGATTAGTCACATGAAAAAAGATGATCTGTTTGAAGGCTTTTACCTAATCAAATCAGCTGACCTGAGACAGACACGAGCTGGAAAAAACTATCTAGCTTTTACCTTCCAAGACGATAGTGGCGAGATTGAAGGGAAACTCTGGGATGCCCAGCCTCATAACATTGAGGCCTTTACCGCAGGGAAAGTGGTCCACATGAAAGGGCGCAGAGAAGTTTATAACAATACTCCTCAAGTCAATCAAATTACTCTCCGCCTGCCTCAGCCTGGCGAACCCAATGATCCAGCTGATTTCAAGGTCAAGTCACCAGTTGATGTTAAGGAAATCCGTGACTACATGTCGCAAATGATTTTCAAAATTGAAAATCCTGTCTGGCAGCGTATCGTTCGTAGTCTCTACACCAAGTATGATAAGGAATTCTACTCCTATCCAGCTGCCAAGACCAACCACCATGCCTTTGAAACGGGTTTGGCCTATCATACAGCAACCATGGTGCGCTTGGCAGAGGCCATTAGTGTTATCTATCCTCAGCTCAATAAGAGCCTCCTCTATGCGGGGATTATGTTGCACGACTTGGCCAAGGTTTTAGAACTCAGTGGTCCCGATCAGACTGAGTACACAGTGCGAGGCAATCTCATCGGTCATATCGCCCTAATTGATAGTGAAATCACCAAAGCAGTCATGGAGCTTGGTATTGATGATACTAGGGAAGAAGTAGTGCTACTGCGCCATGTCATCCTCAGTCACCATGGCTTGCTGGAGTATGGAAGTCCAGTCCGTCCGCGCATTATGGAGGCAGAGATTATTCATATGATTGATAATCTAGATGCCAGTATGATGATGATGACAACAGCTCTGGCTTTGGTAGATAAAGGAGAAATGACCAATAAAATCTTCGCTATGGACAATCGTTCCTTCTATAAACCGGATTTAGATTAATAATTTAAGAAAAACGAGCATTTTTTACGCAATAATGTTCGTTTTTTTATGTGAATGTGGTATAATGGATAAAATATCAAAATTAAATGGAATGGTAAATAAAAATGAAATTAAGAAGAAGTGATCGAATGGTTGTCATTTCCAACTATTTGATTAATAATCCATACAAACTAACCAGTCTCAATACCTTTGCGGAAAAGTACGAATCAGCTAAATCATCTATCTCAGAGGATATCGTGATTATCAAGCGTGCCTTTGAGGAAATCGAAATCGGCCATATCCAGACAGTGACTGGGGCAGGTGGTGGCGTTATCTTTACACCATCCATCTCTAGCCATGAAGCCAAAAAAATGATCGCAGACTTGCGTGACAAACTTTCAGAAAGCGACCGTATCTTGCCAGGTGGCTACATCTACCTATCTGATTTGCTCAGTACGCCTGCCATTTTGAAAAATATTGGGCGTATCATTGCCAAGAGCTTTATGGACCAAAAAATCGATGCGGTTATGACAGTAGCGACTAAGGGTGTTCCGCTTGCAAATGCAGTTGCCAATGTCCTCAATGTTCCTTTTGTTATCGTGCGCCGCGACTTAAAAATCACTGAAGGTTCAACGGTCAGTGTCAACTATGTATCAGGTTCAAGCGGTGACCGTATTGAGAAAATGTTCCTTTCAAAACGCAGCCTCAAAGCAGGCAGTCGTGTCTTGATTGTGGATGACTTCTTGAAAGGTGGCGGAACTGTCAACGGGATGATTAGTCTCTTGCGTGAGTTCGATTCTGAACTAGCTGGTGTCGCAGTCTTTGCAGACAATGCCCAAGAAGAACGTGAAAAGCAGTTTGATTACAAGTCACTCTTGAAGGTAACCAATATTGATGTCAAGAACCAATCCATAGATGTTGAGATTGGAAATATCTTTGACGAAGACAAATAAGAGATAGAACTAAAGGTTGGAACGATTGTCCCAGCCTTTCTTTGCAAACAGAATAGAAGGAAGCTTATGAAAACACCATTTATCAGCCGAGAAGATTTAGAAACAATTGTTGCAGAGTTCCCGACTCCCTTTCACCTGTATGATGAGAAGGGGATTCGCGAGAAAGCGCGAGCAGTCAACCAGGCCTTTTCTTGGAATAAGGGATTCAAAGAATATTTTGCAGTCAAGGCCACTCCAACCCCAGCCATCTTGAAAATCCTCAAAGAGGAAGGTTGTGGTGTGGACTGTTCTAGTTATGTAGAGCTCTTGATGAGCCACAAACTGGATTTTCCCGGTTCTGAGATCATGTTCTCTTCTAACAATACCCCAGACCAAGAGTACGCTTATGCGCGTGAATTAGGTGCGACCATTAACTTGGATGCCTTTGAAGATATTGAACATCTAGAGCGTGCAGCAGGCATTCCAGAAATCATCTCTTGTCGTTACAATCCTGGTGGTGTTTTTGAACTGGGGACAGACATTATGGACAATCCTGGAGAGGCCAAGTTTGGCATGACCAAGGACCAGCTTTTTGAAGCCTTTGCCATCTTAAAGGAAAAAGGAGCCAAGACATTTGGGATTCACTCTTTCCTAGCATCCAATACAGTGACCCATCTCTACTATCCAGAGTTGGCACGTCAGCTCTTTGAATTGGCTGTTGAAATCAAGGAAAAGTTGGGTATTTCGCTGGACTTTATCAATCTTTCTGGTGGAATCGGTGTCAATTACCGTCCAGACCAGGAGCCAAATGACATCGCTGTGATTGGTGAAGGGGTGCGTAAGGTTTATGAAGAAGTCCTCACATCTGCAGGTCTTGGGCAGGTCAAGATTTTCACTGAATTGGGCCGTTTTATGTTGGCACCTCACGGAGTTCTCGTCACAAAAGTCACTCATAAAAAGAAAACCTACCGTACCTATCTGGGCGTGGATGCCTCAGCAGTTAACCTCATGCGTCCTGCCATGTATGGAGCCTACCACCATATTACCAATCTGACCCATCCAGATGGGCCAGTTGAGGTCGTAGACGTGGTCGGTTCACTCTGTGAAAATAATGATAAATTTGCCATTAATCGCGAACTACCTCATACAGAAATCGGTGATTTGCTAGTAATTCATGATACAGGTGCACATGGATTCTCCATGGGTTATCAGTACAATGCCAAACTACGCTCGGCAGAAATCCTCTATACCGAAGAAGGGAAAGCCCGTCAAATCCGCCGTGCAGAGCGTCCTGAGGACTATTTCGCAACCTTGTATGGTTTTGATTTTGAACCCGATCATTAAAAAAATGAAAATGAAAGTGAAAAACAGATTGCTTTCTAAAAAATAGACAAAAATCTTGTTTTTCCCTCAAGTCGTGATATAATAAAACTATAAAACGGTTTCAAGGAAGGTGACGATATGTCTGAAGAAACAATTGACTATGGACAAGTGACAGGAATGGTGCATTCGACAGAGAGTTTTGGGGCGGTAGATGGTCCTGGGATTCGTTTTATTGTCTTTTTGCAGGGCTGTCACATGCGTTGCCAGTACTGCCATAACCCAGACACATGGGCTATGGAGACCAATAAATCACGTGAACGGACAGTAGACGATGTCTTGACAGAAGCCCTTCGCTATCGTGGTTTCTGGGGAGACAAGGGAGGAATCACTGTCAGTGGTGGAGAGGCTCTCTTACAGATTGATTTCTTGATCGCCCTCTTTACCAAGGCCAAGGAAAAAGGAATCCACTGTACCTTGGATACCTGCGCCCTTCCATTCCGTAATAAACCACGTTATCTCGAAAAGTTTAATAAACTCATGGCGGTGACAGACTTGGTTCTCTTGGATATCAAGGAAATCAACGAAGAACAGCACAAGATTGTCACTAGCCAAACCAATAAAAATATCTTGGCCTGTGCCCAGTATCTATCAGATATTGGAAAACCTGTTTGGATTCGCCACGTGCTAGTTCCAGGTTTGACGGACAGAGATGAGGACTTGATCGAACTCGGTAAGTTTGTCAAGACCCTCAAAAATGTTGACAAGTTTGAAATCCTACCTTATCATACCATGGGTGAGTTCAAGTGGCGTGAATTGGGAATTCCTTATTCGCTCGAAGGGGTAAAACCTCCAACAGCAGACCGTGTCAAGAATGCCAAGGAATTGATGGATACAGAAAGCTATCAAGACTACATGAAACGTGTTCATGGATAAAAAAGAAGCCTGATGGAGACATCGGGCTTTTGTGATGCATAAAAAGCCTAGTCTTTCAGCTAAGCTTTTTGAGTCTTATCTAGATCGTTGTTTGCCAGAGTTGCGGTTTTTCTTTTTCTTATTGGTCGTGATCGCTTGAGTCTGCTTAGGAGTCACATCTTTTCTTGCACCTGCAGAAGGACTGACTTTCGGAGGGTTCTTTTCGTATTCTTCACGTACTTTTTGACGAAGTTTTGGACGAACGACATAGTTGACGATAAACTGTTGGAGAATCATCATGAAACCACCGACAACCCAGTATAGTGTCACACTGGCTGGTGAGAAGAGTGAGAAGATAACAATCATGAGTGGGCTCATGTAGATCATTTTCTTAAGTTGTTCTCTTTGCATCTCGTCTTCTACTCCATGAAGCGAGAGGAGAGATTGGATGTAGTAAAGAATACCTGCAAAGGCTACGAGGAGCATGCTTGGTGAGCCAAGATCAATTCCCAAGAAGTTAGAACCAGCAACTCCTTCAGTGTGTTGGGCAGCAAAGAAGATAGCAGAGAAGAAAGGCATTTGGAGCAAGATAGGGAAACATCCGACGCCTCCTAGCATGCTGATACCATGTTCTTTTTGGGCGGCAAAGAGAGCTTGTTGAGCCTCAAGTTTTTCTTCTTGAGTTGTTGCTTCTTTGAGACGTGTTTGATGTGGTTCAAGCACGTGTTTGAGGGCGTTCATCTTTTCAGAGTGAAGCGTCGCCTTCCACGATTGGTAGATACCGAGTGGCAAGATAATCAAACGCACGATAATGGTGACGATGATAATCCCCATCCCAAAACCAAGTCCCATATCATTAGCAAAGTATTTGATGGCCTCTGCCATAGGCGCTCCGATGGTGTTCCAGATAAATCCAGTCGGTTCTCCAGTCGTTTTATCAACAGAAACACAGCCTGTCAAGATAAGTAGCATAGCCACTCCCATAGCTGAGAGGGCAAAACGTTTAATAGATTTCAATGTTCTCATTCCTTCTTTAAAAATTATACCTTTCTATTCTACTGTTTTTTTGTAAAATATACAATAGTTCTGGAGACCTAATTTGCGACTTTGAAGTCTGAATAGGATGAAAAGTTGCTCATCTGCACATCCAGATAGGTGACTTTTGAAAAAGGCGTTGGACCTTTACGGATTTCTTGGATAAATTTTGCCATAGTGGCAGAAGACTCTGCTTGAGCGAGAATTTCCACTGTACCATCGTCGTTATTCCAGACACGACCAGTGATGCCACCGATTTCAAGCGCTAGAGTATAAACGCCCCAGCGAAAACCAACACCCTGCACCCTACCTTGGGCAATCATTCTAACCTTTTGCATACTAACCCCCTTTAATTGTGTTATAATGTTTCTATGACTATTATAACCTCAAAAGCCAATTCTGTGGTGAAAAATGCCAAGAAATTGCATCAAAAAAAATATCGAAAATCTGCCTATTTGATTGAAGGTTGGCACTTGTTTGAAGAAGCTGTTCAAGCTGGAGTGACGATTGAAAAGGTCTTTGCCCTAGAAAGTTACCGAGATCAGCTAGCTGCTTTTCCTCAAACTATCTGGGTTTCAGAGGAGATTTTGCTGGATTTGGCAGATACGCAAACCCCTCAAGGCATTGTTGCAGTGATTCAAAAAGAAGAAGTGGGACAGCCTGATTTTAGTCAGGGTAAGTTTCTATTTTTAGAAGATGTTCAAGATCCTGGTAATGTGGGTACCATGATTCGGACTGCGGACGCTGCAGGTTTTACAGGGGTTATTGTCTCAGATAAGTCAGCAGATATATACAGTCTCAAGACCCTGCGTTCCATGCAAGGCAGTCATTTTCACTTGCCCATCTATCGGATGTCTCTTGCTTCCTTTGTAGAAGAGGCTAAGAAGACTGCTATGCCCATTCTAGCAACGACCTTATCCAAAGAATCCAAGGACTATCGTGAGCTTTCTCCCCTAGAAGACTTTGTTTTAGTCATGGGAAATGAAGGGCAGGGGATTAGTTCTGTCATGGCTGAGAGTGCTGATCAGCTGGTTCATATTGGCATGAAGGGTCGAGCAGAGAGTCTCAATGTTGCCATTGCCGCAGGCATTTTGATGTTTTATTTCAGCTAATTTATAAAAACTTTGTTATAATCAAGACATATTTATAGAAAAAGGAGAATCAGAATGAATCAAACAATTATTCAAGAACGTTCAGGTCTCAATCAATTTTACGCTAAGGTTTATGCCTTTGTGGGACTTGGGATTGGTCTGTCAGCTCTGGTGCCAGCTTTAATGTTGACAGTCTTTCAGGCTCAATTGATCTACTTTTTAATGCATGGCCGTCTCTGGTTGATGATTGCAACTTTTGCAGAACTTGCTCTAGTCTTTGTTGCAAGTAGCATGGCTGCTAAAAATAGCCCAGCAGCTCTGCCAGTATTTCTAGTATACTCGCTACTGAATGGCTTCACCCTTAGCTTTGTCGTAGCCTTCTATACACCTGGGACCGTCTTATCAGCCTTTGTATCCAGTGCCCTACTCTTCTTTGTCATGGCGGCAATCGGAATTTTCACCAAGAAAGATTTGAGTGGAATGGGTCGAGCTCTGATGGCTGCGCTTGTCGGGTTAATTATTGCTATGATCGTCAATCTATTTCTAGCCAATAGCTTCTTTGACTACATGATTAGTATTGCCATGGTCTTGGTTTTCTCAGGTTTGATTGCTTGGGACAACCAAAAGATTCGCTATGTTTATGAGCAGTCTAGAGGGCAAGTAGCAACAGGTTGGGTCATTTCAATGGCTCTCAGCATCTATCTAGACTTTATCAACCTCTTCCTTAGCATCTTACGAATCTTTGGTCGAAACGATTAAAAGTCTATAGAGTCAGTGTTCCAAAGAGCACTGACTTTTTCTTATTTACTCTTTTCTTTTCTTGGAAATAGGTGTATAATGCTTTTAATTAATTTTTTGAGGAGTAGCTTATGAAGAAAAGTTTTATCCAGCAACAAGAAGAAATTTCCTTTGTCAAAAACACTTTTACCCAGTATTTGAAAGATAAGTTAGAAGTTGTCGAAGTTCAAGGTCCTATCTTGAGTAGGGTCGGCGATGGGATGCAGGATAACCTTTCAGGTGTTGAAAATGCAGTAACTGTGAAGGTCTTGCAAATTCCAGATGAAACCTACGAGGTCGTTCATTCACTTGCTAAATGGAAACGCCATACCTTGGCTCGTTTTGGTTTCGGTGAAGGTGAAGGTTTGTTTGTCCATATGAAGGCCCTTCGCCCAGATGAAGATTCGCTAGATGCGACCCACTCTGTTTATGTAGACCAGTGGGACTGGGAAAAAGTGATTCCAAATGGACAACGCAATATCGCTTATCTTAAAGAAACAGTTGAAAAGATTTACAAGGCTATTCGTCTGACAGAGCTAGCAGTAGAAGCTCGCTATGATATCGAATCGATCTTGCCAAAACAAATCACCTTTATCCATACAGAAGAGCTAGTAGAACGTTACCCAGACTTGACACCAAAAGAGCGTGAAAATGCAATCTGTAAAGAGTTCGGTGCAGTCTTCTTAATTGGTATTGGTGGAGAATTACCTGATGGGAAACCTCATGATGGCCGTGCGCCTGACTACGATGACTGGACAACAGAGTCTGAGAATGGATACAAGGGACTGAATGGGGACATCTTGGTTTGGAATGAACCTCTTGATTGCGCCTTTGAGTTGTCATCAATGGGGATTCGGGTAGATGAAGATACCCTTCGTCGCCAAGTTGCCCTTACAGGAGATGAAGATAGACTTGAGCTGGAATGGCATAAAGCCTTGCTTAACGGTCTTTTTCCATTGACAATTGGTGGGGGTATCGGACAGTCCCGGATGGCCATGTTCCTTCTTCGTAAGAAGCACATTGGAGAGGTTCAGACTAGTGTTTGGCCACAAGAAGTCCGCGATACTTACGAAAATATCTTGTAGGGAATCGAACCGTAAGGTTCGGTTTTCTTTCTCTTTTTGCCTATAATTTGGTATAATAAACGGTATGAAAATCGTATCAGGAATCTACGGGGGGCGACCCCTCAAGACGCTAGAAGGCAAGACGACGAGGCCGACATCGGATAAGGTGAGAGGAGCTATCTTTAACATGATAGGTCCCTATTTTGAGGGTGGTCGTGTCTTGGATCTTTATGCAGGCAGTGGCGGTCTGTCTATTGAAGCTGTGTCAAGAGGCATGTCCCATGCTGTTTTAGTAGAACGGGATCGAAAGGCTCAAGCTGTCATCGCTGAAAATATCCAGATGACCAAGGAAGTTTCTAAATTTCAGCTCTTAAAGATGGAAGCTGAGCGTGCTTTGGAGCAAGTAACAGGTCTCTTTGATCTGGTCTTTTTAGATCCTCCTTATGCCAAGGAACAAATCGTTGCAGATATCGAAAAAATGGCAGAGAGAAATCTCTTCTCTGAAGAAGTCATGGTCGTCTGCGAAACCGATAAGTCTGTAGAACTCCCAGAAGAAATTGCCTGTCTCGGTATCTGGAAGGAAAAAATTTATGGAATTAGTAAGGTGACAGTCTATGTCAGATAAGATTGGTTTATTCACAGGTTCATTTGATCCGATGACAAATGGACATCTGGATATCATTGAACGTGCTAGCAAACTCTTTGAAAAGCTCTATGTCGGGGTGTTCTACAACCCCCACAAACAAGGCTTTCTCCCTGTTGAAAATCGCAAACGGGCAGTCGAAAAAGCTGTGGCGCATTTAGATAATGTAGAGGTGTTGGCTTCTCATGACCATCTAGTCGTCAATGTTGCAAGAAGACTGGGGGCTAAAACCCTTGTTCGTGGCTTGCGGAATGCTACAGACTTACAATACGAGGCTAGTTTTGATTACTACAATCATCAACTGGCTCCAGAGATTGAGACTGTCTACCTACATAGTCGCCCAGAGCATCTCTATATCAGCTCTTCGGCCGTGAGAGAACTTCTGAAGTTTGGTCAGGAGATTCAGCAATATGTCCCAAACAGTGTTGTGGAGGAATTAGAACATGAAGAAAAAAACTAGATGGCCCTTATATGTCATCCTAGCACTAGTATTGACTTTTTTAGCCTTTGTAGTACCTTTACCATACTACATAGAAGTTCCAGGTGGAGCGGAAGATATTCGTCAAGTTTTAAAAGTCAATGAAACAGAAGACACAGAAGCAGGAGCTTACCAGTTTGTGACAGTTGGGATTCGACATGCAACCCTGTCGCATCTTGTCTATGCTTGGTTAACACCTTTCACGGATATTAGAAGCGCTCAGGAGACTACGGGTGGCTCTACTGATGCAGAGTTTATGCGGATCAATCAGTTCTACATGCAGACATCCCAAAATATGGCCAAGTATCAAGGCTTGAAGACGGCAGGCAAGGATATCGAACTCAAGTACTTGGGAGTTTATGTCTTGACCGTGACGGACAATTCAACCTTCAAAGGCATTCTGAACATTGCGGATACCGTTACGGCTGTTAATGATAAGACGTTTGACAGTTCCAAAGACTTGGTTGACTATGTCAATTCTCAAAAACTAGGGGATCCAGTCAAGGTAACCTACGAAGAAGACGGAAGAGTCAAGACTGCTGAAGGTAAAATTATCACTCTCGAAAACGGAAAAAACGGGATTGGGATTGGTCTGATTGACCGTACGGAAGTGACCAGTGATGTTCCGATTCGCTTTTCAACAGCTGGTATCGGCGGGCCAAGTGCCGGTCTCATGTTTAGTCTAGCTATCTACACCCAAATTGCGGATCCAGGTCTTCGTAATGGTCGTATCGTAGCAGGTACAGGTACCATTGATCGCGATGGAAATGTTGGCGACATCGGTGGAATTGACAAAAAAGTAGTTGCAGCCTCTCGTCAGGGAGCCAACATCTTTTTTGCTCCTGACAATCCAGTCACCGAGGAAGCGAAAAAAGCAGATCCCAATGCGAAAAGCAACTATGAAACAGCCTTAGAAGCTGCTAAAACTATCAAAACAGAGATGAAAATCGTGCCTGTAAAAACCTTGCAGGATGCGATTGATTATCTTAAAAACAACCCCTAATTCGTAGAAAAATCGAAAACTAGCGCACAAGCGGATAAGATGGTATAATAGTCAAATGGTTCAATTATTATTCACTTTAAGTAGTCATATACTCTTTATTTATTTGAGTTTTTACCTTTTGAAGGATCTTGTGAGATGGGAAAAGGTTTTAAAAGTGACCGCTACTAACACAAAAAAAGTTCGTTTGTTGGTAGGCTTCTTTAGTATTGTAATGGGCTACATCTTGAGTTCATTCTTTATCAGTTTGTACCAACTGTGGCAAGAAGCGTTTATAGGACTGTTATAAAATCAAAAGTAAAGGAAAAACTATGGAAAAAATTGTGGTTCAAGGCGGAGATAATCGTCTGGTCGGGAGTGTGACCATCGAGGGAGCAAAGAATGCCGTCTTACCTTTGTTGGCAGCGACTATTCTAGCAAGCAAGGGTAAGACAGTCTTGCAGAATGTTCCAATCTTGTCAGATGTTTTCACCATGAATCAAGTGGTTCGAGGTCTGAATGCCAAGGTGGACTTTGATGAGGAAGCTCATGTTGTCGAGGTCGATGCGACTGGTGATATCACTGAGGAAGCTCCGTATAAGTATGTCAGCAAGATGCGGGCATCCATCGTTGTCTTGGGACCAATCCTTGCTCGTGTAGGCCATGCCAAGGTATCCATGCCAGGAGGTTGCACTATTGGGAGTCGTCCGATTGATCTCCACCTCAAGGGTTTGGAAGCTATGGGGGCTAAGATCAGCCAGACAGCTGGTTACATTGAAGCCAAGGCGGAATGCCTGCATGGCGCTCATATCTACATGGACTTTCCTAGTGTCGGCGCAACACAAAACCTGATGATGGCAGCAACTCTAGCTGATGGTGTGACAGTGATAGAAAATGCTGCGCGTGAACCCGAAATTGTTGACCTTGCTATTCTCCTTAATGAAATGGGGGCCAAGGTCAAGGGAGCTGGTACCGAAACAATCACAGTGACTGGTGTCGAGGAACTCCATGGTACGACTCATAATGTGGTACAGGACCGTATCGAAGCTGGGACCTTTATGGTAGTGGCAGCTATGACAGGTGGAGATGTCCTCATTCGAGATGCAGTCTGGGAACACAATCGCCCCTTGATTGCCAAACTCCTTGAAATGGGAGTTGAGGTGACAGAGGAGTCGGAAGGTATTCGTGTCCGTTCTCAACTGGAAAATCTCAAGGCTGTTCATGTAAAAACCTTGCCACATCCAGGATTCCCGACAGATATGCAGGCTCAATTTACAGCCTTAATGACTGTTGCAAAAGGGGAATCCACTATGGTGGAAACTGTATTTGAGAATCGGTTCCAACATCTGGAGGAAATGCGTCGAATGGGCTTGCATTCGGAGATTATCCGTGATACAGCCCGTATCGTAGGAGGACAAGCTTTACAGGGAGCAGAAGTTTTATCAACAGACCTTCGTGCCAGTGCGGCCTTGATTCTGACAGGTTTGGTAGCGCAAGGGGAGACAGTTGTCGGTAAATTAGTCCACCTTGACAGAGGCTACTACCGCTTCCATGAGAAGTTAGCTCAGCTAGGAGCAAAGATTCAGCGGATTGAGGTTAAGGATGAAGAATAAAAACATACGTTATGTAGTCCGTCGCTTACTGTTGATTTTTATCGTACTCTTGCTGGGATTCCTTGCTTTAGGAATCGGCTTGATGATTGGCTACGGGATTCTAGGAAAGGGACAGGATCCATGGGCGATTTTGTCTCCAGCGAAATGGCAAGAATTGATTAGTAAATTTACAGGAAATTAGGCTGGGAGACCAGTCTTTTTTCTAGAGATATAAGGAGAGATATGGACAAGAAAACAAGACAGGCTCTGATAGGGATACTCATATTCTTACTATTATCTGCTGGTAGCTATTACATCAAGCAGATGCAGTCAGCGCCAAACACCCCTAAAACTAAGGTTAGTCAGAAAAGACAGGCTTCAGAAGCTCCTAGTCAGGAGTTGGCAGAGAGTGTCTTAATCGAGTCAATCAAGAATCAAATAAAAGGTGGTCTAGAATGGAATGGGGCAGGTGCCTTTGTCGTCAACGGCAATAAAACCAATCTAGATGCCAAAGTTTCTAGCAAACCCTACGCGGATAATAAAACAAAACCAGTCGGGAAAGAGACAGTCCCAACGGTTGCCAATGCTCTCTTATCCAAAGCGACTCGACAGTATAAAAATCGTGAAGAAACAGGCAATGGCTCAACCTCTTGGACTCCGCCGGGATGGCATCAGGTTAAAAATCTAAAGGGAACCTATACGCACGCAGTAGATAGGGGGCACTTGTTGGGTTATGCCTTGATAGGTGGATTGGATGGCTTTGATGCTTCTACTAGCAATCCCAAAAACATTGCAGTTCAGACAGCTTGGGCCAATCAGGCTCAGGCTGAAGATTCGACAGGGCAGAACTACTATGAGAGTTTGGTTAGGAAAACCTTAGACCAGAATAAGAGAGTCCGTTACCGGGTAACTCTCCATTATGCTACAAATGAGGATTTGGTTCCATCTGCTTCACAAATTGAAGCCAAGTCTTCGGATGGCGAATTGGAATTCAACGTCCTGATTCCAAATGTTCAAAAGGGTATCCAACTTGATTACCGAACAGGTCAGGTCACGGTGACAAACTAGAAAAAAGGAATAAAAACTGCTCCCTTGTCCATCATTGATAAGGGAGCGATTGTATAAATTAGAAAATAATGTGATTCCTAGGCCGATTTATGATATAATGGAACACAAGATACTATTTTAGGAGAAAGACCATGGAAGACCCGAGCAGTCAGGATTTGTTACTGCAATTTGTACTTTTAGTTGTATTGACCTTTTTAAATGCCTTTTTCTCAGCTGCAGAAATGGCTATGGTGTCACTAAATCGTGCCCGAGTAGAGCAAAAAGCAGAAGAAGGCGATAAACGCTATATCCGTTTGCTAAAGGTACTTGAAAACCCTAATCACTTTTTATCAACAATTCAAGTCGGTATCACCTTGATCACGATCTTGTCAGGGGCAAAATTGGCAGATACACTTGGACAAGTAATTGCCTCTTGGATGGGGAGTGGAGAAACAGCTTATGCCATTGCAAGTTTCCTCTCTTTGGCATTCTTGACCTACATCTCTATTGTTTTTGGTGAACTCTATCCTAAACGGATTGCCCTCAATCTCAAAGATGCCTTAGCCATTCGCTCTGTTCCGATAATTATTGGTCTTGGGAAGATTGTCAGTCCCTTTGTCTGGTTGCTCTCTGCTTCAACCAATCTCTTGAGTCGTTTAACACCAATGACCTTTGATGATGCAGATGAAAAAATGACTCGAGATGAAATTGAGTACATGTTGACCAAGAGTGAGGAAACCTTGGATGCAGACGAAATCGAGATGTTACAAGGGATTTTCTCACTAGATGAACTGATGGCGAGAGAAGTCATGGTTCCTCGGACAGATGCCTTTATGGTGGATATTCAGGATGATAGCCAAACCATTATCCAAAGTATTTTAAAACAAAACTTTTCCCGTATCCCAGTTTATGATGGGGATAAGGACAATGTGATTGGGATTATTCACACCAAGAGTCTTCTTAAGGCAGCCTTTGAGGACGGTTTTGACAATATTGTCTGGAAGAGGATCTTACAAGATCCACTCTTTGTCCCTGAAACCATTTTTGTGGATGACTTGCTAAAAGAACTGCGAAATACCCAAAGACAGATGGCCATTTTGCTAGATGAATACGGTGGTATGGCTGGTCTGGTGACCCTGGAAGACCTCCTAGAGGAAATCGTTGGGGAAATCGATGACGAAACAGATAAAGCGGCAATAGATGTTTATCAAATCGGCGAGGATACTTACATCGTTCAAGGAACGATGACTCTCAATGACTTCAATGCCTATTTTAATGTTGAATTGGAAAGCGATGACGTTGATACCATCGCAGGCTACTATCTAACTGGGGTAGGAACCATTCCTACAACTGAAAAAATCAGTTTTGAGTTGATTAGCCAAAACAAACAAATCAAACTCACCAACGACAAGGTGAAAAACGGACGTGTTACCAAGGTAAAAGTTCAAATCACTGAAATAGAAAATGAAGAAGAAACAGAATAAAGGAGCTTGAGACACCGTCAGGTGCCCAAGCTCCCGTTTATAAGAAAAAAGACTCACGTGGAGTCTTTTGGTTTACTATAAGGCGGTAGACGGATTTGAACCGACGATCAAGCTTTTGCAGAGCCGTGCCTTACCACTTGGCTATACCGCCTCAACGTTTATTATTATACCTTGAAAATGATTCTACGTCAATAGTTTCTTAAACGAAAATCCAATTTAGGAAACTTTCCCTTTTTATGACAGGCTTTAAAACCGAGAGAGAAAGTCAGGAAATCAGTCTTTACGGGCTGTGAATTTGCCATTCTAATCACCTAGATAGTAAACAAAGAGTATAGAAATTTGACAAATGAAAGTTTTTTGAGAGTATACGCCTAAATATTCTGAAAATTCGTTTACTTTTTCGATAATATATGATATAATTGATGACAAGCCTAATTTTTTTTAAGAGGAGTTAACAATATGAAAAAAAGTAGAGTATTTGTTGCGGCAGGAATTGCTCTATTAGCAACTGGCGTTTTAGCTGCTTGCGGTTCTTCAAAATCATCTGATTCAACAGCGCCAAAAAATTATGGTTATGTTTATTCAGCTGACCCAGAAACATTGGATTACTTGATCTCAGGAAAACAAAGTACCAAAATTGCCACTTCAAATGGTATTGATGGCCTTTTTACAAATGATAAATATGGGAATTTGACTCCTGCAGTTGCAGAAGACTGGTCAGTCTCAAAAGACGGTTTGACTTATACCTACAAGATTCGTAAAGGTGTCAAATGGATGACATCAGATGGCGAAGAATATGCTGAAGTAACTGCCAAGGACTTTGTAAATGGCTTGAAACACGCAGCTGATAACAAGTCACAAGCAATTTACCTAGCAGAAAATTCTGTTAAAGGTTTGTCTGATTATTTGGCAGGTAATACAAAAGACTTTTCTTCAGTTGGTGTGAAAGCAGTTGATGATTATACTCTTGAGTATACCTTGAATCAACCAGAGCCATACTGGAACTCTAAGATGCCTTACTCAATCTTCTGGCCATTGAACGAAGAATTTGAAAAATCAAAAGGAGCTGACTTTGCTAAAGCAACTGACCCTACATCCTTGCTTTACAATGGTCCATTCTTGCTCAAAGGCTTGACTGCTAAGTCTTCTATCGAATTCGCTAAGAATGAAAACTACTGGGACAAAGACAATGTTCATCTTGATAAAGTAACCCTTGCTTTCTATGATGGGTCAGACCAAGAGTCTCTTGAACGTAACTTTACAAGCGGAGCTTATAGCTATGCCCGTCTCTTCCCTACAAGTTCAAACTACTCTAAAGTAGAAGAGACCTACAAGGAAAATATCTTCTACACTCCATCAGGACCTGGTATTTTTGGTCTAGGTGTCAATATTGACCGTCAAGGTTACAAATATACTTCTAAAACAACGGATGAAGAGAAGACTTCGACTAAGAAAGCCCTTCTTAACAAAGACTTCCGTCAGGCTTTGAACTTTGCCTTTGACCGTACTTCCTATTCAGCACAAATTAATGGTAAAGAAGGAGCTCCCCTTGCCGTTCGTAACCTCTTTGTGAAACCTGACTTTGTTTCTGCAGGCGAAAAAACTTTCGGTGACTTGGTAACTGAAAAGATGGCTGCTTACGGTGATGAGTGGAAGAACGTAAACTTTGCTGATGGTCAGGATGGCCTTTTCAATGCCGATAAAGCTAAAGCCGAATTTGCCAAAGCTAAAACTGCTTTGGAAGCAGAAGGTGTGAAATTCCCGATCCACTTGGATATTCCAGTAGATCAAACAGATAAGGGCTTTGTTGCTCGTATCCAATCCTTCAAACAAACAGTAGAGAAGGTACTAGGGACAGAAAACGTAGTCGTTGATATTCAACAAATTTCGAAAGACGAGTTGCACAATATCACCTATTATGCGCCTAATGCCGCAGCAGAAGATTGGGATCTCTCAGGGGCAGTTGGATGGAACCCAGACTACCAGGATCCATCAACTTACCTTGATATCTTGAAAACCACTAATGCTGAACAAACAAAAACATACATGGGTTACGAAGGCGCAGATAATGCTGCAGCTGCCCAAGTTGGTTTGAAAGAATACGATAAGTTAGTTGATGAAGCAGGAAAAGAAACTAGCGACTTGAATGTTCGTTATGAAAAATACGCGGCAGCTCAAGCTTGGTTGACAGACAGCTCTCTCTTCCTTCCTGCTATGTCAGGTAGTGGTGCAGCGCCATTCATTTCTCGTGTAGTACCATTCTCAGCATCTTATAGCCAATCTGGAGATAAAGGCTCAGATGTATACTTCAAGTATATTCAGTTACAAGACAAGGTTGTAACCAAAGCTGACTATGAACAAGCTCGTGAGAAATGGCTCAAAGAGAAAAAAGAATCAAACGAAAAAGTTCAAAAAGAATTGGCTAATCACGTTAAATAAATAACTCTCAAGAGAACTTTCTCTCCATGAGGAGAAGGTTCTTTTGGGATTTTAAAAGGAAACGATATGAAGAAATATATTTTTATGCGTGTATTGCGTTCATTGTTGTCTATCTTCTTAGTGACAACCTTGACCTACACGATTATCTATACGATGGTTCCTCGGAAATTGATTTTCAAGCAGGATACCAACTATAACAAAATTGCAACGACGCCTGATAAGCGGGACAATTATGAAAACACCGTTTATGAGCGGATGGGCTATATCGAGTACTACGATACCAAGGAGTTGCAAGAAAAAGCGAGCACAATGGACTCATCTGTAACAGTAGATGCCAATGAGACTAATAAGGAAATCTACGAAAAATACATCAACCAACTAGGAAATGGTTGGACGCTGGGTGTATTCTCAGAAAGTGGTCAATTCTATGCTACGCGTGAAATTCCGATTTTTGAACGTGTTTTCAAATTCTATGCCAACTTAATTGATATTGATCATACAAACAAGATTCAAGACCCTGAAAATCCAAACTTGCAACGCTATCTTCGTTTTGAAAATGACCCTGCTATCGGTTGGTCATTAGTTGGTTCAGGTACAAAACATAAATATCTTTTGTATTTCAACAACCAATTCCCATTTGTCCACCAAAACTTTGTGAACATTAACTTGGGTGATTCTTACCCAACTTATGCAAACACACCAGTGCTTCAAGTTATCACACAAGGTCAGGGACAAACTAAGACAGGAGAAGTTCAATTCCCAACGGGTAAAAAGACTTCATCTGTAGATATCTACTCTCGTACCTACAAATCACCAAGTCAAGCAGACGCACGTGAGGTGGCAAACTTTGGTAAGGACGATCCTTACACGGCTACAGAAAGCAATTACCAATACCCATCTATGATTGCAAGTTCAGCTGTTGCTGGTTTGATTGGTTTGATTATTTCGTATGCTATCGCTATTCCTCTTGGATCTGCTATGGCTCGCCACAAGAATACTTGGATTGACAGCTTCTCGACAGGTGCTCTGACCTTCTTGCTTGCCCTTCCAACGATTGCCTTGGTTTACATCGTGCGTTTGATTGGATCATCCATTGGTCTTCCAGATTCATTCCCTATCTTGGGAGCTGGGGACTGGCGTTCTTATGTCTTGCCGGCAGTCATTCTAGGTTTGTTGGGAGCACCAAGTACGGCTATCTGGATTCGTCGTTACATGATTGACTTGCAATCACAGGACTTTGTACGTTTTGCTCGTGCCAAAGGTTTGTCTGAGAAAGAAATTTCAAACAAACACATCTTTAAAAATGCCATGGTTCCTTTGGTGTCAGGTATTCCTGGTGCCGTAATCGGAGTTATTGGTGGTGCAACATTGACAGAAACAGTCTTCGCCTTCCCAGGTATGGGTAAAATGTTGATCGACTCTGTTAAGGCATCAAACAACTCAATGGTAGTTGGTCTCGTATTCATCTTCACATGTATTTCTATCTTCTCACTCTTTGTAGGAGATATCTGGATGACCATGCTTGATCCACGTATTAAATTGACAGAGAAAGGAGGCAAATAATGTCAACAATCGGAAAAGAAAAATTTCAGTTCGTAAAACGTGACGATTTTGCCTCTGAAACAATTGACGCCCCTGCCTATTCATATTGGGGTTCTGTATTTAGACAATTTCTAAAGAAAAAATCAACAGTCGTTATGTTGGGGATTTTGGTTGCCATTATCTTGATGAGCTTTATTTATCCAATGTTCTCAAATTTTGACTTCAACGATGTAAGTAAGGTCAATGACTTTTCTGCTCGTTTTATCAAACCAAATGCTGAACATTGGTTTGGTACAGATAGCAATGGTAAATCCTTGTTTGACGGGGTTTGGTTTGGTGCGCGTAACTCTATCCTCATCTCTGTCATTGCCACTTTTATCAACCTTGTAATTGGGGTGATTGTTGGTGGAATTTGGGGAATTTCAAAATCTGTTGATCGTGTCATGATGGAAGTTTATAACATTATTTCAAATATTCCGTCTCTCTTGATTGTCATTGTCTTGACTTACTCAATCGGTGCTGGTTTCTGGAATTTGATTTTTGCCATGAGTGTGACAACTTGGATTGGGATTGCTTATATGATTCGTATCCAAATCATGCGTTACCGTGATTTGGAATACAACCTTGCTTCTCAAACACTTGGGACACCAACCTTTAAAATCATCGTTAAAAACATTATGCCGCAGTTGGTATCCGTTATTGTTTCTACGATGACCTTGATGTTGCCAAGCTTCATCTCTTATGAAGCCTTCCTTTCCTTCTTTGGATTGGGATTGCCTGTAACAGTGCCAAGTCTGGGACGTTTGATCTCAGATTACTCACAAAACGTTACGACCAACGCCTACTTGTTTTGGATTCCGTTGACAACCTTGATCTTAGTGTCCCTATCTCTCTTCGTTGTTGGTCAAAACCTAGCGGATGCTAGTGATCCACGTACACATAGATAGGAGTAGACATGACAAAAGAAAATAATGTAATTTTGACTGCTCGCGATATTGTCGTGGAATTTGACGTTCGTGACAAAGTTCTGACAGCTATCCGAGGAGTTTCTCTAGACCTGATTGAAGGGGAAGTTCTTGCCTTGGTAGGTGAGTCAGGTTCTGGTAAATCAGTTTTAACAAAGACCTTTACAGGGATGTTAGAAGATAATGGACGTATTGCCCAAGGAAGTATCGACTATCGTGGACAAGACTTGACAGCCTTGACTTCTAACAAGGAATGGGAGAAGATTCGTGGTGCTAAAATTGCGACCATCTTCCAAGACCCTATGACAAGTTTGGACCCAATCAATACAATCGGTAGCCAAATCACTGAAGTTATCGTTAAACACCAAGGAAAAACAGCCAAGGAAGCCAAAGAGATGGCAATCGACTATATGAACAAGGTCGGAATTCCAGATGCTGAAAAACGTTTTGACGAGTATCCTTTCCAATATTCTGGAGGGATGCGTCAACGTATCGTTATCGCGATTGCCCTTGCATGTCGTCCAGATATCTTAATCTGTGACGAGCCAACAACGGCCCTTGATGTAACCATTCAAGCGCAAATCATTGATTTGCTTAAAACTTTACAAAATGAGTACCACTTTACCATTATCTTTATCACCCATGACCTTGGTGTGGTAGCAAGTATTGCGGATAAGGTAGCGGTTATGTATGCTGGGGAAATTGTAGAATACGGAACTGTTGAGGAAGTCTTCTACGACCCACGTCATCCATATACTTGGAGTCTCTTGTCTAGCTTGCCTCAGCTTGCTGACGATAAAGGAGAATTGTACTCTATCCCAGGAACACCACCGTCTCTTTATACTGAGTTGAAAGGTGATGCTTTTGCCCTTCGTTCAGATTATGCTATGCAAATTGACTTTGAACAAAAAGCACCTCAGTTTTCAGTCACTGATACTCACTGGGCTAAGACTTGGTTGCTTCATGAGAATGCTCCTAAAGTTGAAAAACCTGAGGTCATCGCAGATTTGCATGACAAAATTCGTGATAAAATGGGCTTTGCTCATCTAGAAGACTAGGAGGAAGGAAATGTCTGAAAAATTAGTAGAAATTAAAGATTTAGAAATTTCCTTCGGTGAAGGAAGTAAGAAGTTTGTCGCAGTTAAAAACGCCAACTTCTTTATCAACAAGGGAGAAACTTTCTCTCTTGTAGGTGAGTCTGGTAGTGGGAAAACAACGATTGGTCGTGCCATTATCGGTTTAAATAATACCAGTAAAGGTGAGATCATTTTTGATGGTCATAAGATCAATGGGAAAAAATCTCAGAAGGAATCATCAGATTTGATTCGTCGTATCCAGATGATTTTCCAGGACCCTGCAGCCAGCTTGAATGAACGTGCGACGGTTGACTATATCATCTCTGAAGGTCTTTACAACTACCACTTGTTTAAAGATGAAGAAGATCGAAAAGAAAAAGTTCAAAAGATGATCCATGAAGTTGGACTTTTGAAAGAACACTTGACCCGTTATCCACACGAGTTTTCTGGTGGTCAACGTCAGCGTATCGGGATTGCCCGTGCCCTTGTGATGGAACCTGATTTTGTTATTGCAGATGAGCCAATTTCAGCCTTGGACGTATCAGTGCGTGCGCAAGTTTTGAACTTGCTCAAGAAGTTCCAAAAAGAGTTGGGCTTGACTTATCTCTTTATCGCGCATGACTTGTCAGTTGTTCGCTTTATCTCAGATCGTATCGCGGTTATCTATAAGGGAGTTATCGTTGAAGTGGCGGAGACAGAGGAGTTGTTTAACAATCCTGTCCACCCATACACTCAAGCACTTCTATCTGCTGTACCGATTCCAGACCCAATCTTGGAACGCAAGAAGGTCTTGAAAGTTTACGATCCTGACCAACATGACTATGAGACAGATCAGCCATCTATGGTAGAAATTCGTCCAGGTCACTATGTTTGGGCTAACCAAGCGGAAGTTGCTCGATACAAAGAAGCTCTTAAAAAATAAACAGACTAGGAGAGGACCCGAAAGGTCTTCTCATTTTTAATAGAAAAATTCCCCTTTTACTATCTTGTAAAAGGGGAATTGTAATTATAATTAACGTTTAGACCAAGTTCGTTTCATAAAGAGTAGCAAAATGGGGTATATCTCTAAGCGACCCGCAATCATTGCAAATGAAAGCAGGATTTTAGAGACGGGACTAAAGATGGCAAAACTAGAGGTTGTACCTAGAATAGGTCCGATATTGTTAAAACAGCTGAAGACAGCACTGGTCACGACTAGAAAATCATTGCTATCAAGACTGACGATAAAGATGAGAGAGAGTATAATCATCACGTAGATGGCAAAATATTTAAGAATCTTGTGCTGGGTATCCTTATCAATCACGGTTTTATTGACATGCAGAGTCAAGACACGGTGAGGGGATAAAATAGATAAAATCTGATTTTTGGCAATTTTTGTGAGGATGAGTCCACGGATAATTTTGAGACCACCAGCAGTTGAACCAGCTGAGCCACCGATTCCCATGAGGAAGAGGAGGATAAACTGGGAGAAGAGAGGCCAGTTGGTAATATCTCCGTAACCAAATCCAGTTGTCGTGATGATATTGGAAACCTGGAAGAGAGCCATCTCAAAACTCTTAGAGACACCTTGGTAAAGGTGGAGGGTATTGAGAGTAATCAAACCTGTAGACACGAGGACAATAATGACATAAGCCCGCAGTTCTTCATCTCCAAAGAAGGCCCTGACCCGACGGAGCATGAGGTAGTAGTAGAGATTAAAGTTAACCCCAAAAACCAGAACTCCGATACTAACTAGATAGGTGATGAGTGAGCTACCATAGTGGGCAATTCCATCGTTGTAGACGGTGAATCCTCCTGTACCAGCTGTTCCCATAGCGATGACAAAACTATCATAGAGAGGCATACCTGCTAGGTAGTAGATAACAACAAAAAGGGAGAAGAGAGCCAGATAAAGCAGATAGAGAATCTGGGCAGTGTTTTTTAGCTTGGATACGACCTTGCCAAAGACGGGTCCAGGGACCTCAGCCTTCATCACTTCCAAGTGGCTATTCTTGGCATTGTCCATAATGGCAAGTGCAAAGACGAGTACCCCCATCCCTCCGATCAAGTGGGTGAAACTTCGCCAGAAGAGGAGGGAACGACTAAGAACGGAAACATCTGTTAGGATAGTAGCACCAGTCGTTGTAAAACCAGAACTGATTTCAAAGAAGGCATCGATGATGCTGGGGATTTGTCCTGAAAAGACAAAGGGGAGGCCACCAAAGAAAGACCAGAGAATCCAACAGAGGGCAACGATTAGGACACCCTCCTTGGCATAAATCCGTTGATTTTTTGGTTTTCGCAAGACTCCCAGCCCACCGAGAAGGACTAAAATTCCAATTGTTGTAAAGAGAGCTGTGAATACTTGGCTGGATTCTTGATAATAGGTTGCTACGCTAACGGGCACTAGGAGGAGAACAGCCTCAATCAAGAGAAGTTTTGAGAGGAGGTAACGAATCATACTTTTATTCATTTTTTACCTCTCAATCAAATCATAAATCTTGGTGATGTTTGGTAGCAGGGTGATTATCAGTAACTGGTCTCCTACCTCAAGCATATCCTCTCCAGTCGGGAAGATTGTTTTTCCTTTTCGGATAATGGCTGCGATGAGAACCTCTTTCTTCAATTTTAACTGTGAAAGGGGTTTGGCAGTCATTTTATTAGCTTCCTTGATATGGAATTGTAGGGTTTCAATTTGACCATTTGCAAGATGGTGCATAGCTTGAAGGTCTGAGTATTGGGCGTTTACCCGACCACGGATAAAGTGCATAATGGTATCCACTGCGATGATTTTGGGTGTGATGATACTTGAAAAATCAGGTGCATGGATAATTTCTAGGAGACTGGTCCGGTTGACCTTGGTGATATTTTTCTGGACGCCAACACGGTCAAGAAACATAGAGGTGATGATGTTTTCCTCATCAACCCCAGTTAAGGTTGCGACTGCATCATAGCTAGGAGCACTTTCTTCTAGTAATATGTCTTTTGCAGTTCCATCTCCCTGAACGATATAGAGATTTGGGAATTTTTCACTAAAGAAACGAGCTCTTTCAGGATTGATCTCAATAACCTTGGTATCGATGCGACTGTCTTTCAAAATGCCAAGTAGATAATAAGCAATTTTTCCAGCTCCAACGATAAGCAAGCTTTTCACTGCACGTGATTTGAAATAGTTGTGGAAAAGCATCATATCCACACGATTTCCCGTAACAAAAATCCTATCCTTGTCCTGGATAGTGACATCACCACTTGGAATCATGAGTTGATGGTCTCTTTCCATAGCACAGACAATGATGTTGCCAAATTTTTTACGGAAGTCTGAGATTGGCATTTGACAAAGACCGCTAGAATCTTTGATAACAAACTCCATCAGGCTGACCCGACCTCCAGCAAAACGCTCAACTGAGAGGGCATTAGGGAAATCGATGATATTTGAGATGGCACGGGCTGCTAAGAGTTCTGGGTTAACGATAAGTGAAAATCCAAGAATATTTTTCTCTTTAAAATAGGCATTAGAGTATTCAGGATTTCGCACTCGAACGATGGTTTCTTTAGCGCCCATTTTTTTAGCAAGTACCGCTGAAATCATATTCACTTCATCGTATTCGGTTAGGGCGATAAAGATATCGCACTCTTGAACACCGGCTTGCTCCAAGATGGCAAAGTCAGCACCATTTCCAAGGAGGCCCATGATATCAAAGCGGCTGACAATATGGTTAAGTACAGCTTCATTTTGCTCGATGAGGACAACGTCATGTTTTTCCGCTACTAGTGAACGACAGAGGGCAAAACCGACTTTCCCTCCACCAACAAGGACAATTTTCATATAAAAAACCTACTTTTTCATGATGTAACTATCATACCCTTTTTTAGCAAAAAATGCACTTGCCAAGCCGATTTTTAGGGGAAGAAAGGACTTTTTCAAGTTTTTGAAGATAAATTTGCTTAACTTCTATAACAATGTCTCCGATTTGAAGTGATTTTACTCTTTTACTACTCCTTTTCAGAAATGGAATGACCAAACATGAAAATATCATCAAAAAAAGTAAAAAAATCAAGTCGTTTCTATTGACATTGATTCTGAAAGTGTTATACTAAGAAAGTAGTTTCGCTGATTTACTTCAAACCTGTTGTGAGGTAAGTTAACGACGCCTTAACCACGCTGTTTGCTGAGCTTGACTCCGGGCAGTGTGGCTATTTTTTTGCAATGATAAAAGGAAGCCAATTATGACAAATCACATTGTTTTATTTGAACCTCAGATTCCACAAAATACAGGTAATATCGCGCGTACTTGCGCTGCGACCAATTCTCCCCTCCACATCATCAAACCGATGGGCTTTCCTATTGATGACCGCAAAATGAAGCGAGCAGGTTTAGATTATTGGGATAAGTTAGAGATTCATTTTTATGATAACTTGGCAGACTTTATGTCTCAGATGAAGGGAAAACTCTACTTGATTTCCAAATTTGCAGAAAAGGTTTATTCTGAGGCGAATTTGGCAAGCGATGAGGACCAGTATTTTCTCTTTGGACGTGAGGATAAGGGTTTGCCAGAGGAATTTATGCGAGAACATCCTGAGAAGGTTCTCCGTATTCCCATGAATGATGAACACGTCCGCAGTCTCAATGTGTCTAATACCGTCTGCATGATTGTCTATGAGGCTCTTCGTCAGCAGAACTTTGCAGGTCTTGAGCTTGTTCACACCTATGAAGCAGATAAATTGAAATAATCAAAATGCTTGCACTTGCAAGCGTTTTTTGTTATGATTAAAGGGTCTTCAGGGCTGGGTGTGATTCCCGACCGGCGGTGACTTTAACTAGCTATTTTGGCTTACTCTTCGTTGTCTTGTCTCGATATACTCAAGTATTATCTTCGACTGCGACGCCTAGATTAATCCAAAATATCTTAGTTAAAGAAGTCCGCGAGCGCAAGCTGATGTGGTGCGATTCCACAACCGACAGTATAGTCTGGATGGGAGAAGACGAAAGAATGGCTTTGTCTGTTCGGACGAGTTTATAGATAAATTGCAACCGCTTGCTCAAAAGAGTGAGGGGGAACTTTTTGGATATAAAAAGTGAGAATAGATAGAGGAATCCTTTCCAACTTCTTCTGATTTTATAGAAAATTGGAGGAACCTGCTATGACAAACACACGTCGACTTTCGACCATTGCGATTTTATCAGCCATTTCATTTGTGCTGATGTACTTTGACTTTCCGCTCTTGCCAGCGGCAACCTTCCTCAAGATCGAGTTTAGTATCTTGCCAGTCCTTGTGGGCTTGGTGGTGATGGATTTGCCTGCTGCTATCGGGATTCTCTTGTTGCGCTCACTCTTGAAGTTGCTTCTGAATAGCCAGGGAGTGAATACTTATATTGGGTTGCCAATGAATATTGTAGCCTTGGGAGTTTTTGTTATCGCATTTGGTTTGATTTGGAAAAAGGAACGCAGCACCCTTCGTTTTCTACTAGCATCTCTAGCGGGAACTATAGGATTGACTTCAGCGATGTTGGTTCTCAACTATGTCTATGCTGTTCCTTTGTACGCGCAGTTTGCTAACTTCGATATTGGAAAAATTTTGGGACTTTCCAACTACCTAATGACTATGGTCTTACCTTTTAACTTGATTGAAGGTGTAATCTTTGCCGTTTCATTCTGGTTGTTACATGTCCTTTTGAAGCCAACCTTAAAACATTATGAGAGATAAACAAACATTTTTAATGAAGGGCAGTTTTGCCCTTTTACTTTTCGTCCTACTTGGCTATATGGTTAAGTTTTACCCCGAAATGCTGGTCGGTTTTGACCAACCGATTCAGACAGCTATTCGTGGGGATTTGCCAGATTATTTGACAGTTCTGTTCTGTGCCCTTACGCATTTGATTGATATCCCAGTGATTATCACCTGGGTTGCCATCGCAACCTTTATCTTTTATCGTAAGCAGTGGAAGATAGAAAGCTACTTCATGGCGGGCAATCTAGCTTTGGCTGGTCTTTTAATCGTGACTTTTAAAAATATCTACCAGCGCCCACGGCCAGCTATCTTACACTTGGTAGAGGAGAAGGGATTTTCCTTCCCAAGCGGGCATTCTCTTGCAGTGACACTGATGGTAGGTACTTTGATTGTCATTCTCAGTCAACGAATTAAAGATCCAGTCTGGAGAAAAATCGTGCAAATCGTGCTAGGTCTCTACCTAGTCAGTGTACTGGTGTCAAGGGTCTATCTGGGAGTTCACTATCCATCAGACGTCCTTGCCAGTCTCTGTGTGGGCTTGGGAGTCTTGTTTATCGAATTTCCCTTCTATGACAAGCTCCGCTTCCAATGGCGATTTAAAGGCATACAGAAGTAAATATTAAATTCCTTTGAGGAGAAAGAAATGAAAGTCAACATAAAAGATCTTCATCCGAGTCAGCTATACTTATCAGAAAAGAAGTTACAAAATATCCAGATGCTTTATCAGTCGGCAGAAATGCCCAATATTAATCCAATCAGTGTTCTTACCTTCGGAGATTGCTTGTTGATTACAGACGGGCATCACAGGGCTTATCAGACTTTATTGGCAGGTCGGGATACGATTTCTGCTGAGTGGGATAGAGATTGTGGTGATGAACTGTATCATCTCTATGCGCAAGCTTGCGAGGAAAGAAAGATTTACTCTGTTCTGGATTTAAAAGACCGTATCTTACCTCAAGATGAGTATGAAGCAAAATGGTATAACTGGTGTGATGGTTTTAATCAAGCAGCAACTCTTTTATTGAAAAGGCAAGCAGATGAAACAAATCCTACAAATAGGTAATGAATTGTGTCTTGTTCCTTTTTATATTGAAATTAGTCTAATCTAACTTGTTTTTTAACTAAAAATCTGATAAACTATGTAGTAATCGAATAGAAATCCGCAAGACTAGTAACTCAAGGGAAGTATATCAGGGAGGAGAGCCGTGACTGCAAGCTCTCTATATGAAAGCTGGGTGAATTCACTTGCGCATGGATTTAGAAATGAAGGTCTGACTTGTCAGATGAAACGGATGGTACCGCGTGTCAACGCTCCGAGTGGAGTTTTTGACATGTGGTTTTCTTTTTATCTACGAGCGACTGATGGAGGAATTATGTCAACTATTGAAGAACAATTAAAAGCGCTTCGCGAAGAAACGCTGGCTAGCTTGAAGCAGATTACTGCTGAAAATGAAAAAGAGATGCAAGATTTACGTGTCTCTGTCCTTGGGAAGAAAGGATCGCTTACTGAAATCCTCAAAGGGATGAAAGATGTTTCTGCTGAGATGCGCCCAGTCATCGGGAAACACGTCAATGAAGCTCGTGATGTCTTGACAGCTGCTTTTGAAGAAACAGCTAAGCTCTTGGAAGAAAAGAAAGTTGCAGCTCAACTAGCAAGTGAGAGCATCGATGTGACACTTCCAGGTCGTCCAGTTGCGACTGGTCACCGTCACGTTTTGACACAAACCAGTGAAGAAATCGAAGATATTTTTATCGGCATGGGTTACCAAGTCGTGGATGGTTTTGAAGTTGAAAAAGACTACTACAACTTTGAACGCATGAACCTTCCAAAAGACCACCCAGCCCGTGATATGCAGGATACTTTCTATATCACTGAAGAAATCTTGCTCCGTACTCACACGTCTCCAGTTCAGGCGCGTGCCATGGATGCCCATGATTTTTCAAAAGGTCCTTTGAAGATGATTTCGCCAGGGCGTGTGTTCCGTCGTGATACGGATGATGCGACCCACAGTCACCAATTCCATCAAATCGAAGGCTTGGTTGTTGGGAAAAATATCTCTATGGCAGACCTTCAAGGAACGCTTCAGTTAATCGTTCAAAAAATGTTTGGTGAAGAGCGTCAAATTCGTCTGCGTCCCTCTTACTTCCCATTCACAGAGCCATCTGTTGAGGTGGATGTTTCCTGCTTCAAGTGTGGTGGAGAAGGCTGTAACGTATGTAAGAAAACAGGTTGGATCGAAATTATGGGTGCTGGTATGGTTCACCCACGTGTCCTTGAAATGAGTGGTATCGATGCGACTGTTTACTCTGGCTTTGCCTTTGGTCTTGGTCAAGAGCGTGTAGCCATGCTTCGCTACGGAATCAATGATATCCGTGGTTTCTACCAAGGGGATGTCCGCTTCTCAGAACAGTTTAAATAAGATTGAAACCTGAAACACAGTCCTAAACAGTCGCTCACATTTCATATAGTTAAAAAGAAACGACTGACTCGAAGAAAAAGAAAGGAATTGAAAAGGTCTTGCTTGGTGGGATCTTACAATCAGAATTATGTTAGTATCTTATAAATGGTTAAAAGAATTGGTGGACATCGATGTGCCATCACAAGAGTTGGCTGAGAAAATGTCAACTACAGGGATTGAGGTCGAAGGTGTCGAATCACCGGCTGCTGGTCTCTCAAAAATTGTCGTCGGTGAGGTCTTGTCTTGCGAAGATGTGCCAGAAACTCACTTGCATGTCTGTCAGGTTAATGTGGGTGAAGAAGAAGCCCGTCAAATCGTTTGTGGTGCTCCAAATGTGCGTGCTGGTATCAAGGTCATGGTGGCACTTCCGGGAGCTCGTATCGCGGACAATTACAAGATCAAAAAAGGAAAAATCCGCGGTCTTGAGTCTCTCGGAATGATTTGTTCACTGGGTGAGTTGGGTATTTCTGACTCCGTTGTTCCAAAAGAATTTGCGGATGGTATCCAAATCTTGCCAGAAGATGCTGTTCCAGGTGAGGAAGTCTTCTCTTACCTAGACTTGGATGATGAAATCATCGAGCTTTCTATTACACCCAACCGTGCAGATGCCCTATCTATGCGTGGAGTAGCGCACGAAGTGGCAGCCATCTATGACAAGGCAGTCAGCTTTAAAGAATTTACCTTAACAGAAACAAACGAAGTAGCAGCAGATGCTCTTTCTGTCAACATTGACACAGACAAGGCTCCTTACTATGCAGCCCGTATCTTGGACAATGTGACCATCGCACCAAGTCCACAATGGTTGCAAAATCTTCTTATGAATGAAGGTATCCGTCCAATCAACAACGTAGTGGACGTGACCAACTATATCTTGCTCTACTTTGGCCAACCCATGCATGCCTTTGACTTGGATACCTTTGAAGGAAATGACATCCGTGTACGTGAAGCGCGTGTCGGTGAAAAATTGGTGACCTTGGATGGTGAAGAACGTGATTTGGATGTGAATGACCTAGTCATCACTGTCGCAGACAAACCAGTAGCCCTTGCAGGTGTTATGGGTGGTCAAGCAACAGAAATCTCTGAAAAATCTAGTCGTGTTGTCCTTGAAGCTGCTGTTTTCAATGGGAAATCTATCCGTAAGACCAGCGGTCGCCTCAACCTTCGTTCAGAATCATCTTCTCGTTTTGAAAAAGGCATTAATGTGGCAACAGTCAATGAAGCCCTTGATGCGGCTACTAGCATGATTGCTGAACTTGCAGGTGCGACGGTGCATAAGGGTATTGTTTCAGCAGGTGGGCTTGATACCTCTGATGTAGAAGTTTCTTCAACCCTTGCAGATGTTAACCGTGTCCTTGGAACTGAGCTTTCTTATGCTGATGTAGAAGACGTCTTCCGTCGTCTTGGTTTTGGTCTTTCTGGCAATGCAGATAGCTTTACAGTCAGCGTCCCACGTCGTCGTTGGGATATCACTATCGAGGCAGATCTTTTTGAAGAAATCGCTCGTATCTATGGATATGACCGCTTGCCAACTAGTCTTCCAAAAGACGATGGTACAGCTGGTGAATTGACTGCGACACAAAAACTCCGTCGTCAAGTTCGTACTATCGCTGAAGGAGCAGGATTGACAGAAATTATCACCTACGCTCTGACTACTCCTGAGAAAGCAGTAGAGTTCACAGCTCAACCAAGTAAGCTGACTGAACTCATGTGGCCTATGACAGTGGACCGTTCCGTTCTCCGTCAAAATATGGTTTCTGGTATCCTCGATACCGTTGCCTACAATGTGGCTCGTAAGAACAAAAACTTGGCTCTTTATGAGATTGGAAAAGTCTTTGAACAAACAGGCAATCCAAAAGAAGACCTACCAAACGAGATCAACAGCTTTGCCCTTGCTTTGACAGGCTTGGTTGCAGAAAAAGACTTCCAAACAGCAGCGGTTCCAGTTGATTTCTTCTATGCTAAGGGAATCCTTGAAGCCCTCTTTGCTCGTTTGGGACTCCAAGTAACTTATACTGCAACATCTGAAATCACTAGCCTTCACCCAGGACGTACAGCCGTAATCTCACTCGGTGACCAAGTTCTTGGTTTCCTTGGGCAAGTACATCCAGTCACTGCCAAGGCTTACGATATTCCAGAAACGTATGTAGCGGAGCTCAACCTTTCAGCCATCGAAGCTGCCCTTCAACCAGCTACTCCATTTGTGGAAATCACAAAATTCCCAGCAGTTAGCCGTGATATTGCCCTTCTTCTCAAAGCAGAAATTAGCCATCAAGAAGTTGTAGACGCAATTCAAGCTGCAGGCGTGAAACGATTGACAGATATCAAACTCTTCGACGTCTTCTCAGGCGAAAAACTAGGACTTGGTATGAAGTCAATGGCTTACAGCCTGACTTTCCAAAATCCAGAAGATAGCTTGACGGACGAAGAAGTCGCACGTTACATGGAGAAAATCCAAGTATCTCTCGAAGAAAGAGTGAATGCAGAAGTACGTTAAACCATCAATCCATCCTTGGGGGTGGATTTTTAGTTTCAAGAAGACAGTTCAGGATCAAAAATGAACAATTGGGGAGTAAAAGCTCTCAGCTATACTTTATTGGGTTATAATTAGTCTATCACTTGGGTACTCAAAAACCTTAGAGAGTTTAGTTTCTAAGGAAGGATGAACAAGATAAAAATGTACATAAATCCTTGTAAAGGCTATCAAAAAGGAGTATAATAAGTGCAACATATTTCGGAGGTGGAAGATGCTAGAAGTAAGAAATCTAGAGAAAAGTTTCGGTTCCAAGCAAGTCTTGTTTGGTGTAGATTTTCAGGCAAGTCCAGGACGAATTCTAGGGCTGGTCGGGAAAAATGGTGCTGGGAAAACAACGATTTTCCACAGTATTTTGAAATTTTTGGAGTACCAAGGAGAGATCAGTCTGGATGGGCAGGATATTCGTCAGGAGACTTACGCTCGGATTGGTTATCTGCCTGAAGAACGCAGTCTCATGCCCAAGTTGACAGTCCTTGAGCAAGTTCGTTACTTGGCTACTCTAAAGGGCATGGATGCTAAGGAGGTCAAAGAAAAACTCCCTCAATGGATGGAAAAACTGGAAGTTAAGGGGAAATTGACCGACAAAATCAAGAGCCTCTCAAAAGGAAATCAGCAGAAAATCCAGTTGATTATCACCCTAATCCATGAACCAGACTTGATTATCCTGGATGAGCCCTTTAGTGGTCTGGATCCAGTCAATACCGAGTTGCTCAAGCAGGTTATCTTAAAAGAAAAAGAGCGTGGTGCGACCATTATCTTTTCAGATCATGTCATGACCAATGTCGAGGAGCTTTGCGATGATATTCTGATGATTCGAGATGGACGTGTGGTCTTGCATGGACCAGTTCAGGATGTCCGCAATCAATACGGAAAAACGCGTCTCTTTGTTTCAAGTGAACGAAGCAAGGAAGAACTGGAAAGTCTTCCTCATGTCAAACAGGTGAGCTTGACTAAGCAAGGCAGTTGGAAATTGATCCTAGATGATGAGAACGCTGGAAGAGAACTCTTCCCGATCCTCACTCAAGGTCAATACATCGCGACCTTTGACCAACAAGCTCCAACAATCGATGAAATCTTTAAACTAGAATCAGGGGTGGAAGTATGAGAAATATGTGGGTAGTTATTAAAGAAACTTATCTGCGACATGTCAAGTCCTGGAGTTTCTTCTTTATGGTCATTTCACCATTCTTTTTTATAGCTCTAACTGGAGGCATTAGCTATCTTCAAGGATCTTCTATGGCTAAAAATAGCAAGGTGGCTGTGGTGACAACTGTACCATCTGTGGCAGAAGGGCTCAGGGATACCAATGGGATTAACTTTGACTATCAGGATGAAGCTAGTGCCCAAGCTGCTATCAAGGATGAAAAAATCAAGGGTTATCTAACTATTGATCAAGAGGATAGTGTCATCAAGGCTGTTTACCATGGTGAAACCTCGCTTGAAACAGGTATCAAGCTAGCAGTAACCAATAAACTCAATGAACTTCAATACCAACTCAATCGCTCGGCGGCTAATTTGTCCCAAGAGCAGGAAAAACGCCTGGCTCAAACTGTTGACTTTACTGAGAAGATTGACGAATCCAAAGAAAATAAAAAGATGGTCCAAACCATTGCGGCTGCAGGGCTCGGTTTCTTCCTTTATATGATCTTGATTACCTACGCAAGTGTCACTGCTCAGGAAGTGGCTAGCGAGAAAGGAACCAAAATTATGGAAGTTGTCTTTTCTAGTATCCGAGCTAGCCATTATTTCTACGCTCGCATGATTGCCTTGCTTCTTGTAATTTTGACCCATATTGGTATTTATGTCGTGGGTGGACTTGCTGCGCTTCTTCTCTTCAAAGATTTACCATTCTTGGCAAATTCAGGTATTTTAAACCATTTGGGAGAAGCCTTCACTGTCAATACCTTACTATTTGTCTTAGTGAGTCTCTTTATGTACGTAGTTTTGGCAGCCTTCCTTGGTTCCATGGTTTCTCGTCCTGAAGATGCCGGTAAGGCCTTGTCGCCTTTGATGATCTTGATTATAGCAGGCTTTATAGGGGTAACAGCCTTGGGTGCTGCAGGGGACAATTTAGTTTTGAAAATTGGTTCCTACATTCCCTTCATTTCAACCTTCTTTATGCCATTTAGAGCCATTAATGGTTATGCAAGTGATTTAGAGGCTTGGATTTCACTGGCGATTACAATCGTTTTTGCAGTAACTGCGACAGTCTTTATCGGGCGTATGTATGCCAGCCTAGTCCTTCAGACAGATGATTTAGGCCTATGGAAAAGCTTTAAACGTGCCTTGACATATAAATAGCAATAAAAACCTCGTTTTCACGAGGTTTTTGTGATATTTTAAAGGTCAAATCAGGAAAATTATTTTTCATATCTATTGACTTTTAGTAGTAAAATTTGGTATGATAGTAGACGGTATTGTTTACCCCATTTGTAAGGCCCCGGAACCTTTCAAATACCCCGCGGACCGGAACATCCGCCCTGTAAACAAAAACGATATTCATATAGGAGAAATCATGAACAAAACTACATTCATGGCTAAACCAGGCCAAGTAGAACGCAAATGGTACGTTGTTGACGCAACTGATGTACCTCTTGGACGCCTTTCAGCAGTTGTTGCTAGCGTACTTCGCGGAAAAAACAAACCAACATTCACACCACACACTGATACAGGTGACTTCGTAATCGTTATCAATGCTGAAAAAGTTAAATTGACTGGTAAAAAAGCAACTGATAAGATCTACTACACTCACTCAAACCACCCAGGTGGATTGAAACAAATCTCTGCTGGTGAACTTCGTTCTAAAAATGCAGTACGTTTGATCGAAAAATCAGTTAAAGGTATGCTTCCACACAATACTCTTGGCCGCGCTCAAGGTATGAAGTTGAAAGTATTTGTTGGAGCTGAGCACACTCACGCTGCACAACAACCAGAAGTTCTTGATATTTCAGGACTTATCTAAGGAAAGGAACAATAAAGTATGTCACAAGCACAATATGCAGGTACTGGACGTCGTAAAAACGCTGTTGCACGCGTTCGCCTTGTTCCAGGAACTGGTAAAATCACTGTTAACAAAAAAGATGTTGAAGAGTACATCCCACACGCTGACCTTCGTCTTGTAATCAACCAACCATTCGCAGTTACTTCAACTGTAGGTTCATACGACGTTTTCGTTAACGTTGTAGGTGGTGGTTACGCTGGTCAAGCAGGAGCTATCCGTCACGGTATCGCTCGTGCCCTTCTTCAAGTAGACCCAGACTTCCGCGATTCATTGAAACGCGCAGGCCTTCTTACACGTGACTCACGTAAAGTTGAACGTAAGAAACCAGGTCTTAAGAAAGCTCGTAAAGCATCACAATTTAGTAAACGTTAATCAATACGATACTATCAATGTTTACAGACATTCAAGAATTTTCTCTTGGATGTCTTTTTTTATCTATCTTAATTTTACAAAATGGGAACTATGTTATAATAAGTAATATGATTGCAGACTAAAAATTGTAGATTATCACTTGGAACGGAGGCAACTAATGAGAAATAAGGTTGCTAAAATTATTGCTATTGTAATAGTTTTTATATTTGGAGGAGCTTATATATATAATAAACTAACCAAGCCGAGTCTATGCCCCAAAACAGCCAAACTCTATCAGCATGGCTTTAGCAACTTTCTTACATTTTGGAAACCGATCTGGATTTTCATCTACAACTACATCTACTGGCATTTTCTTGTTTAATATCTATTGTCTTTGAAGGTGGGCATAAAATGGGAAATTAGGAATCGAAGTGTAGTATAATAGACATAGATGAAGAACTGAAAAAATTAGAAGTATATAGAAGAGAATTAGCAACATGAAAAACATCCTCAAAACCTACCCAGTTGTCAGTACTTTAACTTTCATTTGTTTATTGTTAGGAATTCTCACTTCTATTTATGGGGATGCTATGTACGACCTATTGGCCTTTCATTCAAAACCGGTTTATTATTGGCAGTATATGAGTGGAACCTTGATGCATGGAAGTAAAGGAGCCCCCCTCTGGTTTTTATGGGTACATCTATTTTTAAATGGGCTCATGATTCTACCTTTTGGCGGACTACTGGAAAGGAAAAGAGGCTCCAAACATGTCTTGCTTGTTTTTGTTACCGCGACAGTCATCTCTTCCATCGCCTTTCACTTCTTAACACAGGGGCAAAAAATTCAGGCGACGGGGATTTCTGCGGTTGGCTATGCTTTTATAACTGGAGGAGTCATACTTTTACCGAATATTTGGAAAGAATTTTCATGCACTGTAAAACTGTATTATCTTTTCTTAATCCTTCTAGCTAGCCTGATGCTTTTACCAATGATCACCGGATGGATCTCGACTTGCTTGCATCTTTCGGGGATTGCTAGTTACCTTTTTGTTTTTTCTTCAGCCACTATCTTAAGGAAAAAGCTTGAGCCATCCGGTGATTGATCATGATAGTGAGATTTACAGACATTCAAGAGATTCTCTTGGATGTCTTTTTTGTTCAGAATAGATAAGTGGGGCTGTTTAAACTTGTTTTTCCCAGTGGACAATCGTCCACTTTTTTTATATAATAAAACTAAACTAAATTGGTTGAATTTTGAATATGTAAGTTCAACTGTCGATGTGTCTTTCTAAGGGAGATGTGTCCATTAAAGCATCACACTAGGAGGTGAATCATGTACCAACCAGAAAAACTCAAGGCTCGGAGAAAAGAGTTAAAATTGACACAGAAGGAAATTGCAGAGGAGTTGGGGATTAGTTTTCAGGCTTATTCGGCTTGGGAGCGTGGGGTCAAGGAACCGTCCAAGGAGAAGGTTGCTCAGCTAGAGAAGATTTTAAAAGTAGCAAAAGGTTATTTCACCCAGATAGAGATTGTCCGTCTCTACAATAGTCTCTCCAAGCAAGGGAAGGAAAAGGTTGTTCTCTATGCTCGTAACCTGGCTCAAGAGGAACAGGCTCAGAAAGTGACGACCATGCCAGAGCGTCTCTACGAGTACCGTGTCTATGAACGCATGTCAGCAGGGATTGGGGCTTCGGTCTACGATGACCGAAATTTTGATACGGTCTACTTTAATGAAGAACTAGCCCATGATTTTGCGTCATGGGTATCTGGGGATTCCATGGAACCTAAATATCAAAATGGTTCTGTGGCTCTGATTCGGGAGACAGGATTTGATTATGATGGGGCGGTTTATGCAGTGGTTTGTAACAACCAAACCTATATCAAACGGGTTTATCGAGAGGAAGATGGCTTGCGTCTGGTCTCTATCAATCCCAAATACAAGGATATTTTCATCTCCTATGAGGAAGATCCTCGGATTGTAGGGATTATCGTTGGGAATTTTGTGCCAATGGAGGGCTAGTCTATGGGCTACTTTGATTATTCCAGAGAGCCCGAAAGTGATATTGCCTTTGTCGATATGAAATCCTTTTATGCTAGTGTTGAGTGTGTGAAAAGGGGCTTGCATCCGCTGAAGACCTCGCTTTGTGTCATGAGTCGCGCGGATAATTCAACAGGTCTTATCCTAGCCTCCTCTCCCATGTTTAAGAAGATTTTTGGCAAGTCAAATGTTGGGCGTGCCTATGATCTGCCCTTTGATATCAAGACCCGCAAATTTTCCTACTATAATGCCAGAAAGCAAGGGTTGCCTACAGATTCAGACTATGTGCGTTGTATCGAAGATTGGGCACAAGTCACCTTGATTGTCCCTCCTCGGATGGACGAGTACATAGCGGTCAATATGGAAATCCAGCGAATCTTTCAAAACTATGGCAGTCCAGATGATATTTATCCCTACTCTATCGATGAGGGCTTTATCGATCTAACCAGTTCGCTTAACTATTTCATCCCAGACAGGCAGATTTCTCGCAAAGACAAGCTGGATATGCTTTCTGCTCGTATCCAGAGAGATATTTGGAGGCAGACAGGGATCTACTCTACGGTGGGTATGTCCAATGCCAATCCCTTACTAGCCAAGTTGGCTCTGGATAATGAGGCCAAGCACACCCCGACCATGAGGGCTAACTGGTCTTACCAGGATGTGGAAGAGAAGGTCTGGGCCATTCCCAAGATGACGGATTTTTGGGGAATTGGCAGGCGGATGGAGAAACGCTTGCATGCTCTGGGGATTTTTTCCATCAAGGAATTAGCAACCAGCAATCCAGACCAGCTAAAGAAAGCTCTGGGTCAGGCTGGCCTGCGTTTGTGGTTTCATGCTAACGGGATTGACGAGAGCAATGTTCATAAGCCCTATAAAGCTAAGTCCCAAGGTTTGGGAAATTCTCAAATCTTGCCGAGAGACTACGTGAAGTTACGGGATATCGAAATTATTCTCCGAGAAATGGCAGAGCAGGTGGCTATTAGACTGAGAAGGGCGGGCAAGAAAACGACCCTTGTCTCTATCTATCTTGGTTTCTCTAAACAGGAGGTTAGGCCGTCTATTCACACACAAATGAAGATCGAACCTACCAATAATACGGCTATCTTAACGGATTATGTTTTGAAGCTATTTCATAACAAATACACTTCTGGGGCGGTCAGAAGTGTCGGAGTCAACTATTCAGGATTTGTGGATGAGTCCTTTGGTTTGATTTCCCTCTTTGATGATGTTGACAAGTTAGAAAAAGAAGAAAGGCTCCAGACGGCCATTGACTCCATTCGGAAACAATTTGGCTTCACTTCTCTCTTAAAGGCCAATGCACTGGAAGAAGCCTCTAGGAGTTTTGCCAGAAGCAAGCTGATTGGTGGGCATTCTGCTGGAGGATTAGATGGATTACAATGATTGATCGTTCTTATTTACCTTTTCAATCTGCACGAGACTATCAAGATCCAGGGATGCAGAAGTGGATGGGCTTTTTCCTCTCAGAGCATACCAGCTCGCTTGGTGAAGAAAAAAATCGTGTTGATTTTTCGACGAATTTGAATTCAGTTGAGAAGCTACTCTTGCTTTCTCAGCTTTATGTTGGTCAATTGAAGGGATGTTTTGTTGTCAAGGAAAGAAAGCAAAAAACGACAATCATCGGTGAGGTGAGCGAATTAGCACCTCAAACTCTATCTATTAAAACAAACGAGGGATATAGGCTGATAGAACTTACAGACATCCTCGAAATTCGACTGTTGGAGGAGGGAGTGTATGACTAGAAAAGAGTTGTATGAAAACAAACTGCAGATGGATTATTTTTCAGATAATTATATCCGTTTTGAAGAGGATTTCCAAAAATACTCTGCCATGAATGTTCCCTTGACTTTTTTGATCGATGATATCCTACGAACCATGGCCATCAATCAGAAGAACTACTTCGTCTTAAACAAGGAAAATGCCAAGGATGGGCGGGAGCATCGCTTTTATTTTAGGGTGGAGATGGAAAAAGATTGTTCACGGACGAGAATCTATGCCTACGCTGGACTCAAAAATAGTAGTCAGTAGACTAGGTGTGGTAGAATGAAATCTGACCTAGGTAAGGTGACTTGTGAGCGTCAGAAGATTTCATGGTATAGGAATTCGAAACACCATCCTACATCTGCGGAGGGATTGCCGAAGCTTACTATGGTATTCCTGAAGATATTAGACAAGAAGCACTATCTTTTTTAGATGACCGTTTGCTTGAAATCGTAGTTGACTTTGAAAATATCTACCCTCAATGATAACCTTATTTTAGAATTTTATACTAAAACATCCATGTATATTTGTGGATGTTTTTAAATTTTACAGATAGAAAAAGAGAAGACCATTTGGTCTTCTCTACGGGGGAACTGAAATAATGGGAAAGAATCAATCAAAGATTTTTTTAGTCTTTGAAATTCTTTTGGAAGATAAGGAGAGACAAGATAGAAGTAATAGCTGCCAAGAATAGGAAGGCATTCGCTTCTTGTTCCCCAGTTGCTGGGAGTTGTTTTTCCTTGTCTTGTTTGACTGTAGTTGCAACAGGAACTTTTTCATCTTTTGCTGATGAATTGTCTGTTACGACTGGAGCTGGTTTTTCGGTCTCTCTTGGGACAACATACTCAGGAAGGGTCACAACAGGTGGTGCCTCTGTTCCTACTGAGCTTTGCTTGATACCCACCTCAATCACTCGATCTTGAGCTGGAGTTGTTTCCGTTTTGACAACTTTGCGATTGCTGCCATCTACTTCAACATACTCAACAAGAAGACCGTCTTTACCTTCTGATAGGATTTGCTCTTTTCCTTTGTCTAGTAGGGCATTTTCGCGACGGATAGTCTTGAACGGCACTGGTTTATTGACAATTTCCAAACTTGGAAGTGTAAAGACAAGATCCTTAACTCCTTCTTCGGGACTTGAAGAAGTAATCGGTTTTTCTGGTTGAGCTGGTAGAGGGTGCTCAGGAAGGGTCACAACAGGTGGTGCCTCTGTTCCTACTGAGCTTTGTTTAGTGCCCACCTCAATCACTCGATCTTGAGCTGGAGTTGTTTCCGTTTTGACAACTTTACGATTGTCACCGTCTACTTCAACATACTCGACTAGGAGACCGTCCTTCCCTTCTGATAGAACTTGCTCTTTTCCTTTGTCTAGTAGGGCATTTTCGCGACGGATAGTCTTGAACGGCACTGGTTTATTGACAATTTCCAAACTTGGAAGTGTAAATACAAGGTTCTTAACTCCTTCTTCAGGAGATGAAGAAGTAATCGGTTTTTCAGGTTGAGCTGGTAGAGGGTGCTCAGGAAGGGTCACAACAGGAGGTGCCTCTGTTCCTACTGAACTTTGTTTAGTGCCCACCTCAATCACTCGCTCTTGAGCTGGAGTTGTTTCCGTTTTGACAACCTTGCGATTGTCACCGTCTACTTCAACATACTCGACTAGGAGACCGTCCTTCCCTTCTGATAGAACTTGCTCTTTTCCTTTGTCTAGTAGGGCATTTTCGCGACGGATAGTCTTGAACGGCACTACCTTATTGACAATTTCCAAACTTGGAAGTGTAAATACAAGGTTCTTAACTCCTTCTTCAGGAGATGAAGAAGTAATTGGTTTTTCTGGTTGAGCTGGTTGCAACTTGTTGATTTGCTCGAGAGCAGTTTCTAGCGCTTTATTGACTGCCTCCTGAGTCTTAGCTTCTTGGATCGCAGCAATGGCTTGATTAGCAATTTCGACTAACTTCTTCTTAGCATCATTGTCTGCTCCGAGTTGAGCTACTTTCTTTTCGATTGCTTCAGTCAAGCTAGCCATGGCCTTATTGTATTCAATTTCCGGCTGTTTCGGTTCAGCAGGCTGTTCTGGACTCGGTTCCTCTTGGCCTCTTTGATAGTTCTCGTCCTTGGAAAGGATATCTTGTAAGGCACTGACAGTTAACATGACTTCTTGAACATCCACAGCTTCGGCACTGAGTTGGTTTCTCAATTTTTCTAGATTTGCTTGGAAAGCTTGGCGTGCAGTAGCCGTATTTTTCAAACCTGCTGGATTAAAGTTTGACAGATCGTCTTTCCATTTAGAGATAGACTGGATGATATCTGCCTTGCTGTATAGTTCACTACCTTCGCCACGAGTGATGAATTGGTCTACTTGGATACCGATATTTCGAGACAAATCGTTTCGATCAGGATCGAGTTGAAGGGTGACTGCGTGCAAGTTTTCATCAAGACCTTTTAGGCTAACCAGAGTTTGATTGCCTTGGCGTTGGGCAGCGTGACCGCTAAAGTATTTCTTGCCATCAATAGTCGAAGCATTTCCCATGCCATCTTGGTAAGGAACTTCTTTACCATCTAAGAAGACCTTGTAGATACCGTGACCTGGGTCTACAAATCCCTTGATGTCAAGTCCAGTACCGTAGAAGTAAGCTGTTACGGTTGTCTTTTTCTTTTGCACATCAGTTAAGCGCCCAAAGGAAGCCCAAGACTCCGTCTTTTGGTACTTATCTGCTGAATTGGTTTCATGGTTCCAGCCAGTACTGTAATCCAACTGACTAGCTTGGTCATCATAGCTTTTTTGATCCTTGATCAGCAATTCAGCCTTCATCACTTGGATTGTTGCATCGGTAGCAAAACCGAGCAAGGCACCATCAGAAACAGAAGTGAGCTTGGCTTTAAAGTCAAAGATAGAGTCGGCTTGTTCTGTAAAGTCAATCGTTGGGATGGTAACAGTCTTTTCTGTTTCTCCATCTTCAAAAGTCACATCTTGAGTTGTATCTTGGTAAACTTTACCGTGAACCCCAGTTCCAGGCTCTGTGATAAAGCGAACAGTAGCAGTTCCCTTGCTTCCACCAACACGTTTAATTTTAACAGTGACTGGTTTTCCTTTTTCGACTTCGTAGTTAGTAGACTCGAGTTCAAACATTCCCTTGCTATCATTGTTTAGGGTGTAGATTCCTTCTGTAGCAATCGGTTCACCTGTTTTATTAACGAGAGTAATGGTGTGTTGTCCAGGTGCTAAATCATCTGTTTCAAAGACTTTTTGGCTTCGTTTACGGCTAGCATTCTTAGTTTGCACATCCGCAACTTTTTGGCCATCAACATAGACGGACATTTCTCCATGACCTGGATCGACTGTAGAGACGACATAGGCCTTGGTTCCTGTGAAGGTATAGCTTACTTTGGCATCTTTTTGATTGGTCCACATAGAAGTGCCACGAACACCTTCAGCTTCATTGTACCAAGTTGTACCAGCCTTGTCAGCGGTTGTATTTGAATGGTACTCGAGTCCAAGAGGGTAACCGTCTGTCTTCTCAATGCTAGTAGGTGTCTTGTAGACTGAGAAGTTGGTCAAGATTGGAGTTGCTTGAGCACCAGTGATAGTTACACGGATTTTTTGCGCTTCTACAGGTTGTCCTTGAATCAAACGGCGGTAGCCAACAGTTGAACCTTCCCCGTAAGTCACCCAGCGCCCGTTGATTTCGACTTCAATCTTGAAACCAGAGATACGTTGACCTTTGGCGATGTCTTCCTTGAGTTCAACGACATCAAAGCGTCTCTTTTGCCCTAAATCGACTGTAAAGCTACCAGTTGTAGCATCATTTGAGAGAGCCCAGCTAGTATCATCTTTACCGTCTGTCAGGTGACTTTCCTTATAGAGGTGGTTCTGACGGGTAGAACTTGCTGTTACAGTGGCACCTTTGGCAAAGTCAGTCGCATACATTTGGTCTAGAGTTGCCTTGAACTCCTTCAAGCGAGCCACATCCGCATCTGCAAATTTTCCTTCTTTATTTGGTGGAATGTTGAGAAGGAGTGGGGTTCCACGACCAACAGACTTGAAGTAGATATCCATCAACTCTTTGAGTGATTTCGGCTGTTGGTTGTCATGGTAGAACCAACCGGAACGGATCGAAACGTCAGCTTCCCCTACAGAGTACATATCTCCATCTGGGTCACCGTGGTTGAGGTAGTCATTTTTCACATCGTCTGTGATGTTGGCACGTTTGACTTTATGCCAGACAGGGTCACCTGCGATACCACGTTCATTTCCGATCCAGCGAACGCTTGTCGGTTGAGCAGAGAAGATGGCGATATCCCCTTCAGCTTTTTTGATGTATTTGAACCATTCATCAAAGGTGTAGGTTACTTTTTGGGCACCGCTACCACGCGCACCGTCCATCCAAACTTCGATGAATTTGCCTTTATTTCCGTATTTTGGATTGCCAAGGATTTCTTTCAGTTGGTTGAGATAGTATTCGTTGTATTCTTTTTCAGTTGCGACATGGTATTTTGGATGGTTGGCATCCCATGGTGATAGGTAAACCCCCATATTCATGTCGTACTTGCTAGCAGACTTGGAAACTTCTTCGAGAAGGTCACCCTTTCCATCTTTCCATGGGCTAGCAGCTACGGTATGATTCGTATACTTAGAAGGGTAAGCAACGAAACCGTCGTGGTGTTTAACAACCATAATGGTCCGTTTGAAGCCAGTTTCCTTCAGCGTGCGAATCCATTGATCTGTATCCAAGTTGGTTGGATTGAAGTATCGAGGGTCTTCTTTCCCATTTCCCCATTCAGAATTGGTATAAGTGTTCATTCCGTAGTGGATGAAGGCTGCTAATTCTTCCTTGTGGTAATCGAGTTGGGCCTTGCTTGGAAGAGGTCCATGGTTGCCAATCTCAGTTTCTTTATCTTCTGGATGAGCGACTGGAGGAGTCGGAGTCGTTGGATTGGATGTATCAGCGATTGGCTCGTATTCAAAGACGACTTCATTCACACCTTTTTGCTGAATCCTTGCTTCCAAGCTAGCCTTGACTGGACGGTAGCCAGCAATGTCTTTTGCATGGAAGGTGTTGACAAAGGAAACCTCATACTCTTGGCCTTCATTGTTATCAACTGTTGCCTCAGCTAGTTCAGTAGCTGTTCCTTTTTGACGGTAGTAAACTTTGAAAGAGCCTTTGTTGACTTTATAGACAATCTTGATGACACGGGTTCCAGGAGCTGTCTTGCTAACGACGTTGTGGTTCCACTCGTCTTTTAGTTGCTTCTGAATCTCAACTCCATCGATGGAAACAATCTGGTATTTTTCTAGATTTTGCTTGTAGAATTCGGTTGGAGTGATTGCTTTTTTGAAATCATAGTCAAAGCCAGTTCCCACTTCTGTTTTGTCTAAGAAAGTATCATTTTCTTTGACTGTATTGCCTGCTTCATCCACGTGCTGGATGACGACACGTCCGTAATCAATTCCCTTGACTAGAGTAGCGACACCGCTCTCATCAAAGGAGTACTGATTTTCTCCGATGACAGCTGTCTTATTTCTAAGCATTTCACCTTCGGGTGTAAAGTAATAACGTTTGCCATTATCACCTTGATACCAGCCCTTGACACCATGTTTTGCGATGATATCTTTAACCCATTTGAGTTGTTCAGGAGAGAGGACAAGTCCACCTCCAAAGCGATCCTTCTCAGGGATACTCGCATTATCAACTGTTCCGCGCTGGTGGACACCGATGACTTTTCCATCGCCATTGATAATCCCACCACCAGATAAACCAGATACGGAGGTTGTTTGGTAGGTGATGCTAGTAGCACCCTTGTCGTCATAAGACTCAACGGATTTAACTGTACCGTCAGCTTTATAAAGTTGACCAGCTATGATAGGTTGCTTGAGTTCTTTTGAACTAGAGTCAGTTGGATAACCAATCGTGCTGACAGGATCACCTGATTTGTATGTCTGATGCTCAGCGAGTGGTACAAAAGTTGCTGCTTTATTTGGACTTGCGATTTGAACAGGGACAGGTGCTACAACTGCTGCCAAATCATTTTGGTATCCCTTGCTAAACTCTTCTTTATTCCAGAAGTGGATATCTTTCTCTTGGAAGAGTGTTGTATTTCCTGAATTTGGCTGAGAATTCTTAACGGGAGCGTTGGATCCTAGATTGTAATAGAAGCGCGCAGAATCTCCGCCGCGAACATGGCCTTCTTTATCTAAAAAGTTATGAGCAACTGTCAAGAAAACGTTAGGAGCTACGAAAATACCAGAGCCAGAAACGATGTATCGTTGAGAACCACCATTATAAATGCTGTAGACCATAGTGGCAGCAGTTGCGGGTTGTCCCTCGTATTGAATATGCTTGAGATCCAAACCACCGTTAATAATAGCACGATTCTCTTTTTGAGCGTTCTCCTCTTCCTTTGACTTCAAAATACTTTTTGATTCAACTTGAGGACTTTCAGCCTTTTCTACGGTAGCTGAAGTTTTGAGAGGTTTGACGTCGGTGTCAGGGTATGCTTGATCGTGAATTTCTTCAGGGAGCAGATCAGCCTTACTTGTATCAGCAGGAGCTTCTTCTTTTTCTAATTGCTGTGCTGCTGGCTGGTTGAGGTTTTCTTTCTTCTCGGGTTCAACTTTGTTTTCTTCTAGATTGGAAACCTGCTCAATTTTACTCTCAAGGTTTGATTTTCCATCGGGAAGATTTTCATCAGCTAGAGCAGTTCCTGAAGCAAAAAATGCTAGTCCGACCATGACAGAGGCCACACCTACAGTCAACTTCCGAATGCTAAACGTTTGCCCTTTTTCAAAAAGGTATCGATTCATAATATACTCCTAGTTTTTAGAAAGGCAGTCAGCTACTGCCCGAGCCCAAGTCTGACTTGGTTACAACTTGATTTAAGGATAAAAACTCTTTGATAATTTGTAAGCCACCTTACCTCCTGTGCATAAAGCGCTTTCATTTTAAGATAAAAAAATTTAAAAGGTCATTTCTCCCTTAAAATGACTGGAAACTTTTAATATAACAAATATACTAAATTAATAAAAGAATTGCAATAGCAAAAAAGAAAAAAATAAATATAAATTAAAGAAAATAAGTTACTTTTTAAAGAAAAAACGCATCCTTTCAAGGCTCAAACTAAATGAAAGGATACGTTTTAAAAAGAAATTAGAGTATTTTTTGGAGAAACTCTTGGATGGTTTTGGGGTCTGTTTTGGAAGAGAAGCGCTCAAGGACTTGCCCATCTCGGCCAATGAGAAACTTAGCAAAATTCCATTCGATTCGTTTTCCTAGCGGACCAGCTTTTTGGTCTTTCAACCAAACATAGAGAGGATCTGCTTCCTTGCCGTTGACCTTGACCTTGGCAAATCGAGGGAAAGTAGTCTGATAGTGTAGGCTGCAGAAGCTATTGATTTCCTCTGCGCTGCCGGGTGCTTGTCCCATAAATTGATTGCAAGGGAAATCCAAGATTTCAAAACCCTGATCTTGATAGCGTTCATAGAGTTCTTGAAGTCCCTGGTACTGGGGCGTTAAACCACATCCAGTAGCAGTGTTGACAATCAAGAGAACGTTACCACGATAACTCTCTAGGGAAGTTGCTTGGTTGCTTTGGTTTAAAACGGAAAAATCATATATACTGGTCATTTTTCTATATTTTCCTTATGCGTTACTGGTTCAGAGTGTTTTACCTCGTGTTCTGATAAAAAGGCGTAGGTCATGGTTCCAAAGATGGCTCCAATTCCCAAACCCAAGACTAGTAAAGGGAGCATTTTATCGAACTGGAAGAGGTTGTCCCAAAAGGTATCGAAGGGAAGATGCTGAACAAAGAGTTTGTGAAAGGCTGATAAGACAAACAAGCCAATTGGAATGCTGATGAATACACTCCAACTACGAACTTTGATCTGGCTTTTGCTGTGGCTTTTGTGATGGATTTCGGACTGGTCATCCTTGTCTAAATGTAAGTCGCGAACTGCTAGTCTCGCCCTAGATGCGAGGACGAAGATAAGTCCAAAATAGAGGTAAGGTATGGCATCTCGAACCAACTCTATGAAGCGTCCAAATAGGAGATAGAACAAGAAGAGTAGGAGGGAGGAGTAAACGATTTGGATCAAGGCACGGGCACAAGCCCTGTAAATCATCTCTTGACGACATTCATCAAAAGGCCCTTGTATGTGAAAGAATAGTTTGAGAAAGCGAGTGGTGAAATCTTCTTTTTTCATGGGAGTAACCTCCTAAATGAGCGATTTTTGATTGACTTCTTTAAAGAGTTGATAGAGAGTATAGAAGTAAATCAAGCTAAAAATAATACAGATTGTTAGAAATACTAGGGAAAACTTGATTCGGGCCATCAAATCTGAGTTTCTAGTTTAATAAGCTAGAAATTTTACAGATAAAAGAGCATCTCGTATAAACGAAATGCTCTTTTCTAGTTGTTGGTTACAATTAGCTTATTTTTTTTGCATAGAACACTTGCAAGCGTCCTGTATTTTCAACATAGTTCCCAACACCATCGTATTTTTTTTGGGCTTCCTTGTTTATCATTTGAAAAGTATTCAATTCATCCAAGCTAATTTCCCTGATATTTTTAAGTTTCAGCCAGTGATAATCTTGATCGTCTGCAAACAAGCTTGGAGCATAAACGGCAGCATCCAAAGGAGCTGATTTTTTATTAAAATATTGGTAAAGTACCAAATCAGCAATATAAGTAAATTCTTTACTCACAAGCAATATTTTACTTACTTTCGTAAGTTTTTTAGGATCCATTCTGTTACTCGTGCTGAAGTATACAGAGCCGACCTCGTTAGCTTTCTCTAAGTGCGCATCCAGAACTTCTTTTGCTGAGCAAATATCAATCCCGACTACCGGGAGAGCGACGCTATACGTAACAGCCATAAATTTGACCTCCAATAAATATTTATTTTCAGATATGCTAGAAACATACCAAATCGTACTAGTAAATCACTAGATAATATCTAGTGATTTACTAGATATATATAGTCTAGCATATTACTAGATAAAAATCAAGTGATTTTAAAAAATTTTTTAGTTATTTTATTGTTTAACTCCAAAATTCAACATTTCAGGAATTTTCCTCCCTTCAAGAACTTTTCAAGGTATAATCTAAAGATGCTGACAAAAATGTGACTGATTAGTAAAGTTACTAGTGATTTCATAGGTACCTCCTAATCCTCATCTTGATCTTTCTTAGTTTTTGCAATGCGACGGGAGATGAGAAGCTGTATGCTTGCTCCGAAGAAGAGGGTAGCTAGGATAGTTGATACAAAATGCCCTGTATTTAAAAGAGAACCAAGATAATCCTTGCTATCATCGGTTAGGACATTCAGAAGCGGTATTCCAAAGAACATGCCCATACCATAGATTAGACCGGCTTTTAGACCAGGAAAATGCAGTTGTTTACTTTCTTTCTTACTTAACATTTCGGGATCAATAGCTGTGATGCCCGTTTTCTTGGTTTGAGAGACCACATAGAGGGCAGCTATCATCGAAATGCCAAACACCACGAGAGGATAGCCGATAGCGACAATTTGTGGGTATTTATAAGCAAGGACAAAGGGGATGAGATTGCCAAATATCATCAGATAAAAGAGAACGATAAAGACCTGATTCCCGATACGATCGGCCTCGCGCCGTTTGTGTTCGTCAAGGGGGCCAGAAATGCCGTATGTGCGTTTGATGAGTTTTTCAGTGAGAGTTTCTTTTTTCATTTGTTTGCTCCTTTTTTAAAAATCGTCTTCCCAAAAGAGACTGTTGAGGTCAGTTTGGAGGCTGCGGGCGAGATTGAGGCAGAGTTCCAGAGTTGGATTGTACTTGTCATTTTCAATCATGTTGATGGTCTGTCTCGAGACACCGATATCTTTGGCGAGCTCGAGCTGGGAAATGCCCAGTTCCTTACGGAATTCTTTGACACGATTCATAGGGTCTCCTTTCTGATATGTCGCATATATTTGACTATATTATATTCTTTTGGAGGTAGGGTGTCAAGTATATGCGACATATTTTTGGGAATTTTTTTCGAAGAAACTTAGCCTTGTCTGACAAGTGCAAGCTGGTCAGATTTGTGGTAAAATAGATAGGATATGACAAAAGAATTTCATCATGTAACGGTCTTGCTTCATGAAACGATTGATATGCTTGACGTGAAACCTGACGGTATCTACGTTGATGCGACTTTGGGTGGAGCAGGCCATAGCGAATATTTATTAAGTAAATTGAGCGAAAAAGGTCATCTCTATGCCTTTGACCAGGACCAGAATGCCATTGACAATGCGCAAAAACGGTTGGCACCCTATATCGAAAAAGGGATGGTAACCTTTATCAAGGATAACTTCCGTCATTTGCAGGCACGTTTACAAGAGGCCGGTGTCCAGGAAATTGATGGAATTTGTTATGACTTAGGAGTGTCCAGTCCTCAGCTGGATCAGCGTGAGCGTGGCTTTTCTTATAAAAAGGATGCGCCACTGGATATGCGGATGAATCAGGAAGCTAGTCTGACTGCCTATGAGGTGGTCAATCATTATGACTATCATGACTTGGTTCGGATCTTTTTCAAATATGGCGAGGATAAGTTTTCTAAACAGATTGCCCGTAAGATTGAGCAAGCGCGTGAGGTGAAACCAATCGAGACAACGACAGAGTTGACAGAGATCATTAAGTCTGCTAAACCTGCCAAGGAACTCAAGAAAAAGGGGCACCCTGCCAAGCAGATTTTCCAGGCTATCCGAATCGAAGTCAATGATGAGCTGGGTGCGGCAGATGAATCCATCCAGCAGGCCATGGACATGCTGGCTCTGGATGGTAGAATCTCAGTCATTACTTTCCATTCGCTGGAAGACCGCTTGACCAAGCAGTTGTTTAAGGAGGCTTCAACAGTGGAAGTTCCCAAAGGCTTACCCTTCATTCCAGATGATCTTAAGCCTAAGATGGAATTGGTATCCCGCAAGCCAATCTTGCCAAGTGCCGAAGAGCTAGAAGCCAACAATCGTTCGCATTCAGCCAAGTTGCGCGTGGCTAGAAAAATTCACAAGTAAGAGGAAAAACATGGCAGAAAGAATCGAAAAAACAAGCCAGTTATTGCAAACGAAGTTTAAAGGTTTTTCACGTGTGGAAAAGGCCTTCTATGTTTCGATTGCTGCAACAATGATTATCCTGGCAATTAGCGTTGTGTTTATGCAGACCAAGCTATTACAAGTTCAGAATGAATTGACCAAGGTTAATGCTCAAATCGAAGAAAAGAAAACCGAGCTCGACGATGCCAAGCAAGAGGTCAATGAATTGATTCGTTCAGAACGTTTGAAAGAGATTGCAAACTCTAAGGATTTGCAACTGAATAACGAAAATATCCGAGCAGCGGAGTAAGAAATGAAACAGTGGAAAGAAAAAATCATCCGTTATGCCGTTCGTAATCGCAAATCTCCAGAAGAAAACCGCCGAAGAGTAGGGAAAAGCCTGAGTTTATTGGCTGTCATACTCTTCGCTGTCTTTTTGGTTAACTTTGCGGTCATTATCGGAACGGGTAAAAAATTTGGTAAGGACTTGGTTCAAGAAGCAAATAAGGTCCATCAAACAACCAAGACGATTCCTGCAAAACGAGGGACTATATACGATCGAAATGGGACACCTATTGCAGAGGATGCGACTTCGTATAATATCTATGCCGTTATTGACAAGACCTACAAGTCAGCAACAGGCAAAGTTCTCTATGTAGAGGATTCTCAATTTAATAAGGTAGCTGAAATTTTCCATAAGTATCTGGATATGGAGGAGTCCTATGTCAAAGAACAACTTTCTCAGCCAGATCTGAAACAGGTATCCTTTGGTACCAAGGGAAATGGGATCACCTATGCCAATATGATGGCCATTAAAAATGACCTAAAAACTGCTGGCGTTGAGGGAGTTGACTTTACAACAAGCCCTAACCGTAATTATCCCAATGGACAGTTTGCTTCTTCCTTTATCGGTTTAGCGCAACTCCATGAAAATGAGGATGGAACCAAACGTTTGATTGGGACATCAGGTTTGGAGAGTTCTTTAAATAGCATTCTTGCAGGTACAGATGGGATTATCACCTATGAGAAGGATCGTCTGGGAAATATTGTTCCGGGTACAGATCAAGCTTCCCAACAAACGGTGGATGGAAAGGATGTGTACACAACCCTTTCTAGTCCCTTGCAATCCTTTATGGAAACCCAGATGGATGCCTTTCAGGAAAAGGTAAAGGGCAAGTATATGACGGCTACCTTGGTCAGCGCTAAGACAGGGGAAATTCTGGCTACGACCCAACGGCCGACCTTCAATGCCGATACCAAGGATGGCATCACAAAAGACTTTGTCTGGCGTGATATCCTCTACCAAAGTAACTATGAGCCAGGATCCACTATGAAGGTGATGATGTTGGCCTCAGCTATTGATAACAACACCTTCCCCGGTGGCGAATACTTTAACAGTAGTGAGTTGAAAATAGCAGATGCGACCATTCGAGACTGGGACGTCAATGAAGGATTGACTAGTGGTGGCACCATGACCTTCTCTCAAGGATTTGCCCACTCAAGTAATATCGGGATGACCTTGCTTGAGCAAAAGATGGGCGATGCGACATGGCTGGACTATCTTAACCGCTTTAAGTTTGGGGTGCCAACCCGTTTTGGTCTGGCAGATGAGTACACAGGTCAATTGCCTGCTGATAACATTGTCAATATCGCCATGAGTTCATTTGGACAAGGGATCTCTGTCACCCAGACCCAAATGCTTCGTGCCTTTACAGCCATTGCCAATGATGGGGTTATGTTGGAGCCGAAATTTATCAGTGCCCTCTATGATCCAAATGACCAGTCTGTCCGCAAGTCTCAAAAGGAAATCGTCGGAAATCCAGTCTCAAAAGCGGCTGCATCCTCTACGCGAGACCACATGGTCATGGTAGGTACGGACCCTGTCTATGGTACCATGTACAACCACAGCACAGGAAAACCGAATGTCAATGTTCCGGGACAGAATGTTGCCCTGAAATCAGGGACTGCTCAGATTGCCGATGAGAAGAATGGGGGTTACCTGACAGGTGAAACCAATTATATCTTCTCTGTTGTGTCGATGCATCCTGCAGAGAATCCTGACTTTATCCTCTATGTGACGGTGCAACAGCCAGAGCATTATTCAGGCGTTCAGCTGGGAGAGTTTGCCAACCCAATCCTTGAGCGAGCTTCTGCTATGAAAGAATCCCTCAATCTTCAGTCAACTGCCAAGAGCTTGGATCAGGTCAGCAAGACAACAAGCTATGCTATGCCAGCTACCAAGGACTTTACGCCGGGTGACCTAGCAGAGGAATTGCGTCGTAACCTTGTCCAACCAATCGTTATCGGAACAGGAACCAAGATCAAGGAACTCTCGGTTTCTGAAGGAGATAATTTGGAAGCAAATCAGCAGATCTTGATCCTGTCAGATAAGGTCGAAGAAATGCCTGATATGTATGGATGGACAGATGAAAATGTGCAAACATTGGCCAAATGGCTGAATATAGAAATCGAGTGGGAAGGTAGTGGCAAAACGGTCAAGAAACAAAGTGTCCGTGCCAATACGGCCCTTAAAGACATTAAAAAAATGAAAGTAACTTTAGGAGATTAAGATGATTAGTTCCATTAGTGCTGGAATTCTTGCCTTTCTATTGACCTTGATAGGTATTCCAGCCTTTATCCGATTTTATCGAAAAGCACAGATTACGGGTCAGCAGATGCACGAGGATGTCAAACAACACCAAGCTAAAGCTGGGACTCCAACCATGGGAGGTCTTGTCTTCCTGATCGTTGCAGTAGTGGTGAGCTTTCTGGTTGCTCTCTTTACCCAACAATTGACCAATAATGTAGGCATGATTTTGTTTATCTTGGTTTTGTATGGTTTGGTAGGTTTTTTGGATGATTTTCTTAAGGTCTTTCGTAAGATCAACGAGGGCTTGAATCCCAAGCAAAAACTTGCTCTCCAACTGCTTGGAGGAGTGATTTTTTACCTCTTTTATGAGCGTGGTGGCGATATGCTTTCAGTCTTTGGCTACCAAGTACATCTGGGTATTTTCTATATCTTCTTTGCCCTTTTCTGGCTAGTTGGTTTTTCAAATGCGGTGAATCTGACTGACGGGATTGACGGCTTAGCAAGTATTTCTGTGGTGATTAGCTTGTCAGCCTACGGTGTGATTGCTTATATGCAAAATCAACTGGATATTCTTCTTGTGATTCTTTCCATGATTGGTGGTTTGTTAGGCTTCTTCGTCTTTAATCACAAGCCTGCCAAGGTCTTCATGGGTGATGTGGGAAGTTTGGCTCTTGGAGGGATGCTGGCAGCAATCTCTATGGCCCTCCACCAAGAATGGACCCTTCTATTGATTGGGATTATCTATGTCTTTGAGACAAGCTCTGTTATGATGCAGGTCACCTACTTCAAACTTAGTGGTGGGAAGCGTATTTTCCGTATGACACCTGTGCATCATCATTTTGAGCTTGGTGGATTCTCAGGCAAGGGCAATCCTTGGAGCGAGTGGAAGGTTGATTTCTTCTTTTGGGGAGTTGGACTTCTAGCAAGTCTCTTGACCCTAGCCTTTTTATACCTGCTGTAAATAACCTTTGATTCAAAAATAAAACAGGATGAAGTTGTTCTTCATCCTGTTTTTGTGTGCTTAAAGGTTAGTTGGAGTCATCCTTTCTTCCTTTTAACATAAAAGTGGCTGTGAGGGCAAGGCTGAGGCCTGCTAAGAAGAGGAGTGGGTTGGATGATTCTCCCGTTGCTGGAAGTTGTTCTTTAGGAGAATGATTTCCAGCTTTAGCAAGGCTAGGACTGGCTGAAAGGTCTTCAGCGCCGTGTGCCAAGGTTTCTACATCTGAAGTACTTGGTTTTTCCTCTGTGTTAGAGGTTGTTCCAGTAGCTTGATAGACGACAGCATAGGTACTGAAATGATTAGTGATGAATTCTACCTTTCCGTCTCGAACGGTGAAATCAAGGGCTTGCAACTCCTTGGTCGGAGTGATGTAGTAGATATTTTCTACGCTAGCTGAAATAGGCAAGCGAACCAGAACAGAGCCTTTTGGCTGCAAGCTATGATCGGTTGGATTTTTAAGCTGTAGGTCGTAAGCATCATAGGTCTTGCCAAAGAGTTCTTGAGCTAGGACACGTCGGCTAGAAACGTGAGAAATTCCTTCTAAGTCGCTGGCTCCACCGATGATTTCGACACCCGTCTTTTTATCTTTCAAGGTGCGTAACTGATACTCAGGTCGGATGAGGGTTGGAGCAGCCTGAACTCCACTAGTTCCGATAGGGTCAGTGTACTCAGGTTTTTCTACTATTGGAGCTTCTTCTTGCCCTGCAGTTCTGATAGGTTCGGTGTATTCAGGAATTTCAACAGTAGGAGCTTCCTCTTGCCCAGCAGTTCCGATAGGGTCGGTATACTCCGGAATTTCTACTGTAGGTGGCTCTTCTTGCCCTGCGGTTCCGATAGGCTCGGTATACTCAGGGATTGTCAGAGTAGGTGGTTCTTCTTGCCCCGCGGTTCCAATAGGTTCGGTATATTCAGGTTTTTCAACAGTAGGAGCTGGTTCGTCCCCCTTGCTTGTAGTTGGCTGACTCTCGTCAACTTTCTTCTCATCATTTTTAGTAAAGACGGCTACGACAGGACTGCTTGTTGTAGCTCCTTGGATAGCATAAGCTGCAATCGCTTTTCCAGCTTGTCGATCAGTGGTATCAGGGATTGGGATTTGCACCTGATTGTCTTTGATAGCCAATAGGGTTTGCTCTCCACTTGTAACCAGATGCGTTTCGTCCACTTTGCGCAAGACCAGAGGGTCTTTGACACCTGGGAAGGTTACAGCGATGGCTTCCCAATCTCCAGCTGGTAGGCTTAAGGAAATTTCTTTGTCATTTTCCTTAAGAGGCGCGATGCTAGGACTATCTATACCAACAGCTGGGGCTTTGATAATATCAAAGGAGTCTAGAGAAATTTTCTTGCGGCCTTCTGGCGAATCTGGGTCAACTTGTAATGTCAGGGTGTGCGGACCGTCAGTAAGATTTGTAAATTCGCCAATAAAGGCTCTCTTTTCAGTTGCACCTGAAGTATAGAAATCTAGGCTTGGCATTTCTTTGCCATCTAGTGTAACACGTGCTCGTCCAAGGGCAAGGCTCTTCAAACCATAGATACGAATGCCCGTCCCTGTAAAGGAAATGGTTGCCTGAGCTTCTGAAGTAGTACTTGGGTCGCTGTTGTTGATATCAGCGTATTTTTCCGTGCCTTCGTAGAGTTCAGGGTCAGACCAGTCCTTAAATTGAGAACCATACTGGATGCGAGGGTCGCGATCATCCATCTTTTCAATCGTGTTGCCTGTTCCTGCTAGAATCTTGAAGTAGTCTAATGAAATTTTCGAGCGCTCACTACCACGTCCTTTGTGCTCACGTTTAACAGTAAGAGTCAATGTGTGAGGTCCGTCAGATAATCCTGTGAAGCGACCGATGAGACTACCTTTTTCAGTTGCCCCAGCAGTATGGAAGTCAAGCTCGCCGACTTCTTTGCCATCAATTTTAGCAGTAGCAAGACCTAGTTCGGACGATTTTAGTCCATAGATTTCGATACCAACACCAGTGAAAGGAATGGTGGTAGTGATGTCTTCGTCTGTGTAGTCCCCTTTTGAAAGGTCAGCAAATTTTTCTGTTCCTCCGAATAATTCTGAGTCTGCCCAGTTTCCAAAGGCAGCTCCGTACTGGATACGGCCGTCTCGATCATCCATCAATTCACTAGGGGGTTCTACAGTTGCTTGTTCAGAGACTTGTGCAGAAACTTCGCCCAGCATAGCTTTGACGGTGTAGGTATAGGCGAGTTGCGGATCTAGTGATCGGTCGATAAAGTGGGTTTGATTGGTTACAAATTCTCTGGTCGCAGAGGTTTGGCCAGACGCGTCTTTCATGTGTCTTTGGATGACATAGTGGGTAGCACCTTCTACTTGGTTGAAGGTGAGTTCGGCAGTGACTCCATTTTGTCGAACTGCTGTCAGACTGGTTACACGACCAGGGAAGTGTTCAAAGGTAATGACGTCACCTTTTTGCGTTGCCAGTTGGATGCGGCCATCTTTGAGGATAGTTGCCTTGACTGCTTTGCCATTGATCTTAACCTGACTGGCTTCGATATTTGGATAGTCTACAACTAGATCTCCACCGACATTTGAAAGGAAGGACAAGCTTTGAAGGTTTTTATCTTTCCACTTCATGCTGACTTCAAAGTTACCACGGGCAACCAAGCCAGAAACCTGACCGTCTTTCCATACATCTGGAAGGGCTGGCAATGGTGCAATATAGCCGGTATGAGATTGCAGGAGCATTTCTGCCATCCCACTAGTTGCTCCAAAGTTTCCGTCGATTTGGAAAGGCGCGTGGGTATCCCAAAGGTTTTCTAGGGTTGAGTATTTGAGCTGTTCAGCGAGTAAGCGATGGGCACGGTTACCGTCCAAGAGACGAGCCCAGAGGTTGATTTTATTGGCCTTAGACCAACCAGTTCCACCATCTCCACGGTGATTGAGGGTAGCACGCGCAGCTTCTAGGTATTCAGCTTGATCTTTGCTAAAGAGCGTACCAGGGAAGAGCCCAACTAGATGGGAAACGTGGCGGTGGTTGTTTTCAATCCCTTCATTAGTGAATTGCGGGCTGTCTTCTTCGTACCACTCCTTGATACGCCCCTCATTGTTGATGTGAAGGGGTTTCAGTTTGTCAAATTTAGCCTTGACCTCTGTGACTAAGTCTTGGTCGACTTTCAGATGGTTGGCGACCTCCATGTAGTCATGGAATAGCTGCCAGACTAGCGATTGGTCAAAGGTATTTCCAATCGTGATGGTCCCGTGTTCTGGTGAGTAGGATGGAGAAGATACCCAACGGTCACTGGCCTGGTCATAGTGCAAGAAGGAGTTCCAGAACTTGGCAGTCTCTTTCAACATAGGATAGATCTTTTCTTTGAGATAAGTCTCATCCTTGGTGAATTTATAGTAGTCATAAACATTCTGCATCATCCAGGCATTAGCTGCTGGCGACCAACCCCAATAGTAATTCCAACCAGGAGTAGTCCAGCCAAATGGTGTGGCCTGGGTGTGAACCAGCCAACCATTTTCTTGCCCGTCTTTGGATTCGATACCAGCATATTCTTTGGCAGCGATACGGCCGTAGTAGCGCATGTCGTCAATATAATTGATCATTGGCTTGGCTGTTTCAGCAAGGTTGCTCATGTAAGCTGGCCAGTAATTCATTTGCAAATTGACATTGAGGTGGTAGTCAGCGTTCCAAGGTGGATTGTCTACAGCATTCCAGACTCCTTGTAGGTTGGCAGGAAGGGCGTCTGTCCGATCACGAGACGAACTAATCAGTAGATAACGACCATATTGGAAGAAGAGTTCTTCCAGTTTTTGCCCTTTGCTAGGGTTATAGCTTTGAAGGGCTTCTTTTGTCGTTTGAGCAGTCTTGCTTCCACCTAGATTTAGTTTGATGCGATTAAAGAGACTTTGATAATCCTTGATATGGTCTTGCTTAAGTATCTCGTAGTCTTTGGCCTTAGCTGCTTCTACAATACCCTTAACCGTTTTTTCGAGATCAATGTCTTTTCGATAGTTGGTTTTAGGATTTTGAGCAAAGTTAGTCTTGGCGCTGAGATAGAGGGTCGCATAGCTTGCACCTGTAACGGTTAGAGTCTCATTCTGAACAGTGACGGTTCCGTCTGTTTTAATTCCTAAATAGGATGCAAATTTGAGGCCGTTATCTTTGACAGTTCCCTTTAGAAGGATTCCATGTTTATCTGTTGTAACATGTCCGTTTTTATAGTTGGAATATTCCCAAGAGTAATCACCATTAGCAAGCAAGTCCTCAGTCAAGCTGTTCCAAAGAGTAAAGTCAAGCGTCTTGTTTCCTTTTTTAGTCAAGTGGGTCACGGTGACATCATCAGGATAGCTGGAGAAGGTTTCGCGTTTGAAGGTCGTTCCATCTTGGGTGTAAGAAGTAGTCGTAGTGGCCTCTGTGATATCCAAACCACGGTGATAATCTGTTACGGTATCCAGACCCTTTTTCTGGTTATTGAAGACCATGAAAATATCACCAAAGGCTAGGTAGCGACCATATTGGGCATTATTAGGCCCAACTAAATTTTGTTCAGCCAGTTGTTTGGCTTTTTGGCGGTCTCCATCTTCAAGAGCCTTACGAATTTCTGCTAAGACCTTGTAGCGATCCTTGTAATTCCCACCATTATAGTCGGTGCTATCGGGCTGGGGACCACCAGACCAGAGAGTCTTTTCGTTGTACTGGATTCTTTCTTCACCAATTAGACCAAAGACCTTGGCTCCCATTTCTCCGTTACCAACTGGGAGAGCTTGTTTTTCCCACCCATTATAGGAGGGAGCTGTTGGCTGATCGTAGTTGAGTTGATAGTTTTCTTGCTTTGTCACGGGGAGCTCGGTCTTTTCATTCTCCTTGTTTTCGTTTGATTCAACAACAGGCTCAGAACTAGTTTGAGCATTTGTGGCTTGAGTTTCTTCAGCAGTCCTGCTTTCGGTACTTGGGTTCTCAACTAGAGCTGGTTTAGTGGCCTCAGTCGGTTCAATCTGCTCTGATCTACTATCAGGTTTAATAGTAGTTTCGACAATACTTGGATCATTTTGCTGCACTTCAATACCATCAGCAGAGACTGTATGACTAGATAGAAAAACAGCTCCCAGCAAAACAGAAGCAGTCCCAACCGTCAGTTTGCGGATGCTATAGCGACAGGATTTCTCCCAAAATCTTTTGTCCATAGAAATCTCCTTTATGTTTTTGGAACCGTTTACATTTTATAAAACAAATCCCTATATTTTTGTTTCTATTCAAATCCCATTCTACTGATTACCTATTTTTTGTCAAGAGGTTTCTAGTGAAAAACATATTTGAGATTGCTTTTTCTTAAAATAGTAGAGAAAAGAGAGGACGGGGGAGAATTATTCGTAATTTCATAGTTCATTCTGATTGTAAGACTAGCTTAGAATTAGCTTAACCCCCTCCCTGAAAGCGTAAAACAAACTAGTCAGAAAAGTCACTTTATGGTATAATATAGAAGACTCAAAAAGAAACAGGAGAAAGATTATGGATCTTATTTTAGCAATTATCTTGATTGTGCTAGCTTTTCTAGGAGGAGCTCTTGGAGGTATGTATTTGGTTCGTAAGCAAATCGAAAAAGAATTTGCTGACAACCCACGTTTGAACGCTGAGGCAGTTCGTGCTCTCTTGAGCGCAAATGGTCAAAAACCAAGCGAAGCCAAGGTACAACAAGTTTACCACCAAATCATCCGTCAACAAAAAGCAGCCCTTGCTAACAATAAAAAGAAATAAATAGGAAAAGTCTGGGATGAAAGTTCCAGACTTCTCACTATGTTCAATAGTTCTCAAGGATAAGACTTTTTCCTTGCATTCTATTGATATTTGATTATGATTAAGAGAGAGGCAGTTGACATTCTATCAAGCTGTCGGTCAAATCGTTCAGGACAAGGAATCATGATGAACTATCAATCAGAAAAGAAGACTAGAAAGAAGACTGTATGGATAATCGACCAATTGGTTTTTTGGATTCAGGTGTCGGGGGCTTGACTGTTGTTCGTGAGCTCATGCGTCAGCTTCCCCATGAAGAAATCGTCTATATTGGAGATTCGGCACGGGCACCCTACGGTCCCCGTCCTGCTGAGCAAATTCGTGAATATACTTGGCAGTTGGTCAACTTTCTCTTGACCAAGGATGTCAAAATGATTGTCATTGCTTGTAATACTGCGACTGCGGTCGTCTGGGAAGAAATCAAGGCTAAACTAGACATTCCCGTCCTAGGTGTGATTTTGCCAGGAGCTTCGGCAGCCATCAAGTCCAGTCAAGGCGGGAAAATCGGAGTGATTGGAACCCCCATGACGGTACAATCAGACATCTACCGTCAGAAAATCCATGATTTGGATCCAGACTTACAGGTGGAAAGTTTGGCCTGTCCCAAGTTTGCCCCCTTGGTCGAGTCTGGTGCCCTGTCAACCAGTGTTACCAAGAAAGTGGTTTATGAAACCCTGCGTCCCTTGGTCGGAAAAGTGGATAGCCTGATTTTGGGTTGTACTCATTATCCGCTCCTTCGCCCTATCATCCAGAATGTCATGGGGCCCAAGGTTCAGCTCATCGATAGTGGGGCTGAGTGTGTACGAGATATCTCAGTCTTACTCAATTATTTTGAAATCAATCGTGGTCGCGATGCTGGACCACTTGATCACCGTTTTTACACAACAGCCAGCAGCCAAAGTTTTGCCCAGATTGGGGAAGAATGGCTGGAAAAAGAGATTCATGTGGAGCATGTAACATTATGACAAACAAAATTTATGAATACAAGGACGACCAGAACTGGTATGTCGGTGTCTGGGATGTCTATGGAGGCATCTACAGTCTCATCAAAGATCCGCTTGAGCTTGATTTTATGGATTTGGCGCGGATTTTTCGTGATGAGGAAAACGGCTTTCCGATTACGATAACGGTGATGCGCTGGTCTTCCAACTTCCGTCTGCTCTCCTTTATCGTTGAGATTTTAAATGCAGAAGCAGGACGTAACTTGGAAGTCATCCAACGTCAGGGAGCCCTGCTCTTGGTTGAAAATGGGCAACTCCTGCATGTAGAATTGCCTAAAGAAGGAGTCAATGTAGAAGCCTTCTTTGAAACCAGCAAGGTTAGAGAAACCTTGTTGATAGCGACTCGTAACGAAGGCAAGACCAAGGAATTCCGAGCTATCTTTGACAAGCTAGGCTATGATGTGGAAAATCTCAATGACTATCCAGATCTGCCTGAAGTAGCTGAAACAGGCATGACCTTTGAAGAAAATGCCCGCCTCAAGGCAGAAACCATTTCCCAATTAACAGGCAAGATGGTTCTAGCAGATGACTCAGGTCTCAAAGTCGATGTCCTTGGTGGCTTGCCAGGTGTCTGGTCAGCTCGTTTTGCAGGTGTGGGAGCAACTGACCGGGAAAACAATGCCAAACTCTTGCACGAATTGGCTATGGTCTTTGATCTCAAGGACCGTTCGGCTCAATTCCATACAACCTTAGTCGTAGCCAGTCCAAACAAGGAAAGTTTGGTTGTTGAAGCAGACTGGCCAGGCTACATTAATTTTGAACCTAAGGGTGAAAATGGCTTTGGCTATGACCCGCTCTTCTTAGTAGGAGAAACGGGTAAATCCTCAGCAGAATTAACCCTAGAAGAAAAAAATAGCCAATCTCACCGCGCCTTAGCCGTTAAGAAACTTTTGGAGGTATTTCCATCATGGCAAAGCAAACCATCATTGTAATGAGTGATTCCCATGGCGATAGCTTGATTGTCGAAGAAATTCGTGATCGCTATCTGGGGAAAGTCGATGCCATTTTTCACGATGGTGACTCTGAACTCCGTCCTGATTCACCACTATGGGAAGGTATCCATGTCGTCAAAGGCAACATGGACTTTTATGCTGGCTACCCAGAACGTTTGGTAACTCAACTTGGTCCGACCAAGATTATCCAGACGCATGGACACTTGTTTGATATCAATTTCAACTTTCAAAAGTTGGACTACTGGGCTCAGGAAGAAGATGCCGATATCTGTCTCTATGGTCACTTGCATGTTCCAAATGCTTGGATGGAAGGAAAAACACTCTTTTTAAATCCAGGCTCCATCAGCCAACCACGAGGCACTATTAGAGAATGTCTCTATGCACGTGTGGAGATTGATGACAGCTATTTTAAAGTAGACTTTTTGACACGTGATCATGAGATTTATCCGGGCTTGTCCAAGGAGTTTGCTCGATGATTGCCAAGGAATTTGAACTATTTTTACTGGAGCAGGAAGGGACCTTTCTCACCCCTGCTGAGAATCTAGCAGCTTTGATTGATACCCATAATGCTGACCATGCGATTTTGGTGTTGAGCCAAATCACCTATACCCGTATCCCTGTTGTGACCTTTGACAAACACTTTGTCGGAACCATTGGCCTGAGAGATATTTTGGCTTATCAAATGGAGCAAGGTTTGACAGACGAGCAGATGGCAACTACAGATATCGTCAACATGACCAAGACAGATGTGGCAGTCGTCGCTCCAGACTATAATATCACTGAAGTCCTCCATAAACTGGTCGATGAACCTTTCTTGCCGGTCGTAGACGATGAAGGAATTTTCCAAGGAATTATCACGCGCAAGTCCATCCTCAAGGCAGTCAATGCCCTCTTGCATGACTTTAGTAAGGAATATGAGATTCGATGCAAATGAGAGATAGCATTTCAGCCTTTTTAGAGAAAAAGCAGGGCTTGTCTGCTAATTCAAAGCAGTCTTATAAGTATGATTTAGAGCAATTTTTAGATATGATAGGGGAGCGGGTCTCTGAGACCAGTCTCAAGATTTACCAAGCCCAGCTAGCCAATCTAAAAATGAGTGCCCAAAAGCGAAAACTTTCGGCCTGTAACCAATTTCTCTACTTTCTCTATCAAAAAGGAGAGGTGGACAGTTTTTACCGCTTGGAATTAGCCAAACAAGCTGAAAAGAAGACCGAAAAGCCAGAACTGTTAGACCTAGAGTCTTTTTGGCAGGAAAGTGACTATCCAGAAGGACGCTTGCTAGCGCTCTTAATCCTAGAAATGGGACTCTTGCCTAGCGAGATTTTAGCTCTTAAGATTGCGGATATCAATCTGGATTTTCAGGTGCTGCGAATCAACAAGGCTTCCCAACAGAGGATTGTCACTATTCCCACGACCTTACTTTCAGAATTGAAACCCTTGATGGGGCAGACCTATCTTTTTGAAAGGGGAGGGAAAGCCTATTCTCGTCAGTGGGCCTTTCGTCAGCTGGAGTCCTTTGTCAAGGAGAAAGGTTTCCCAGCCTTATCAGCTCAAGCCTTGCGGGAACAGTTCATTCTAAGACAAATAGAAAACAAGGTCGATTTGTACGAAATAGCAAAAAAACTAGGATTAAAAACAGTCCTGACCTTAGAAAAATATAGATAATGGATATTAAATTAAAAGATTTTGAAGGGCCATTGGACTTGCTCTTGCACCTGGTTTCTAAGTACCAGATGGATATCTACGATGTGCCAATCACAGAAGTCATCGAACAGTATCTAGCCTATGTCTCAACCCTGCAGGCCATGCGTCTAGAAGTGACGGGTGAGTATATGGTCATGGCCAGTCAGTTAATGCTGATCAAGAGCCGCAAGCTTCTTCCAAAGGTGGCAGAAGTGGCTGATTTGGAGGATGACCTGGAGCAGGATCTCCTCTCCCAAATCGAAGAATACCGCAAGTTCAAACTCTTGGGTGAGCACTTGGAGGCTAAGCACCAAGATCGGGCCCAGTACTATTCCAAAGCGCCGACAGAGTTGATCTACGAAGATGCGGAGCTTGTGCATGATAGGACGACCATTGACCTCTTTTTGGCTTTTTCAAATATCCTAGCCAAGAAAAAAGAGGAGTTCGCTCAGAACCACACGACCATTTTGCGGGATGAGTATAAGATTGAGGATATGATGGTCATCGTAAAAGAGTCCTTGACTGGACGGGACCAGTTACGTTTGCAGGATTTGTTCAAGGAAGCCCAGAATATCCAAGAGGTCATTACCCTCTTTTTGGCAACCCTAGAGTTAATCAAAACCCAGGAGCTGGTCCTCGTGCAAGAGGAGAGTTTCGGAGATATCTATCTCATGGAAAAGAAGGAAAAAAGTCAAGCGGAGCAAGGTTTGACTTGATAGAGAGGAAAGATGAGTACTTTAGCAGAAATAGAAGCGCTCTTGTTTGTAGCAGGTGAAGATGGGATTCGAGTCCGTCAGTTGGCTGAACTCCTATCGCTTCCCCCGACAGGCATCCAGCAGAGTTTAGAAAAATTAGCCCAAAAGTATGAAAAAGACCAAGAGTCGAGCTTGTCCCTGATTGAGACAGGGGGCGCTTACAGATTGGTGACCAAGCCTCAATTTGTAGCGATTTTGAAGGAATACTCCAAAGCTCCCATCAACCAGAGTTTATCTCGGGCGGCCCTTGAGACCTTGTCTATCATTGCCTACAAGCAGCCGATTACGCGGATAGAAATCGATGCCATCCGTGGTGTCAACTCGAGTGGCGCCTTGGCAAAGTTGCAGGCCTTTGACTTGATACGAGAAGACGGGAAAAAAGAAGTGTTGGGTCGTCCCAACCTCTATGTGACTACGGATTATTTCTTAGATTACATGGGGATCAATCATTTGGAAGAATTGCCAGTGATTGATGAGCTTGAGATTCAAGCGCAAGAAAGCCAATTATTTGGTGAAAGGATAGAAGAAGATGAGAATCAATAAATATATTGCCCACGCAGGTGTGGCCAGTAGGAGAAAAGCAGAAGAGCTGATCAAGCAAGGCTTGGTGACGGTCAACGGCCAAGTGGTGCGTGAACTAGCAACCACCATCAAGTCAGGTGACAAGGTTGAAGTTGAAGGCCAACCTATCTACAACGAAGAAAAGGTCTACTATCTTCTCAATAAACCCCGCGGAGTGATTTCTAGTGTGACAGATGACAAGGGCCGCAAGACTGTTGTCGACCTCTTGCCCAATGTCAAAGAGCGCATCTATCCTGTGGGACGTTTGGACTGGGATACATCAGGTGTCTTGATTTTGACCAATGATGGGGATTTTACAGATGAGATGATTCACCCTCGTAATGAGATCGATAAGGTTTATGTGGCGCGTGTCAAAGGTGTTGCCAATAAGGAAAACCTTCATCCCTTGACACGAGGAGTGGAGATTGAGGGCAAGAAAACCAAGCCTGCTGTCTATGAGATTCTCAAAGTGGATCCAGTCAAAAATCGCTCAGTAGTGCAGTTGACCATCCATGAAGGGCGCAACCATCAGGTTAAAAAGATGTTTGAAGCTGTCGGTCTTCAAGTGGATAAGTTGTCACGGACACGTTTTGGACACCTAGACTTGACAGGCCTTCGTCCGGGAGAATCCCGTCGTCTTAATAAAAAAGAAATCAGCCAACTACACACCATGGCTGTAACTAAAAAATAATGAAACGAATCTTAATAGCACCAGTGCGTTTTTACCAACGTTTTATTTCACCAGCCTTTCCCCCTTCTTGTCGCTTTGAGCCTACTTGTTCCAACTACATGATTCAGGCTATTGAAAAACATGGCTTCAAGGGTGTTTTGATGGGCTGGGCTCGAATTCTCCGATGTCATCCCTGGTCGAAAATAGGCAAGGATCCTGTGCCAGACCACTTTTCACTTAAACGAAATCGAGAAGAAAAATAACCCAACATCAGGTGATGTTGGGTTTTCTTACTTATTTCAAAGCTTTTTGAGCGTCTTCGATCATGAGTTTGGTTGATTCAAGTCCGCCTCCGCTTAGATACCAGAGGTCTGGTGTTAGTTGGATAATCTTGCCGTTTTTAGCAGCAGGAGTTTCAGCGATAAGGGCATTTTCTAGGACACCGTCGTTACTAGAGTTGTCACCACCAATGGCAAGGGTACGGTTGATGACAAAGAGGATGTCGGGATTGATTTCTTTGACACTTTCAAAGCTGACTTCTTGTCCGTGGCGAGAGTCTTCGAATTTAGTGTCAGTTGGCTTGAATTTCAAGGTTTGATACAAGAAAGAGAAACGAGATTGGGCACCAAAGGCAGCCATTTTTCCTTCATTGAGGAGGATAGCAAGGGCTTTTTTGTCAGAATTTTCATTTTTAGCAGCGACTTCTTGGATGCTCTTGTCTAGGTTGGCCAATTCTTCCTTGGCTTTCTGTGTGCCTGTTTCACCAAAGGCGCTTGCTAAGGATTGAATGTTGGTTTTAGTTGAAGCCCAGTAGTCTTCTTTTCCTGTTTGGAAGAGAACAGTCGGAGCGATTTCTTTGAACTTATCTACGAATTTTTGGGTACGTGGAGAAGCAATGATCAAATCTGGTTCAAGAGCAGCAATGGCTTCAAGGTCTGGCTCAACCATAGAACCAACATTTTTAACTTTTCCAGCAAGGTCTTTTAGGTAAGCCGGAACAGTTTTTGTAGGCATTCCGACGATATTTTTTTCAAATCCTAATGCTCGAATGGTATCCGCAGCACCGAGGTCGAAGACAACGATTTTCTCAGGAACTTTTGAAAGAGTGACATCGTCTAGTGAGCTTTTAATAGTTACTTCTGTTGGAGCAGAATTGCTTGTCTCCGTCTGGTTGGTACTTGAGTTTGTACTACATGCACCAAGGAAAATCAAGAAGCTGGCCGCTAGGGCAGTGAGATAAAGTTTAAGGGATGTTTTCATGATTTCTCCTTTTTAAAATATAATAACAATTTAGGTAGTCTCTTGCTCTTAGTGACTAAGAGACAGAGTTTCCTCTAACACGAGTTTCTGAGTTACTAGCTATAGATACAGATCTTTTTTCCATTGATATCAGCTAGCGTGATGGGAATCTCATAGAGTTGACTGAGCAGGTCAGCCTGCATGATTTGATCTGTCCTTCCCTTACAAAAGACCTGGCCGTCTTTAAATGCAACAATTTCATCCGCATACTGACTGGCTATGTTGATATCGTGGAGGACGATGATAATGGTCTTACCTAGCTCTTCCACTAGTCGCTTGAGAATCTGCATCATGCTGACGCTTTGCTTGATATCGAGATTATTGAGCGGTTCGTCTAGCAAGATAAAGTCCGTATCCTGGGCTAGTACCATGGCGATAAAGACCCGCTGGAGCTGGCCTCCAGACAGGCTATCGATGTAGCGGTCTTTTAGGTTTGTTAGTTCCAGATAGTCCAGTGTTTCTCGGATTTTTTCCCAGTCTTCTGGTCTCAGTCGACCTCGACTGTAGGGAAAACGTCCAAAGCTGACCAGTTCTTCAACAGTCAATTTGGCTTGGTAATTGATTTTCTGCTTTAAGATGGTCAGTTCTTGAGCAAGTTCTTGCGAATTCCAGCTCTCGATTTCACGGCCTTTGATACTGAGAATCCCCTGATCTTTCTTGGTCAGTCTGCTCATGATGGAGAGGAGAGTCGATTTTCCAGCACCATTTGGACCAATAAAGGCAGTCAGTTTCTGAGGACTGACTTCAAGGGTAATGCCTTGCAAAATATCCTGTTTTTGAATGGATTTGTCAATGTTTTCCAGTTTCACCGACGTGCCCTCCTGTAAAGTAAGATAAAGAATAAGAAACCACCCACACTCTCGATGATCATGCTGATGCGAATTTCCAGCGCAAAGACTCGTTCGATGAGGGCTTGCCCCAAGGTCAAACTGATAAATCCGACCAGAATGGCCACGATAAAGAGTAACTTGTGCCGATAGTCTTTGACAATCAGGTAGGTGAGGTTGGCCAGCATAAAGCCGAAGAAGGCCATAGGCCCTACCAAAGCAGTTGCCGTTGAGGTCAAAAGTACGATGCCCCAGAGGAGCTCTTTCTGTTCTTTTTCGACATCGAGTCCCAAGATCTGAGCCGTTTCTCTTTGCAGGTGCAAGACATCCAGAATGACTGCTTTTCGAAAGAAAAAGATTGTCAAAGCAAGGATAATCAGAGAACCGATGGCTAGGATGGAAGTGTTGAGATGTTGAAAGGAGGCAAAAAGACTGTTTTGCAGTTTATCGTATTCGTTTGGATCCATCAGGACCTGAAGGAAGGTACTGATATTTCGGAAGAGACTTCCGAGTGCTAGACAGATTAGCAGAATGAAGACCAAGTCCTGTTTCATCAGTGTCTTCAAGTAGCCTTGTAAGGCGAGAAAGAAGAGGGATTGAACAAGAAGTAAGACTATAAATTCTAAGATAGGAGACTTCCCAAACTGCAGAAATTTGCTCTCAAAAACCAGTAGCAGGGTTTGTAGCAAGACATAGAAGGATTCGATTCCCAAAATATTAGGCGTCAGAAAGCGATTTTCCGTCAGCGTTTGAAAACTAATGGTCGAAATCCCTGTCGCGATAGCTACCAAGAGATAAACGATGATTTTTTGGGAACGCAGCTTCCAGGCAAAGGCAGATAGGTGGCTAATGGGCCAAAAGTAGAGAAGACAAGCTCCAATTACAAGAATAATGAGAAGCCCGAAGAGTTTCATATGATTGCTTTTAAGCTGCATCTTTTCGTCCCCCTCTCCAGAGAAGTAGGATAAAGACGAGGCTACCGATGATTCCTAGTAGGAGACTGACAGATAGTTCATAGGGCCGAATCAGAACTCGAGATAGGATATCGCAAGCCAGAACCAGATTGGCGCCAACCAGTGCGACGATGAGTTTGGTTTGGCTCAGATTATCTCCATAGCGCTTGCGAACAAGATTGGGAACGATGACCCCGAGAAAGGGCAAACCACCCACGGTAATCATGGTGACACTTGTCGTTAGTGCCACCAGAAAGAGGGCCAGCTTTTCAAGCAGGGAGTAGGAAATCCCCAAACTCTCGCTAGTTTCTTTTCCTAGATTCATGATGGTAAAGGTTTGGGACAATTTCCAAACGGCAATTAGGATAAATAGGCTTAAGAAGAGCCACTCATACTGATGGGTCTGTATCATGGAGAAGGAGCCCTGGGTCCAAGCAGTCATACTCTGAACCAGATTGAAACGATAGGCGATAACTTCTGTGATAGAACCGATAATCCCGCTATAGATGATCCCAATCAGGGGCAACATCCACCTTTCCTTTACAGAAAAAATAGTCATAAAGGCTAGGAAGAAGAGGGTAAATACGATGGATGAAACAAAAGCAAAGAGCATCTTTTGGGTCAGACTAGCAGACGGAAAGACAAAGAGGCTCAGCACCATTCCCAGTTTGGCGGCTTCTGTCGTTCCGACTGTACTCGGTGCAGCAAACTGATATAAATGTAACATGATTTCTTTAATCTGTCAATAAATATTCTGACAATTTAATGTAAAAAATGAGAAAATTTCCTGAAACAAGTGCTAGTTCCTTCTTTTATAGGATAAACTTGTAAAACCCAATCCACCTTCCCACTATCCTTCTCCTATAAAAAGTGGTAAAATGGAGGACAGAAAGAAGGAACTGATATGACAACATTATTTTCAAAAATCAAAGAAGTAACAGAGCTTGCTGCAATCTCAGGTCATGAAGCGCCTGTCCGGACTTATCTTCGTGAGAAGTTGACACCGCACGTGGACGAAGTGGTGACAGATGGCTTGGGTGGTATTTTCGGTATCAAGCATTCAGAAGTTGCGGATGCACCACGCGTCTTAGTCGCTTCTCACATGGACGAAGTTGGTTTTATGGTCAGCAAAATCAAAGCGGATGGTACCTTCCGTGTGGTTGAAATCGGTGGTTGGAATCCTATGGTGGTCAGCAGCCAACGCTTTAAACTCTTTACTCGTGACGGTCGTGAAATTCCTGTGATTTCAGGCTCTGTTCCTCCACATTTGACTCGTGAAAAGGGTGGACCAACCATGCCTGCTATCTCGGATATCGTTTTTGATGGTGGTTTTGCGGACAAGGCTGAGGCAGAAAGATTTGGTATCCGTCCGGGTGACACCATTGTCCCTGATAGCTCCGCTATCTTGACAGCCAATGAAAAAAATATCATCTCAAAAGCTTGGGACAACCGCTACGGTGTTCTTATGGTGAGTGAGTTGGCAGAAGCCCTATCAGGTCAAAAGCTTGGCAATGAACTCTATCTGGGCTCTAACGTCCAAGAAGAAGTTGGTCTTCGTGGTGCTCATACTTCCACAACCAAGTTTGACCCAGAAGTCTTTCTAGCAGTTGACTGTTCACCAGCAGGTGATGTTTATGGCGGTCAAGGCAAGATTGGGGATGGAACCTTGATTCGTTTCTACGATCCAGGTCACTTGCTCCTCCCAGGAATGAAGGATTTCCTTTTGACAACGGCTGAAGAGGCTGGTATCAAGTACCAATACTATTGTGGAAAAGGTGGAACGGATGCTGGGGCAGCTCATCTGAAAAATGGCGGTGTTCCTTCTACAACTATCGGTGTTTGTGCTCGTTATATCCATTCTCACCAAACCCTTTATGCTATGGATGACTTCCTAGAAGCTCAAGCTTTCTTGCAAGCTTTGGTGAAAAAATTAGATCGTTCAACGGTTGATTTGATTAAAAATTATTAAACATAAGGGAGGTTGCTCGGGATGGCAGAACCAAATCTAGAAAGCCTTATAAAAGATCTCTACAATCATGCCCGTCAGGGCTTGAGTGACGATTTAGTCGCTGCTCTCCTAGAGACTGCTAAGAAACTGCCTACTACAAATGAGCAGTTACTAGCAGTCCGTCTCTCAGGTCTGGTCAATCTTGAATTGTTCAGAAATCCCAAACACCCAGCACCTGAATTGATCAACTTGGCTCGCTTTATCAAAAGAGAAGAAGCTAAGTACAGAGGAACCGCGGTTTCTGCTATTATGTTTGGAGAGCTCTTTAAAATGCTTTGATTCCATTGTGAATCAAAGCATTTTTTACGTTAGAAAAAATATTCTTGATTAAGAGACGAAAAAACCACCTAAGTCAAGGTGATTTCTTACCTATTAAATCTGTTCAGCGATGACCTTCTCAGCAAGGTTCATGGCGTGGTCAGATACACGAGTGTAGTGGGAAATGATGTCAATAAAGTTGACCCCGGCTTGTGTTGAACACTCACCCTTGTTAAGGCGTTTGATGTGGGTCTTTCTGAGAACACGTTCCATATTGTTGATTTCTTTATGGCGTTCAATCAGACTTTGAGCTTTTTCGATATCATTGTTTTCCACGCTATCAAGGGCATCCTTGATAAAGCCAGTAGTTTTTTGATAAATATCAGCCAATTCCTGCAAAGCAGCTTCAGAGAACTGAACATTTTTACGTTGAAGGTAGTCAGTCAGATTGATTAGGGCTTCTGCATGGTCCCCAATCCGTTCCAAATCACGGGATGAATCCAGGATGTTGGTTAGCACTTCACTTTCTTTCTGGCTAAGGGCCTCGCTTGAAAGAGTAATAAGATAACGAGTCAATTTTTCATCAATGGTGTTGATGGCTTCTTCTGTCTTGTGGCCTTTTTCAGCAACCTTTTCATTGAGGTCAATGATGTAGTTGTATGAAAGGTCAAAGGCTTTAGAAGCATAATTTCCCAAGTGAAGGAGTTCTTTCTTCGCATTTCCGAGAGCGATTGATGGAGCTTGTTTAATCAAATGCTCATCAAGATAAAGCGGCTCGTACTTGACAACTTCATCTTCACCAGGGATGAGCTTAGTTACAAAGAAAGCCAAAGCTCCGATGAAGGGAAATTGTACAATGGTGTTACTTACGTTAAAGGCACCGTGAGAGAAGGCAATAGTCATCTCAGGTGAGAGGTGAAGGAGTGCTTGGAAGTACTCAATCATTGACGTAAATGGGCCTAATAAGATTAAGCAAAGAATAGTCCCTAAAACGTTAAAGGTGACGTGGGTTGCAGCAACGCGTTTCGCAGAGACATTGGCTCCAGCTGCCGCGATGATAACTGTTAGGGTTGTCCCGATATTATCTCCGAAGAGAACTGGTAGAGAACCTTTAAGGTCAAGGAATCCACCTGCATAGAGACCTTGCAAAATCCCGATTGTCGCGGAAGAAGCTTGGATGAGAACGGTAATCACTGCACCGGCAAAAACTCCTAACACAGGATTTTGTCCCAAGGTTACCATGTATTCCTTGAATTGTGGTAAATCTTTAAGAGGGCTCATACCGGCACTGATGAGGTTGAGGGCGTAGAAGATTCCCCCTACACCAAACAGGATGCGCCCGATATTGTTTGCTGTTCTGTTTTTTGTAAAGAATAGGAACATGGTTCCAAGGAAAATCAAGGGTAAAGCATACTCGCCAAGCTTGAAACCGATGATAAAGGAAGTGACGGTGGTTCCGATGTTGGCTCCCATGATAATTCCGATAGCCTGTCTAAGAGTTAGAAGGCTAGCGCTGACCAGTCCAACCGTGATAACTGTAACCCCTGTACTTGACTGAATCAGGGCCGTCACGACAATCCCGACTAGAACACCTAAAAAGGGATTGCTGGTGTACTTGTCGATGTAAAAACGAAGGCGATCTCCAGCAGCTTGTTGCAAACCGTCTCCCATGGTCTTGATACTATATAAGAATAGCCCCAGACCACCTAAAAAGTGAAATAAAATTTCCTGCCAATTAATGGACATTTCTTTTTCCTCCGAAAAATAATAACGGAATTTCTCCTATTCTATTTTAAAGGATAATAGGAAATCCCACAAGTGTTTTCTTGATATTTTAGTAAGAAATCGCTAACTTTTTTAAATTTCTTCCTTAAATAGAGTTATCACCTCAAGTATAAATGTTTGAAAGGATTGTATCCAAATTTAACTGTTTCTTATCCTAGTTATAGTTTTTATGTCAAATAGATTGACATCGCTTTCATATAAGATAAAATGAAGATAATCCTGTTCTGGTGGTGTCCGCTAAGAACAGTTGCTTTTATCTAAAAAGTAAAGCGCTTACTTTTTATTTTATTTGGAGGATAAGATGAAAGATCTATTTTTTGAAAAACGTTGCCGTTACAGTATTCGAAAGCTATCAATCGGAGCTTGTTCCTTGATGATTGGTTCAGCTCTATTTGCGAGTCCAGCCCTTGCCGAACAGATCTCTGTCCCTGAGGCAGTTGCAAATACGAGCGCTCAGGCTACAAGCACTAGTGAAACAGCGAGTCCAGACACTGCAGTCATCGAAAAACAATTAGAAAAAACTGAAAACAAAGTAGCTGAGCAACCAATTTCAGAAAACTCTCCAGCAATAGCTGATTTGCTCAATGAAAAAGAAGAGGCAAAGCCAGCTCCGACAGAAAAAGTTGAGGAGCCAGCTCCAGCAACTGACAAAGAAGGAGTCAAGTCTGAGGACGCTCCTCAGGTGGTTGACAATAAAGCCGACAAACCAAGTCTAGCAGACGTTCCTAAAAATGAAGAGAAGAGTCTCCGACCAAAAGAAATCAAGTTTGATACTTGGGAAGATTTGTTGAAATGGGAACCTGGTGCGCGTGAGGATGATCCCATCAACCGTTCCTCAGTTGAACTCGCCAAGCGCCATAGAGGTCAGCTGGTTAACGAAAAAGCAAGCAGAAGAGCCAAGGTTCAGGCGCTAGCAAATACCAACTCAAAGGCTAAAGACCACGCTTCCGTTGGTGGAGAAGAATTCAAGGCCTACGCCTTTGATTACTGGCAATATTTGGATTCAATGGTCTTCTGGGAAGGACTAGTCCCAACTCCAGACGTCATTGATGCTGGGCACCGTAATGGTGTGCCTGTTTATGGAACCCTCTTCTTCAACTGGTCAAACAGCATTGCTGACCAAGAGAAGTTTGCTGAGGCTTTGAAGCAAGATGAGGATGGCACCTTCCCAATTGCACGAAAACTCGTTGATCTCGCTAAGTATTATGGATTTGATGGCTATTTCATCAACCAGGAAACAACGGGGGAATTAGTAGCACCTCTTGGTGAAAAAATGCGCCAATTCATGCTCTATACAAAAGAATACGCAGCTAAAGTCAACCACCCAATCAAGTATGCTTGGTACGATGCCATGACCTACAAATATGGTCGTTACCACGAAGATGGACTGGGAGAATACAACTACCAGTTCATGCAAAAAGAAGGTGACAAGGTCCCTGCGGATCAATTCTTTGCCAACTTTAACTGGAACAAGGAAAAGAATGACTACTCAGTAGAGATGGCCAAATGGCTAGAACGTAGCCAGTATGATGTCTTTGCAGGCTTAGAATTGCAACAAGGTGGTTCATATAAGACCAAGGTCAACTGGGATGCTCTCTTAGATGAAAATGGCAAGTTGCGTTTGTCACTGGGACTTTTTGCGCCGGATACGATTACCAGTCTAGGAAAAACAGGTGAAGACTACCACAAGAACGAGGATATCTTCTTCACAGGTTACCAAGGAGATCCAACGGCCCAAAAACCAGGCGATAAAGAATGGTATGGAATTGCCAATTTAGTTGCGGACCGCACTCCGGCAGTAGGCCGGACCTTCACTACCTCTTTTAATACAGGTCATGGTAGAAAGTGGTTTGTAGACGGCAAAGTTTCTAAGGATTCTGAGTGGAACTACCGTTCTGTTTCAGGTGTCTTGCTAACATGGCGCTGGTGGCAGACTTCAACGGGTGAAAAACTCCGTGCAGAATATGACTTTACAGATGCCTACAATGGCGGAAACTCTCTTAAATTCTCAGGTGATGTAGCTGGTAAGACGAACCAAGATGTGAATTTGTACTCTACCAAACTAGAAGTAACGGAGAAAACCAAACTTCGGGTTGCCCACAAGGGAGGAAAAGGCTCGAAAGTTTATATGGCCTTCTCTACGACTCCAGACTATAAATTTGAGGATGCAGATGCATGGAAAGAACTGACTCTTTCTGAAAACTGGACAAATGAAGAAATTGATCTTAGCTCACTAGCAGGTAAAACCATCTATGCAGTTAAACTCTTCTTCGAACATGAAGGTGCTGTAAAAGATTATCAGTTCAACCTAGGACAATTAACAATTTCAGACAATCACCAAGCACCGCAAGCTCCAACAGGTCTCTCTGTGGTGAAGCAATCTCTTAAGAATGCCCAAGAAGCTGAAGCAGTTGTTCAATTTACGGGTAACCAAGATGCAGATTTCTATGAAGTCTACGAAAAAGACGGTGACAACTGGCGTTTGTTGACAGGTTCATCTGCTTCAACCATCTACTTGCCAAAAGTTAGCCGTTCTGCTAATGCGACTGGTACAACGCAAGAATTGAAAGTCGTTGCAGTTGGTAAAAATGGACTCCGTTCAGAAGCTGCAACTGCGTCATTCAACTGGGGCATGACTGTTCAGGACACAACTCTCCCAAGACCTTTGGCTGAAAATATTGTTCCAGGGGCAACGGTTATTGGCAGCACTTTCCCAAATACTGAAGGCGGTGAAGGCATCGAAGGCATGTTGAACGGAACGATTACAAGTCTATCGGACAAGTGGTCTTCAGGACAATTGAGCGGTAGTGTTGATATTCGTTTGACCCAACCGCGTCGTGTTGTCAGATGGGTAATGGATCATGCGGGAGCTGGTGGTGAGTCTGTTAACGATGGTTTAATGAATACTAAGGACTTTGATCTTTACTACAAGGATACAGATGGCGAGTGGAAGCTAGCTAAGGAAGTCCGTGGCAACAAAGCGCACGTTACGGATATCACTCTTGACAAACCAATTACTGCCCAAGATTGGCGCCTAAAAGTTATCACCTCAGATAACGGAACACCTTGGAAGGCCATTCGTATCTACAACTGGAAGATGTATGAAACACTAGATACAGAAAGTCGAAATATTCCAATGGCTAAGGTAGCTGCCCGTTCACTTGGAAACCATCAAGTTCAACTTGGCTTCTCTGCTGTTCCAGCGGGTGCAACCATCACCGTTTACGACAAGGCTGATTCAAAAACACCAATTGCAACTTTAAAGACTGAAACTGGAGGCGACCTAGCAACAGCACCATTGGCCTTTGACAAACAACCAACTCTCCTCTACTATCGTACCCAACTCCCTGGCAAAGAAATCAGTAACACCTTGGCAGTAGCGATTCCGCAGGATGAAAGAAAAATTGCTGCAGTTAGTCTTGAAAAAGGGCCTAAGAAGACAGTTTATAAAGAGGGAGAAAAACTTGACCTTAGAGGCGGCACTCTCCGTGTTCAATACGAAGGGGGGCAAGCAGACGAGCTGATTAACCTTACTCACTCAGGTGTGACTGTTTCTGGATACGATGCTCATCAAAAAGGGGAACAAAACCTAACACTTCAATACCTTGGTTTACCAGTGTCAGGTGATCTGAAAGTCCAAGTGACAGGACAAAATGAAGGAAAACCAAAAGAAGTAGCAGGATTGTACATTACTCAGAAACCGAAAACAGACTATCTAGTAGGTGATCAACTGGATCTCTCTGAAGGTCGCTTCGGTGTTCTCTATGATGATGAGACAGAAGAGACTCACAGCTTTACTGATGAAGGTGTTGAAATTACGGGCTACAATGCTCAAAAGACTGGCCGTCAAACCTTGACCCTGCATTACAAGGGGCACACCGCTGAGTTTGATGTCTTGGTTTCTCCAAAAGCAGCTGTCAACGATGAGTACCTCAAACAAGAAATCACTGCTGCTCAAGGCCGTCAGTCAACCCTTGCCTACACCTTCTCAAGTGAGGACAAACAAGCAGCACTAGTAGAGAAGCTCACTGCAGCGAAAGCTGTAGCAGAAAACCACAATTCTAGTCAAGAAGAAGTCAACCAGGCTTTGAATGAGTTGAAACAAGCTGGGACAGACTTGGATGGAAATCAACGTTATCAAACTGCTAGAGAAGAATTGGAAGGCTTGCTCGAATCCGTCCGTGAAAAAGATTCTCAAGATGAGTTGATTGCCCAAGCTGAAGCTTTGTTGTCTTCACAAACACCAACTCCACAAGCTTTTGCGGACATGAAAGAAAAGTTGAATAAGAAACTAGCTCCTGCAGAAGAAAGCCATCATGTTGGTAGCATGGATCCAAATGA